>NZ_JBSFHO010000057.1:0-21281 GCF_053597075.1 Streptomyces sp. NPDC001514
ATGCGGGCACACCGCCAAGGAGAACCGGCCCACCCAGGAGAAGTTCCACTGCACCGCGTGCGGCCACCAGGCACACGCGGACACGGTGGGCGCCCTGAACGTTCTACGGGCCGGGCTGGCCCGTCGCGACGCCCAACCGGCATAGCGAGAAGCCCCCGCGTTCACGACTCCGTTGGGAAAGTCGTGATTCGAGCAGTGCTGTGTCGTTGGTCTTGTCGGTGGCTATGGTCGTTGGCGGGACGGGGAGAGCGGGATGTCGCTGGAGTCGCGGTCGGATGACGGGGTGCCGGAGCTGACGGCTCGGGTGGTACGAGCCTCGTTCCCGAGGGGGACCTTGGCCATCCGGATCAGGGAAGTCCTCGGTGCGCTGTTCACGGACGAGGACTTCGCCGCAGCCTTCCCTGACCGGGGCCGGCCCGCGATCTCTCCGGGAGCTCTGGCTTTGGTGTCGGTGTTGCAGTACGCAGAAGGACTGTCCGACCGCCAGGCCGCTGATCAGGTGCGGGCCAGAATGGACTGGAAGTTTTTGCTGGGGCTGGAGCTGGATGATCCGGGATTCGACTTCACCGTCCTGGGAGACTTCCGCTCGCGTCTGATCGCGCATGGGTTGGAAGAGCGGGTCCTGGAGGCGATGCTGGCCCGGCTCTCGGACGCCGCGCTGCTGAGGGCCGGCGGCAGGCAGCGCACCGACTCCACTCACGTGCTGGCCGCAGTACGCACGCTGAACCGAATGGAGTTCGTCGGCGAGACACTGCGGGCGGCGCTGGAGGCGCTGGCCGCTGCCGCCCCGGACTGGCTGACGCCGTTGATCAACTCCGGGTGGGTGGAACGCTACGGAGCAAAGGTCGACAACTACCGGTTCCCCAAGGGGGAGAACGTCCGCCGGGAATGGGCCGAACAAGTCGGCCGGGACGGGTTTCACCTCCTGGACGCCGTCGATGACGCAGCCGCTCGGGCCTGGCTGCGTGAGATGCCAGCAATGCGGATCCTGCGCCGGGCCTGGGCAGAGCAGTACCACCGGGACGGGAAGGGGGTGCGCTGGCGGGAGGGCAAGGACCTCCCGCCAGCCAGAGACCGGCTGTCCTCGCCCTATGACACCGACGCCCACTACGGCATCAAACGCGGATCGGGCTGGTGCGGATACAAGGTCCACCTGAGTGAGACCTGCGAGCCGGACGCACCTCATCTGATCACGAACGTGGAGACCACGAACGCCACCGTCAACGACACCGAGGTCACCGCGACAATCCACCAGCGGATGGCGGCACGGGGCCTGAAACCGGCCGAGCACATGGTGGACTGCGGATACATCACGGCCGCCCACATCCTGACCGCCCGCGAGGACCACGACATCGACCTCATCGGCCCCGTCGGGCTGGACACCCACCACGCTGGGCGCGACCCGCAGACCCCAGACCTGACCCAGGCCGCCTTCACCACCAACTGGGAAGCCAAGAAGGTCGTCTGCCCCCAAGGAGCGGTCAGCGTCAGCTGGTCCCAACAGCGCAAAGCCAGCGGCACCCCACTCGTCCGGGTGCACTTCGCGCTCACCGACTGCGACCCGTGCCCACTGCGGTCCCGGTGCACCAAGGCGGCCAACGGCAAATGGGGCCGCAGCCTGACCCTGCTGCCCCAGGATCAGCAGCAAATCCTGGAACAACGACGCGCGGAGCAGCACACCGACGCGTGGAAAGAACGCTACGACACACGAGCAGGCGTGGAGGGCACCATCTCCCAGGCCGTCCGCCGCACCCGTCTGCGGCGCACTCCCTACCGAGGCCAGGTCAGAACTCACCTCGCCACCGTGTTCTCCGCCGCTGCCCTCAACATCATCCGCGTCGACGCCTGGCTCAACGGCACCCCACTCGGCACCACGCGCGTCAGCCATCTAAACCGCCTCACCCTCGCGGCATGACCCCACGACGCGACCGTTCTGGGCATTTCCCAACGGAGTCGTTCACGCGGGGGAGGAGTCACCGTGGTTCCGGGCCCAGTCGACCTGGTCGAGTACCCAGCGGCGACGAATGTCGTCGTCCCGTACCGAGTACTCATCCCCGTTGTGGGTGACGGCGGACCGCACGGCGTGGGAAACGGCGGCAGTCCGGTCGCCGGTCGTGAGGGTCGCCGCCGAGGCGGAGCCTCGAGTGGCGAGAAGTCCGGCTGCGGCAACCGCCGCAGAGGCGACCACGACGGCAGCCCGACGCGCAATCTTGTATCCCATGGACCTTTCCTCCTTGCTTGCCCCGTGACCTGCACAAACAGGCCGGGGTCGGGTGCCTTGGATCAGGCACTGGCGACACTACTCCCGAAGTAGTTGAATCTCGAACTATGCCGTCGTGAGCTATGTCATGCCCCGGTATGTCAGTAGGTGGGAACATTCCGACGACCTGCGAGGTCTTGCCGCGCTTGCGGGCGTACGCCGTGGCGATGCCTCGTGGGCGGAGCTACCGACGTCCGTCCTGACCGTCCTCGCCCTCCGCACCACCGACTACGGATCCTCGGTCGTCAGGCCGCGGCGCCTCTGCGTCGCAGCCCCTCGGCCGCGGGTGCCGGGGTGGGCGTACCGACTACGGCACCGCACCTGCGGCACGCCCGCACCACCGATGAAGGCGGGCGCGGGCTGTTCGTCGTCCAACTGGCCCAGGCCTGGGGGACCCGCGACTCGGCCACACGGCAAGACCATCTGGACCGAGCAGGCGCTTGCACAAGCGTGATCGAAATGCCCGAGCGGCTGCGGATCGCCTGCCTTGGTCAGCGCGTCTCACCGCTTTCCGTGGGGCCGCTTCGTCGCCTGCTGAGCACCGTAGCGATCGGGAGGGCTGCCACCAGGCCGCTCAGCAGGGCTGCGGCGAACGCGCCCAGGACGGCGGGCTGGTTGGCGAAGGCGATGCCGATCGCGGCCAGGGCGGGCCCCGCGTTGCGCACTGCGGCGACGCCTCCCATGGAGGTGCGGCGCACCGGCGGGCCCGTGGCCAGCAGTGTGCCGATGGCGAAGGCGGCGGCTGAGAGGACGAACCCGGCCAGGAGGGTGAGTGAGCCGAGCAGCGCGACGATGTCACGCCAGCTGCCTACCAGCATGCCCACCAGCACGATCAGGAACGTCACGTTCGAGACCGCGGCCGCGGTGGGGCGCCACGCCTGTGCCGTCGGTGCCGCGTAGCGGCGCAGCAGCAGGCCGATGGCGAACGGAACGAGCTGCAGGAGTGCCACGGTCTGCACCAGCGCCCCCACATCGAGGGAGACGCCGTTGCCGACCTCGGCGGCGGTGAGGATGCCGTTGACGGTCGGGGCGAAGGTGAGGCTGCCGACGGTGGCGAGCAGCGCCTGCATGGCCGCGCCCGCGACGACGTCGCCGTTCTGCACCATGGCCAGCTTCGCCCCGAAGGGGCCGCCCGGGGAGGAGGCGATCAGGACGAGCGCGATGAACGCCGCGGTGGGCAGGCCGAACAGGGCACCGATGCCCCAGCCGAGCAGCGGGATGACCACCATGTTGGCGAGCAGGGCCAGCACCAGCAGCGGAACATCGGTGAAGATGCTCCGCAGCGCCGCGACGGTGGCGCCCAGGCCGGCGGAGAACATGGTGGCCGCAATGAAGATCACCGTGATGGCGTTGAACAGCAGGCGCAGGGTTTCCATGAGGCAAGTCCCCTCGGGCGGCGGAGCGCCTCGGGCGGTGCCACGGCGCTTCGCGTGTTACCGCACTCTCAGTCCTGGAGATCGCCGAGCCGGCGCAAGGCGCTCAGGCCCGGCAGGAAGCAGTACTCGCCGCCGCGGGTGACGACGAACCGCGGAAGTGGAGGCAGGCGCCGTCGCACCGGCCGCCGGGGAATGGTGAAGCCGGTGACGCCGTCGTGGGATCCGGTGACGGGATCTCTGGCGCTGCCTCCGCCGAAGAAGACGCCGTCGTTCATCCACTGGGACTGAACGAACTCGAACTGCCGCCCGAGGTGGGCTCCGATGAACGCGAACATCAGGCCGCGGTCGGCCCCGTCGTCCTCCAGCATTCCTTCGGGCAGTGGCGGACCGTAGACGGCGCCGCGCCTGATCATGCGGTGCAGTCGCGCTTCGCCCGCCACCGACGCGTCTCGGGGATTGGCCCGCCGGATGTGGCAGCCGCTGGGCGTGGTGAACCCCGCCGGATCGTCCCGCTCGTACATGAAGGTGTTGCGGCGGTGCGGGTCGGCGCCCAGAGCGGGGTCGTCGTGTTGCGGACTGAGCGCCAGCGGTGCACCGCTGCGCCAGCGCCCCATGATCTTGGCTGCCAGCAGCTCTTCGTCCTCGGGGCCGGTGGCGTTGTCCTGCAGATAGCGCCGGAACGCGGCGACCCGCTGGTGAAGTTTGCGGAAGACCGCGTAGCTGCCGTTGCGTCCGAGGACCTCCGGCTGAGGGGTCTGTATGCCGCCGATCTCGTCCCGGTAGCCGAGCACGAACTCGCCCGCCTTCAACGGCACCTCCAGCTGGTTCGACCCGGGGATGCCACTTCCCTCGACGGCCGGATGGCTGACGCCGTCGCGGTAGCCGAAGTGCTCGGTCTCGGTGGGCAGCGCGTAGCAGTCCTGCCGCCAGATCGCGGTCACCCCGGAGAGCTGGTCGTAGGCGGGGCGGGCCCGATCGAGGGCCGCCTCCAACCGCGTGGCGTCAGGCGCGAGCGCCGCGAACACCACATGGACATCCGACGTGCCCAGTGGCGCTTCCCAGTGCTCGGGGCCGCTCTCGCCGATATCACCCAGTGCCTTGGCCCGGGCCGCCATCCCCTGCCGGAACTCCCAGGCGAACGTGTCCAGCGATGCGCGCGGCACACCCAGAGCCTTCAGCCCGTGAAAGGTGACCGCGACACTCACCCACGTCTCCCCCAGGGGACTGGCCGATTCGGCGGCAGGAGTCACCACCGCGCTCGCGCGCCGCATCAGCTCCCGACCATGGGCCCGGTCGTCGACACGGAACACCAGATAGGTCGCGCGGTAGGGGGTCGGGCGAGGGCTGAGAACCCCGCGCTGAATGTCGTCGAGCTCGAGTTCGGCTCGCCTGTCCACGCTCACGGTCTCGCCTCCTCGCGTCGCTACTTCGTGACGAGATTCCGCCAGAAATTCCGCAGGCTCTCGTCGCCGCCGAACAACGAACTGAAAATCGTGGAGTCCGCCAGCAGCACATCGCCGGCCCGCTCACCGCGCGGGGGCATCCACAGGAACATGTTGAACTCGGTGTTGCCGGCCTCGACGAACGGATGCGGCCTGGAGGTGTCGATCGGCTGCCGGGCCAGCAGATGAATGACATCCGGCTCGTCGCTCGTCACGGCGTAATGCGGGAGGTGCTGGTGGAAGTTGAAGTTCGTCACCCCGTCCAGCCACCCTTTCGCGTCCAGATCCCTGACCGCGGAGAACGGGGCGATCCGTTTCGGCTCTTGTACGGCGGGACGCAGTCCGTAACGGTTCTCGACGGGTACCCCGAGGCCCTGCATCAAGCCCCGGACGGAGCCCGCGAACCGCTGCTGGCGGGGGACCAGAGGATCGCCGTGATGGCGGTACTCCACGTCCCGCACCGTCAGATCGTCCGATGCCCCCACGTCGTGGTGAGGTCCCAGGACCAGACGGGCATCCTCCCGCCCGAGGAAAGCCCGCAGTGCCTCGACCTCCCCAGGTGCGGCCTCTTGTCCCGTGATCATGTGAT
This sequence comes from Streptomyces sp. NPDC001514, assembly GCF_053597075.1. Lineage (NCBI taxonomy): Bacteria > Bacillati > Actinomycetota > Actinomycetes > Kitasatosporales > Streptomycetaceae > Streptomyces > Streptomyces sp. NPDC001514. The sequence continues at coordinate 5,668 of NZ_JBSFHO010000057.1, forward strand.
CCAGACCGAACACGAACAAGGTGTCCGTGTCCGCCAGTACCCGCTCGTCGATCGGGGTACGGAAACCGGCCTGGTCGATGCGTTGGTATACGGGGACAGGATGTCCGGTGGTCTCCTCGACGAACTGCTGGAACGGCACCCAGGCCCAGAAGAACAACTCCAGTGCTCCAGAGATGCCCTGCTGGAACTGCAACGGATCGGACCACTTCGGGTCCTCGTAGGCAGGCCAGGCCACCCGCCGGACCTCGGTCATGGTGGAGAACCGGTTGTCCAGCTCGGCCGGGTTCCTGCCCGCCTCTGCCGGATAGCTCCACGAGACGTAGATGCTCACCCGTCGCCGGCCAGGGGTGTACTCGCGAGGGACGTGGTTCTGGTTGTACGTGCGTGCGGTCTGGACCTCGCTCATCTCAGCTCCGATCCACAGCGGGACGAGTTGCGACATCCCGCTCTCACTGCAGTTGGTCGAGCATCTCCGACAGGGCGCTCTTGATCCGCAGAGCCTTCTTGATCTCGTCGGCAGTGACGAACGGATATTCCCCGTACTCGATGAAGCTCGGGCAGTGATGTTGACGCACAAACCTGGCGAACGCCTCGGGGTTGGTCTTCCAGTCCTCGGGGAACCCTTCGAGATTCTCGAAAGCCGTGCTCACCCCCGCCTTGCTGAAAAGAGCGACGGCGTCCTCGGTGTATTTGTCGAAATCGGTGTCGAAGATCCCCTGATACATGAACCGAGTGTCGTCGTCGAAGAGTACCCAGCGCAGGTAGTGCAGCTTGAGCGGTGCCAGAAGATACGGATCCCGCTCCAGCGCCTTGGCCAGGGTGTTGCCGTACTCACGCATCGCCCCGGCCCGGCCCTGCTTGACCTTCGCGACGATGGTGAACCCGTAGCACGCCGGTGTCTTCGGAAAGACGGGGCCGTACTTCCCCTGCTCGAGATGGTCGGTCTCCTTGGGGATGACGGCCGCCTGCGGCTTGATCTCCATCTCTGCTCCTCTCGCCACCTACTGGCCGGGAACAATCGCTCTCATCGTCCCACGCAGCCACTCCGTCCGCCTCGTGAGCAGCACCGTTGTGATCCCGAGCCCAGGCGGAGCACGGTGGCGTGCGTGACCATCCGGTCGTGTTTCACGCCCCCACGTCCTCGGCCCTGCGTGCCGCGAAGCCGGCGAACCAGCGAAGCATCTCGAAGTGGGTGACGGCACCCTCGCTGCTGACGTCGGCGACCCGTGCACCCTGCAGGACGCGCTTGACGGGAACCTCGAGCTTCTTGCCGGTCAGCGTGCGCGGCACGGCGGGAACCGGCAGGATCACATCGGGCACATGGCGCGGGGACAGCCGGCGCTTGATGGCCGTGGTGATCCGTTCCCGCAGTCCGTCGTCGAGCGCCGTGCCCCCGCTGGTCACGACGAACAGCGGCATGAAGTACCCGCCGTCCTCCTGCTCGACGCCGACGACGAGGCTGTCGGCGACCTCCGGGAGTTGCTCCACCACGGCGTAGATGTCGGCGGAGCCCATCCGCACCCCCATGCGATTGAGCGTGGAGTCCGAGCGGCCGGAAACGACCACCGACAGGTCCGGATCGACGGTGACCCAGTCACCGTGCCGCCACACCCCCGGGTAGGTGTCGAAGTAACTGGCGCGGTAGCGCTCACCGTCGGGGTCGTCGACGAAGTGCAGGGGCATGGACGGGAGCGGGGCGGTCACCACCAACTCGCCCTGCGTGCCGGTCAACGGCTGACCCGAGTCGTCCCATGCGGCCAGGGCGACGCCGAGTGCGGGGCACTGGATCCGGCCCACCCGCACCGGCAGCAGTGCGGAGCCGCCGGCCAGCACGGAGCAGATGTCGGTGCCGCCGCAGATGGACTGCAGCCAGACGCCGGGGGCGAGCCGGTCGTGGACCCAGCGCCAGGTGCTCGGCGCCATGGCGGACCCGGTCTGGAGGATGGAGCGCAGTGGACGGAGATCGAACTCGACGGCGGGATGTGAGTCCGACTTCTCCACGGCCGCGAGGTAGGCCGCACCGACCCCGACCACGGTCGCCCGCGTCTGTTCGGCGACGCGCCAGGCGCCGCCGACGTCGGGGAAGGTGGGGCTGCCGTCGTAGAGGACGATCGTGCTGCCGTGCAGCAGGCCGCCGACGAGGAAGTTCCAGACCATCCAGCTCGTGGAGGTGATGAACAGGTACCGGTCCTCGGGGCGCAGGTCGGCGCCGAGACCGAGCGCCTTGAGGAGTTCCACCACGATGCCTCCGTGGCCCTGCACGATCCCCTTGGGAACCCCTGTGGTCCCGGACGACCACAGGATCCACAACGGATGGTCGAAAGGCACGTCGGCGAAGACGAGCGCCTCACCGGCCGCCGGCAGCGCGGACCAGACGCTCTGCTCGACGTCCGGCCGGGTGGACCACGCTTCGGCCGCCGCCGGGAACAGATGGTCCACCGCGAGGAGATGACGGACGGTGGGCAGTCCGTCCAGGAGTTCGGCGACTGCGGGGCGCCGGTCGTACTCCTTGCCCCCGTAGTGGTACCCGTCCGCCGCCACGAGGACCGTGGGCCGCGCCTGCCCCAGCCTGGCGAGCACGCTGGGGGTGCCGAAGTCCGGCGAGCAGGCCGTCCACACGGCGCCGACGGCGGCGGTGGCCAGCAGGGCCACCACCGCCTGCGGGATGTTGGTCAGATATCCGGCGACGCAGTCACCGGGCCCCACCCCCATCCGCCGCAGGGCCGCCGCGACGTCCGCGACCTCGCGGCGCAGCTGCTCCCACGAGATGTCGACGGGCGTGCCGCCCTCCGCCACGGCGACCAGCGCGGGACGCGCGTCGGTGGACTGGGCGAAGCACCGCTCGGCGAAGTTCAGCCGGGCGCCCGGGAACCAGGAGGCTCCGGGCATCGATGCGTCGCCCAGTACCTCGTCGTAGGCGGTGACGGCGTCGAGCCCGTAGAACTCCCACACCGCCGACCAGAATCCGGGCAGGTCGGTGGAGCTCCACCGCCACAGCTCGGCGTAGTCGGTGAAGCACAGCCCCCGGACCTCTTCCAGCCATTCCATGAAGACCGCGACGTTGGAGTCCTCGAGCTCGCGGCGACCGGGCGACCACAACAGGTCGGTGTCAGTGTTCATCGTTGCCTTTCCGGGGCAGCGCGGTGGGCGGGAGTGCTACGGGCCCTACGGGCCTACGAGGCCGGCCGTGGTGCCGTACCGCACCAGCCGTGTTCGAGCGCCTCGACGAGTTCCTCGGCCTGGGGCCACGGACCGTGTCCGGAGGCGGGGTTGAGGTGTCCGACGGGGCCGAGTTCCACCAGGCGGCTCCCCCAGTCCCGGGCGAGTTCGGCGACGCGCTCCGGGGATCCGAGCGGATCGTTCGAACTGGCCGCGACGATGCTGGGGAAGGGCAGCGGCTTCCGGGGCACCGGTGTCCAGCCGTGCGTCGCCAGCTCGTCGGAGGTGGGGTAGCCGTCCGGCAGTGGTGTCTCGAAGTCCGGGGGTGCGGCCAGCAGGGCGCCCCGGACGTCCGCGTCGTGCCACTGGGCCCATTGCACCGTGGTCATGACGCCCGCGCTGTGGGCGACGATGAGAACCGGCCCGGTGATCTGCGCCATCACCTCGACCACGTTGGCGACGTGGGCGTCGCGGCTGAGCCGGTTGCGCACCAGCGGGGGAACGGTGCGAACGGTGCGGCCCGCATCGCCGAGCCGCTCGGCCAGAACGGTCTGCCAGTGGTCCTCGACGTGGTCCCGCATGCCGGGAACGATCACGATCGTCGGCTCTGTGGTCCCTGTCATGAAGACGGCTCCGGTTCCTTGGGCTCCGCCGTCTCGGCGGGTGCGGCGGGTGCGGCGGGTGCGGTGAGACGGCGGAGGTCGTGGTCGTACCGGCGGCGGCCGATCAGGAAGGCCGCGGTGGCCGCGATCGCCACGAGCGGGACGAGCTGGAGCGCGCCGAGCAGACCGAACCGGTCCGCGAGCATCCCCGTGACCGCGGGACCGGGGGCCAGTCCGAGCAGGCTCTGGGCCAGCGTGAGCGTGGCGAACGCCGTCGCGGCGATGGCCGCGGGGGTCAGGTTCGCCACCATGGCGGCTCCCGGCCCGGCCGTTCCTGCGCACAGCAGGGTTCCCAGCGCCAGCACCAGCAGCTGCGCCGGGCCGGCCGGCAGGCGGAACGCGGTCATCAGCAGCACGAGGGAGCCCACGCTGCAGCCGATGGCGACCGCCCACTTGCGGATCGGGGCGCGCCGGCTGATCCGGTCCGAGGCGATTCCGCCGCCGATCATGCCGACGCCGATGAGCAGGGCGAAGAGGCCCGCGGTCGCGCCGGCCTTCGCGGTCGGCATGTCGTAGTAGCGGTTGAAGTAGCTGGGCAGCCAGGCGATGAGCGCGCCCGCGATGAACAGCTGCAGACCGCTGCCGACGTAGGCACTGATCACCGAGACGGACGAGAACAGCTTCGGGAGGAGCGCTCGGAGCTGGCCCCGCGTCTCGGTGTCGGCCTTGCCCGGGGCGGGGTCCGATCCGGGAGCCAGCCGCTTCTCGGTGACCACGATCGCGTAGACGCCGGCGAGGACCAGGCCGAAGACGCCCATCACGCCGAACGCCCAGCGCCAGCCGTACGCCTGGGCCACGGCGCCGCCGATGGATATGCCCAGGACCGAGCCGAAGGCCCCGCCGGCGATGAAGGCGCCGGAGAGCGTCGCCCGCAGGGCGCGCGGGAAGACGCTGAGGACCACGGCGATGCCGACGCTGCCGTACGCGGCCTCACCGATGCCGACGAAGAGCCGGCCCACGAACATCTGGCCGTAGCTCGCAGCCACCGCGCAGCCCAGGGTCGCCAGGCTCCACAAAGTCGCCGCGATGACCAGGGACTTCACCCTGCCCCATCGATCGGCCAGCAGCGAGAGGGGGAAGGTGAGCAGACCGACCATCAGTGCCACGATGCCGCTGAGGGAGCCCAGTTGGGCGTCCGAGAGCAGCCAGTCCGCCTTCAGCATCGGGAAGACGGCGTTGAGCACCTGCCGGGACATGTAGTCCGAGAGCAGGAGTCCGAAACTCAGTGCAAAGACCACCCAGGCGTAGCGCCGGGACACGGGCCATTCCGAGGAACCGGAGCCGGTTCTTCCCGGAGCGGGCTCCGCAGTGGTGAGAAACCCCATTGTCATCACCTCAACTGCTGTTGACGGAAAAGGAAGGGTCAGAAGGGTCTGTCGCCGACGATCCCGGCGCGCTCCATCTTGCGGACGGCGGGCCAGTAGTCCTGGACGGCGTAGTGCTGGGTGGAGCGGTTGTCCCAGATGGCCACGCTGTTCTTGCGCCAGCGGAAGCGCACCTGGTACTCGGGGACCGCGGCCTGGCTGATCAGGTAGTTCAGCAGGTGGCTCGCGCCCGGCGCGTAGTCCTGGCCGAAGCGGACGTTCGCGGGCGTGTGGTAGTTGACGAAGTGCGTCGCGAAGGCGTTGACGAAGAGGATCTTCTCGCCGGTCTCCGGGTGGGTGCGCACCACCGGGTGCTCCGCGTCCGGGAACCGGGTCTTGAGCGCGTGACGCTGCTCCTCGGGCATGACCGCGCCGAAGGTCGCCTCGATGCTGTGCCGGGCGCGCATGTCCTGGATCTGCGTCTTGATGTGCTCCGGGAGGCGGCGGTAGGCCTCGGCCATGTTGACCCAGATCGTGTCGCCGCCCACGGGGGGCGACTCGACGCAGCGGAGTACGGCTCCCATCGACGGGTTCGCGCGCCAGGTGCCGTCGGTGTGGAGCGCGTTCTCGTAGTGCTCGGGGGCGCTGTCCAGGTCCTTGTAGATACGGACCAGGCCCGGGTGGTCCGGGTCACTGCCGGCCACCGGGTGATCCTCCAGCGGACCGAAGCGCTCGGCGAAGGCGACGTGGTCTGCGCGCGTGATGTCCTGGTCGCGCAGGAACAGGACCTTGTACTGCAACAGCAGGCTCTTGATCTCGGTGAAGAGATCGTCGTCACGAGCGGCGTCGGCGAGGCTCACGCCCGAGATCTCGGCGCCGATGGTGCAGGTCAGCGGCTCGACGTCGAGGGAGGTGCGGAGCACGTCCGGGCGCACCAGGGCCGGAGTGTGTTCCTTCGGTCGGAGGGTTTTGGGCATGGTGCTCACTCCTGGGTGAGGTGTGGCGGGGTGTCCTCGGAGGACTGTCCTCAGAGGGCGAAGACGGAGGATCCCGTGGTCCGTCCGGCTTCCAGATCGCGATGTGCCTGTGCGGCGTCCTCGAGGGAGTAGCGCTGGTTGATCTCGATCTTGATGCGTCCGGAAGCGACGTGGCCGAACAGTTCGCCGGCCAGGGCGTCCCGCTCCGCCGGTTCGGCGATGTAGTCGGCCAGCGCCGGACGGGTCACGAACAGCGAGCCGTTCACGGCGAGTTGCATCGCATCGATCGGTGGCACCGGACCCGAGGCCGTGCCGAAGCAGACCAGCAGGCCGCGGCGCTTCAGCGAGGCCAGCGAGCCGGCGAAGGTGTCCTTGCCGACGCTGTCGAAGACGACCGGTACCCCGGCGCCGTCGGTCAGCTCGCGCACCCGCTCGGCCACGTCCTCGCGCCGGTAGTAGATGATGTGCTCGCAGCCGTGTGCGCGTGCGAGCTCCGCCTTCTCCTCGCTGGAGACCGTTCCGATCACGGTGATGCCGAGCAGCTTGGCCCACTGCGAGACGATCAGGCCGACGCCGCCCGCCGCCGCGTGGAGCAGCACGGTGTCACCTGCCTGCAGCGGGTGGATCCGCCGCAGCAGGTACGCCGAGGTGAGGCCGCGCATGGTCATCGCGGCCGCGGTCTCGCAGCTGATCTCGTCCGGGAGCTTGATCAGGTGCGAGGCGGGCATGACCCGCTCCGTGCTGTAGGCCCCCAGCGGGCTGCCGGTGTAGGTCACTCGATCGCCTTCGGCGACGTGGGTGACGCCCTCGCCGACGGCCTCGACCACGCCGGAGGCCTCGACGCCGATTCCGTCGGGCAGCCGGACCGGGTAGAGACCGGTACGGAAGTACGTGTCGGCGAAGTTGAGGCCGACGGCGACGTGCCGGATGCGCACTTCGCCCGGTCCGGGGTCCCCGACGGTGACCTTTTCCCATGTCAGGACGTCGGGGCCACCGGTTTCGTAGAAGCGGACGGCGTGGGCCACAGGGTTGCTCCGATTGCTCGTGTGTGGGGGGCTTGTGTGTGGGGGCTTGTGTACGGTGCGCGGGACCGGGTCAGCTCTTGAGGTCGCGCAGCATGAAGCCGCGCTGCCCGGGCCGGCGGTTCGGGACCATGCCGAGACGGTCGAGGGTCTCGTCGGCATCGGCGTAGTACTCGCCGATCTTGTAGATCTCCTTGGCTTCCGCGCCGGTCGCGATGTCGCGTCCGAGGGCGTTCGCGATCTGGACCATCTGCTCGACCTGCTGGACGGAGGACATCCGCTCGCCCTTGCGCCGCCACAGGTTGTCCTCGTTGCCCACCCGGACGTGCACGCCGAGGGCGATGGCGATCGCGTTCATCGGCGCCACAGCGCGCATGGAGCTCTCGATGGTGAGGGTTGCGCCGTCCGGAACACGGCGGATGAACTCGATCAGGTCGGCGGGGTGCCGCCCGGCGAAACCGCCGCCGATCGCGACGTAGTTGAGGATCAGGGGGCCGGTGTAGATGCCGGCGCGGATGAGCCGCTCGACGGTCTCGAGCTGGGCGAGGGTGGCGAGCTGGAAGTGCGGCTGGATGCCGTTCGCGTGCAGCCGCTTGAGGTGCTCGAGGTAGAACTCGGGGCCGGCCTCGACGACCATGTCCCGGTAGGCCCGGTAGTAGTCCGGCTTCGCGATCGAGGTGCCCTCCAGGTCGTCGTCGGTCATGATCTCGACGATGTTCATCTGGCTGGTGTTGATCGCGATGGTCACCTGGTCCGGCGCCGGGGTGAGGTCGGCCAGCAGGTGGCGGGTGTCGTAGGCGAGCCACTTGGCGTCGCCCCCCTCGCCCTCGGGGGCGAAGGAGATCGATCCGCCGATCTGCAGAACCATGTCCGGCACGGCCTCGCGCAGCCGGCCCAGCAGCTCGTTGAACATGGACATCCGCTTGGAGCCCTTGCCGTCGAGCTCGCGCACGTGGATGTGGAGCACCGTGGCACCGGCGTTGTAGCAGTCGACGGCCGCCTGCACGTGCTCGTCCATGGTCAGGGGCAGGTCATCGGCGTCGCCGGGCAGCCACTCCGGCCCGTACGGGGCGGCTTGGATGACCAGCTTCTCCTGGTTCTCGGGGAAGAGCGAGTCGTCGTGGAAATGCACGGTCCTACTCCTTTGCGTACGGATGATCACCGACCGTGACCGTCGGCACCTGCGGTGTCAGAGCCTTTGGACGGCAGGGACTGGCGCGGGCGGATCAGGGGGAACGTCGGGCGCACGTGCCCGGCTGCGATCGGCTGGTCCGGAGGGGAGCGTGCTGCGGGGGAACGGCCCGGCTCCCCTCCGGCAGCCGACCGCCTTGAGCGGTGCAGCCAAGGTAGGACCGGTTGAACACGGTTGCTTGACCCCTGGTGACGGGAGACTTGTCATTTGGGGACAGTCGTGACCGGCGGCCGTGGCGCCGCCCGTGCGTCGTGCTGCCGTGGGCGCAGCCCAGGCCGGGTCCTGGTTCCGTGGGTGTCAGTCCCGGCCGGGGTCCTGCAGCGGTGGGTGTCAGCCCCGGCCAGGGTTCTGCTGCCGTCAGTGTCAGTCCCGGCAGGGGTCCTGCTGGCGGCCCTGCTCCTTGCGCCACTCCCTCGGGCTGCACCCGAACTGCTCGCGGAACCACCGGGAGAACGCGCTCAGTGACGAGAAGCCCAGGACATCGGAGATCTCCGTCAGCGAGCGGCGGGGATTGGCCACGAACTGCTCCGCGAGCCGCATCCGTGTGGCGTTGAGCAGCGACGAGAACGTCTCTCCCGAACGGGCCAGGTGACGGTGGACGGTGCGCCGGTCGACGCCGAGGCTGCGGGCGACCTGCTCGATCGAGCATCGGCCGGTGGACAGCAGGGCCTCGATGAGCTCGCGCACCCGGTCCGCCACCGAGGTGTCCCGGGGAACGGCGATGGTGTCGAAGTACTGCCGGGCGTAGTTCCGCAGCTGCGGGTCCGCCATGGCGTTGGGCGCGGCCAGGTCGTCGGCGTAGAAGACGATGCCGTTGAACTCGCGGTCGAACTCCAGCCCGGGACCGAAGAGGCGGCGGTGCCTGGCGGAGTCCGCCGGAGCGCTGTGGGCGAACCACACCGAGACCGGTTGCCACCGCGGGTCGAGGAAACCTCGCAGAATGCGGGTGAAGGCGCCCACGGCCAGTTCCGTGGCCTGCCGGGCCGGCGGCGCCGTCTCGCCGAGCCGGAGGTCCACCTTGATGGTGGCCAGGCCGTTCCGCTCGGACAGGCGCGCGTGCAGAAGCTCGTTGTACATGTGCTCGTGGCGGAGCAGCAGTCCCAGCGCACTGCGTACGTCGGGCTCCTCCCGGACGACCAGGCTGATGGGGCCGAGATTGGAGAAGCGGCGCAGCTCGGCCATGCGCAGGCCGAAGTCGTCGTGGTGCGAAGCGGCCGCGGAGAGTTCCAGGAGCCGGACGGCGCCCGGGCCGGAGATCCACCGGTCCTGGACGGCGAGGTCCGCGGTGTCCAGACCCACGCGCTTCATGAGCGCGTGCGGGTCGACGCCCAAAGAGCGGCTCAGCTCGACATAGCCGCTCAGGGCTGCGGTACGGACAAGGGGCCTCATGGGGACTCCAGACGCTTGGTCCCCAGAAGTTAAGTTTCTCGTCCCGTCACGTCAAGCATTCGGGGTGCGCGCAACCTAGCATCCCCTCAACGCGGCCCCGGCGAATGGCGCTCGGCGACCCGGCATGCCCGGGGCGGATGCCGGTTCCAGCAGCGCCCGGGGCGGCTCGGCATGACACGGAGGCGAACATGGCCGACATTACGGAGATCGGGGACGGAGCCTGCGAGCCTTTCACGGGTCCGGCCCTCTGGCACGGCCCGGATCTCGCGGACCGCGACGAGTGGGTCCTTCGACTCCCGGCCCAGCAGCACGGTGAGCTGAGGACGGCGCTTCGGACAGCGCGCAGGCGCGGTGCCACCCTCCTGAGGATGACCGCCGCGGACTTCCCGCTCCCCACGCTCGCCGGTGCGCTGGCGGGCATCGCCGAGGAGCTGGCATCCGGACGGGGATTCGTCCTGATCAAGGGCATCCCGGTCGGTGAGCTCAGCGAGGCGGACGCCGGCGCCGTCCTCCGTGGCATCGGCCAGTACCTGGGCCGGCCCGTCCCCCAGGACGCAGACGGCCACACGCTCTGCCACGTCCGGGACACCGGAGGTACGGCGGCCGGCTCCGCGGTTCCCGGCTACCGGACGCGGACGAGGGTGCCGTTCCACACCGACGAGTCGGATCTGCTCGGCCTGCTCTGCCTCCGGCCGGCCCGCTCCGGCGGAGGCACGTCCCTCGTCAGCTCAGCCGCCCTCCACAACGCGGTGGCGGACCTCCGACCGGACCTCGTGGAGCGCCTGTACCGAACCCACTTCTTCGACCGGCGTGACGAGCATGCGCCCGGCGAGCGCCCGTACCTGGCCGCCCCGCTCGCGACCAGGTACGGCGCGGCACTGAGCATGCGCTACGACCGCGGCCGACTGGAGGCAGCGCGGAGCCTCGCCGGCGTACCCCGGCCGGGACCGGCGGACACGGAGCTGTACGACCTTCTCGACGCCCTGGCCGGCTCGCCCCGTCTCCGGCTCGACCTCCGCCTCGAAGCCGGAGACCTGCTGCTGGTCGACAACCACGTCGTCATGCACGCCCGCTCGGAGTTCGAGGACTTCGACGAACCCGAACGGGGGCGCCACCTGCTGCGACTGTGGCTGTCCCGGCACCACCTGGACACCGATCCGCCGGGTGCAGCCGACCACGGTCCACGCCCCATGGAGATACGCCGCGGGATCACCCCGCGCGACGTCATCCGGCCCCGGAGCCTGCGCACCACCCGCCCCGGCGTCGGACGCCGCGACCGTCGCCCGCACCGTGCCGACGGCTGAGCCGAACAGAATGGAGACTGCCGACATGACCAACCTCGCCGCGTTCCTGGTGAACTCCGCGGCGTCCCGCCGCGATCAGGTCGCCGTGCGCCACGACGACACCACCCTGACGTACGCCGAACTGGACGACGCGAGTGCCAGGTTCGCCGCGGTGCTGCAGGAAGGTGGTCTGGAGCCGGGCGACCGCGTCGCCATGACCATGCCCAACGTGCCGATGTTCCCCGTCGTCTACTACGGGATCCTCCGGGCCGGGGGCGTGGTCGTGCCGATGAACCCCCTGCTCAAGGCCCGTGAAGTGGCCTACGTCCTGCGCGACTGCGGGGCCCGCGTCGCAGTGACGTTCCCGCTGTTCGAGGAGGAGGTCGCGAAGGCCGCCGCCGAGGTCGGGGCCGAGTGCCTGGTGACGGAACCCTCGGCGTTTCACGACCTGCTGACGGCCGCCGAACCGCTGTCCGGCACCGTCGACCGGGACGACGACGACCCCGCGCTGATCCTCTACACCTCGGGCACCACCGGCACGCCCAAAGGAGCCGAGCTGACGCACCGCAATCTGGTCTCGAACACGGCCACCACCGCCGAGACGCTGTTGCACGTCGGCCCCGAGGACGTCCTGTTCGGCGGCCTGCCGCTGTTCCACGCGTTCGGGCAGACCTGTGCGCTCAACACGGCCGTGGCCGCGGGGGCGACGCTGACGCTGCTGCCGCGGTTCGATCCGCAGCGCGCGCTGGAGATCATGCACCGTGACGGGGTCACCATCTTCCTCGGTGTCCCGACGATGTACTCGGCGCTGCTCCACGCCGAGCTCCCCGACGGCTTCGATGCCTCCCGGCTGCGCGTGGCCGTCTCGGGCGGCGCCGCGATCCCCGTCGAGGTGCTGCACGGATTCGAACGGCGCTTCAGCGCCACCGTGCTGGAGGGCTACGGCCTCTCCGAGACGTCACCCGTGGCCTCCTTCAACCACCCGGACCGCCCGCGCAAGGCCGGCTCCATCGGGATGCCGATCCGGGGGGTCGAGATGAAGCTCGTCGCCGAGGACGGCTGCGAGGCATGCCCGGGCGAGGTCGGCGAGATCGCGATCCGCGGCGAGAACGTGATGAAGGGGTACTTCAACCGCCCCGAGGCGACCGCGGAGGCGGTACGCGACGAATGGTTCCACAGCGGCGACCTGGCCCGCGTCGACGAGGAGGGGTTCTACTTCATCGTCGACCGCAAGAAGGACCTGATCATCCGCGGCGGCTACAACGTGTACCCGCGGGAGATCGAGGAAGTCCTGTACGAGCACCCCGCCGTCGCCGAGGCCGCGGTCGTCGGCGTGCCGCACGAGGTGCACGGCGAGGAGATCGCGGCGGTGATCGCCCTCCGCAGCGGCGCCGATGCGACGGCCGAAGAGATCCGCGACCACGTCAAGGAGCGAGTGGCGGCGTACAAGTACCCGCGGATCGTCACCTTCACCGCCGAACTCCCCAAGGGCCCCACGGGGAAGATCCTCAAGCGCGAGATCGTGGTCACCCCCTCCTGACGAGGGCCGCACACCGGCGGACGCCTCCGTTCGCGGAGGCGATCCGCCGGCTCGACGCGTACTCCGCCGTGTCCTCGGGGGCGCCGAGTGCGAGCCCCGACAGGAACGCCGGACGGGCGGCTGCCAGTTTCTGACAACCGCCCGCCGAACTCATTCGCCGTGCCTGCCGACGTAAACGCAGACCTCCGTCGGCCGCCCCACCGTCAGAGCTTCGTCCGAGAGTGTTTCGGCCACCTCCGCCAAGACGTCGACAGCGATCCGGAAATCGTCCGGACTGTTCTCGGAGAATGCTGTCGCGTCCCGCCAGAGAACGGCCACGCGACCGCAGTTCTTCGCATGGATACCCTCCCAGAGCGAGTCGGAGAGGGCATCCCAGCTCCTTGACCCCACGATGGGCGGGTCGAGTGGAAGCGTGCTGCGAACGGCGTCGAAGAATGCCTTCGTTCCCCAAAGGCCTTCCGTGGAGAACTCATACAGCGGACAGTTCTCCGATGCCGCGGCCCGCACCACCTCGTCAGCGTCCTGCGCTCGAATGAAAGTCAGGCCCGGCTCAAGTTTCATCGCGCCATCACCGGATCCTCACAAACGCCGGCGGACCGGAATCCCCGTAGTGGGTCCAAGTGTAATAGACCTCTCCGGTCTGGATGTTCTTCACGACCCGAAGCGGTCCCGGGCCGCCGGTTCCTTGCGGGGGCGCAACTCGGTACTCGCGATACGGCGACTGATCGCCCTGGGCGCCGGGAAGGTCGTTGGCCCAGTTCTTGAATTTGGTGCCCCACTTGGTCGCAGTGGGGCCGGTAGGCACGGTACCCGCGTCGAGGTGGGCCAATGCGTCGTTGAGAGCACGCTCTTCGGCGGCCGGAAGCGAACCGGGAGAGATCCACGGAACGCAGGGGGGCGTGCTGGGGGACCCGGAGGCCATGGTGGCCATCGGACGCATACCGGCGTCGGCCACCCGAACACCCGAGGCGACGCTCTCGGCCGGCCTCGTCCGGAATCCGGCCGTCATGGCACGTGCCACAGACCGCGAACCCGCCTTGGGGCACGACGGCCTGTGCTTCTTCAGCGCCTTGATCTTGAGGGCGTGGAGGGCAAGACCGGAGAGACAGGACGGCTTCTTCGTCTGGAGGCACTCTTCGATCTCCTCCGCCCCGACGTACCAGGCGATCAGGCGATCGAGGTAAGTGCTGGTGATGCAGCCCATTCCACCGGCGCCGTCGGAGCCGCAGACCAGGAGCACCTCGCCCGGCTTCAGGCCGCCGTCCGCCAGGAGAGCCGACCGGTACTCGACCAGTCGCTTCTCGAGAACCTTGTGAAGCTCCTTGTCCGACATCGGCTTGCTGGCTTCGCGGAGCTCCTTCTCCACCTGCGCTTTCAGCTCCGCGACCAATTTGTCGGCCGCGATCTTCAACGCCTCGGACGAGGCCTTGGCTGCCGCAGTGGCGTCCTTGCCCGCGGCCTGCGCCGAAAGGCCGGCCTGGTAGGCAGCGGTGCTGGCCTGCGAGGCATAACCTGACGCCCGGCTCGCGGAGTGCTGGGCCGCTTCCGCGGAGCGTTTCGCCGCCTGAGCGTCGTTACGGGCCGCCGCGGCGGCGTTCTGCGCCTTCTTGGCCGACTCTGCCGCGCGGTCTGCCGAAGCAGCCGCCTGGTCGGCCGACTTATCGGCCTGCTGGGCGTACTTGGAAGCCTCCGCGGCGGACTTCTTGGCCTTGTCGGCCCACTTGACCGCGTCCGTGGCGTTCTTACGGGCCTCCGCCGCGACGCGCTGGGCCTCTGCGGCGTCCTTCTGGGCGGTCGCCGCCGACCGGGCGGCCGCCGCGAGCAGAACGTCGATCTCTGCGATGTGAGCGGCTGCGTTGGCGTCACGCTGCTGCGCCTTGTACAGGCCGATCTCCAGGAACGAGCGCAGCCCGGACCCCGGACCCGCGAGCGCCGCCCGGGCCGCAGCCTGCACCTCGGGGCCGCCGTTGGCCAGGACCTGGGCGACGGCTACTCGGTCGTCGTCCTCTCGGGCCTTGTGCTGACCGACGTCCAGGAACTGGTGCAGGTCGGCGGCGGTGCCGTCCAGGGCCTTGCTGCCGGCGGCCTTCACGCCCGGCCCGCCCGCTGCCATGACCTTGGCCACGGCGACGCGGTCGTCGTCCTCCTTGCCCGGATAGGCGCGGGTGCGCAGGAACTCCCGTACCTGGTCGACCGGCTTGTCCAGCACGGCCAAGGCGACCTGCTGCTGCGCCGGCTTGTCCGTGGTGGCGGCGATGTGCGCCACACCGGCGCGGTCGTCCTGCTCCAGGGCAACCGTCAGCCCGGTGCGTACGAACTCGACCACGTCCGCATCGGTACCCACCAGGGTGATCTCGGCGGACGTGCGTATCCAGGAATCCCCGGAGGCCAGCAGGTTCAGGGCGACCTGCCGGCCCTTGGCAGCCGCGACCTTCACATCGGTCGCAGCGGCGGCCTCCTGCCACAGCTTCTGCGTGTCGGTGTTCAGCTGCTGAATCCGCCCGGCCTCCCGCCGGCCGGCGAGGACGCGCGCATCGTCCGCCTTCTTGGCCTCCTCGGCCGCGAGGGTGTTCTCGAACTCCTGCTCGGCCAGCCGCTCGGCGTCGGCCTTGCGGGCCAGGTCGGCCACGGTCCTGGCCTGTTCGGCCGCCGTCTGCGCATTGTTGGCCGCCTGCGTGGCGGCGTTGGCGGCTGCCGTCGACTCCTTGGCGGCGTCCACCGCCTTGCCCGCCTCGTCCGCTGCCTTGTCGGCCGCCGTGGCCGCTGCCTCGGCGTGGGCAGCCGCGTCATTGGCTGCCTTGCGCGACTGGCGCGCGGCCGTGGCCGCCTGGTTGGCGTTGGTCTGGGCGGCGTTGGCCGCGCGCGTGGCCTGGTCGGCCTGCCGCTGTGCCCGCGCTGCCGCTGCCTGCGCCTCCGCAGCCTTGCCACCGGCCTGGCCGGACCAGCGACCCGCCTCCGCCGCTGCCGCTGCCGCAGCCGCCGCGTGGGCGCCGGCACTGGCCGCGGCACCGGCCGCCTTGGCGGCGTTGTCCGCGGCTATGCCGGCCTGCTCCGCGGCAGTCGCGGCCTTCCGCGCCCCCGACGCG
>NZ_JBSFHO010000058.1:0-21064 GCF_053597075.1 Streptomyces sp. NPDC001514
CACAGCGAGCTCCGCCGCTTCGCGACTCCGGGCCAAGGATGCGTCTCCTCCCCGGCCTGAAGGCCCGGGTTTCCACGCAAGGAGTTTCCGATGAACGAGGACTGACAACCTTCCGCGGGACAACTCTCGTGGAGCCTTTGCTCCGTGGTGACGAGGTGGGTGCCGGCCGACATCCCGGCGAGTGCGGCATCCGGCTGGGGGTGGCCTGACCGCGCGGCAACCTCCTGGCGGGAGGACCCACCGGTAAGCCCGGGATTTGGGCGCACCAACCCAGGACATCACCGCAAGGTCAGCGAGTTTCGCCGGTAGTCCAGCTGCCCTTCTTCCGCATGACGGAGGCCAGACGTCTACAACGTCGCTCGGCGCTGTGCTTCGGCGTGCTGCGCGGTCGCGTCGAGGGCATCACCCGTGCTGGTGAGGAGCCGTACGAACTGCTCATCGGGCTTCAGTCCGTCGAGGCTCGCGCGGGTCAAGGTGGTGTGCCAGTCCTTTCCGCGTCGATGGGCTGGGCCAGTGGACCGCAGGCCTTGTAGGGCGCGCAGTGGGCGGATCAGCGCGTCGGCGTCTCCTCCGCTGGAGGTGCCCGTGCATCGAGACAGTTGATGCTCCGGGTCGCGGTCGCGGGGCCGGGAGCGCGGAGACCGTCATCTCAATTCACGGTCGGGCCCGCAACGGGACGAAACCGCCACAAATGGATCATTGCGGACAATGGGTCTGTCGATCATAATCCGCGTGTCAGGTTCGAGTCCTGCCTCCGGCATCCGGCCGTGGGCACGATCGAACCTGCGATACCGCTCGCCGTCCCGCCTCGCTACGTTCGAGTCCTGCCTCCGGCATCAGGAGGTCGCTCCCCGGACTGCCCGCCCCAACGCCTTGACCAAGGAAAAGAGCTGACCAGGGTGCTGAACAGTGGTGGGTACTCGCCCATGTTGAGGACTGCTTTCGCGGGGGCGCTGCTCGTCGCCGGCTTCGCAGTCGCCTCGTGTGGCGGCGACGGCGACAAGGTTGACGCGAACGGCAAGGTCACGGTCGTCTACCAGGACAACGCGATCAAGCCGAAGGACCGTAAGGCCGTAGCGGTGATCCGGAAGTCCCGCGTGCTCGAGCAGCTCGCCGACTGGGTGAACAAGTCGGTCGTCCTCCCGCATGACCTGGTCGTGAAAGTCACCGACAAGGTCCCACCGGGCGTTACGGATGCGGTCACCCAGCCCGACGGCAGGACGATCTTTGTGCCCCCGCCGTTCCTGACCCAGATCGAAGGAGTCCTCAGCAACGTGGTCAAGACCGTTGAGCGTCCCGCCCTGTTCCCCAAGGCCAGGTTCAACGCCGACGACCTGACCGCGCTGTCGACCCAGTTCATCTTCGGCCACGAAATGGGCCATGCTCTGCAGCGTCAGCTTCTGCTTCCGAACCTCGGCCTCGAGGAGGACGCCGCCGACGGGTTCGCGTCGTTCTACACCGTCAACGAGGTTGGACCGGCTCCGTCATTGGCAGCCGCAATCCTTTTCGACGAGCTCGCCCGCAAGGAGGGCAAGTTGACGCTGGAGGGGCTCTCGAGCGATCACCCCGTCACCCAGCAACGGGTTTTCAATTTCCTTTGCTACCTCGAGGGAAGCGACCCGAAGAGGTTCCACGGGTCCCTGGTCCGCGCGGGTTACCTGCCGAAAACCCGCGCCCCGTTGTGTCCGCAGGCATGGGCGATGCTGGACTACGGCTGGTGGACCCAACTCAAGCCACATTTCAGCGGGGCATTCAAGGACCAGGGTGACAAGACGCAGGAGAGCGCACGCGACCAGCTGATCGCGGAGACGAAGGCCTTCGCCGAGAAGCTCGACAAGATCCGCAGCGGGCAATGAGCACTCAGAGCCATCGGCCCGCATCTTCGGGCCGTCCCTTGGCCTGTGGCTGCGGTTGCGACGTTCGTGCTCGCGCCTTTGGCTCACCATCGGCGCGCCTGCGCGGCAGCCTGGAGGGTCGACGCACGGGAAATGTGCCCGGGTCCATGAGCATCGGGAGCAGTACTCCATTTCCCCACTGCTGGTGAGTGTGGACGGGAGCGCTCATCGACTGCGCCAGAACCTGTCGCGCTGATCGTTTCTGCGGTGAACGTCTCCATCCACGCGGGTGAGCCGAGCGCGGAACCTGTTCCGGCAGGGTGACCGGCCCGGTATCCGGACGGGCGTCGGCCGGCGTGCTCCCTTACTGTCCGCGTATATCACCCAGCAATTCTTCGGCGACGCGCAGATGCCGGTGGCCCGACTCCAGGATGCGGCGGGCGTCGACGGTGATCCGTACCAGAGCCTCGGCGGCATCGTCGGGCCGGCCGGCCGCAGCCAGGGCACGGGCCTGGTCAAGACGGGTGTGAAGCACGTGTGGATGGTCCGCGCCGAGGAGCGCCGTGCGATCGGCAGCCAGGGCGTCGAAGCCCGCGAGCGCCTCGTCGGTCCGGCCCGCCCGGCCCGCAAAGGACGCAAGGCTGCTCCGGATGGCCAGCGTGTGGGGGTCGGCGGGCCCGAGGCTGTGCAGTGCATCGGTCAGCAGCTCTCGCATCTCATGGTCGGCCTGGTCGAGTTCGCCGCGTATCCCGGTGAACCAGAGGAGACTGCGGCGGGTGGCGATCGTCTGCGGATGGGCCGCTCCCATCAGGCGTACTCGGTCGTCGAGGAGCGCCCGCAGCTGCCGTACGGCGGTGTCGGCGTCACCGCCCTCGCCGGTGCAGTAGGCAAGCTGGTGCCGCGCTGCCAGCGTGTCGGGATGGTCCGGGCCCAGCTCCCGCCGTGTGTCCTCGACCAACTCCCGAAAGAGCGCGGCGGCTGTTTCCAGGTCCTCCGCCTCGCCGGTGAAGAAGGGGAGCTGATGCCGGGCGGCCAGGGTGTCTGGGTGTCCGGGGCCGAGGGTTGCGGCTCGCTGGTAGGTGATGTCCCGTAGCTCGCTGACGGCCCGTCGCGGCTGCCCGGCGTCCCCGACGGTGATGGCCAAGGAGAACGCCGCCCCCGGTATGCCCGCCCGCCGGGCGCGCTCCAGCGCGGTGACGGCACGCGTGAGACGTGCCTCCTGGTGGGCGACGAGGCCGAGGTCGTAAGCGTCGGCCGGATCGACCAGTTCCAGAAGTGCGTCCCACAGATGGTCGGGCACCGGAGGGAGATCGGGAGCGTTGAGCAGATAGTCGAAGGCGACGTACCCCTGGCTGTAGTTGCCGATGAGCAGCCCGCTGGTGGCGTACGCGGCCTGGCACGCCCAGCGCATCGCCTCGTCGAAGTCCTCGGGCTGCAGGTCGGCCGCGATCGTCCAGGTAGGGCGGATGGAGATCGCGCAGCCATTCGCAGCTCGGGCCCAGCCGCGAGGATCTCGGCGATGCCGAAGCGTTCGGATCCGTTCAACGCCTGCCTGATCCGCGGATCGTGACGGAACGGCTCCGCCCGTCGGCACTCGGCGTCCGACCACCGCCGGGCCAGCCGGATCGTGACCGCCATGCGCAGTACCTCGCGCTGCATACGCCAGGCGTCGCGGTCGGAGCCGGTCAGTCGGCTCTCCTCCCGCGCGTCGTAGCGGCGGTGTTCCTGCGACCGCATCGTCGCCAGCACCACGACCCGCCCGGTCCGCCTGTCGAGCAGACCAGCCAGGGCGGCAACGGTGAGGCCTTGGGCGCCCAGATAGTCCTCGAGGTCGTCCAGCCACAGCACCGCCCTGCGCCTGCGCCGGGCCACTCGAAGGGCCTCGGCGAGGGCGGCGCGCGTCATCGGCCGGACGAGCGCGTGCCTCGGGAAGCAGGAGCGGGCGACCTCGTAGGCGAGCCGGGTCTTGCCGGCCGTCGACTCCCCGACGACCAGTACGAACGGGGCATGCGTAAGTGCCTGGCGCAGCTCCGGTTGGAGGTCCCGCTCGATGTACGGCGGCGGGCCGCCCCCTTGCGCCGTCGGGTCGGGCTCGGCGGCGTGTACTCCGGCGAGCTCAGGACGGTCCACGTGCTGGACGCGGGGGATCCGCCCGGTACGACTTCGCAGCAGCTCTCCGCTGTCCTGCGGATCGCGCTGCGGGCGTAAGAGGTCGGCCACCAGTCCGTACACCGTCGTGACCGCCGCACCGATACCGGTGGCCAGCGGCCCGGACGTCCAGATCGCCGCCAGCATCAGCGCCAGCGCCCCGGCCGCGACTGCGGCCAGATAGCGGATCCATTCACGCCGGCGGCCGCCGCCTCCCCGCCACAGATACACCGACATGCCGCCCCCTCATGTCCGTCCGCGGCCTCCCATTCTCATTGCGGTGGGTGATCTGTCGAGCTCTTGCGCGGCCAACATAGGCCGGTATTCAGCGAGTTGAGTGGATCGGAGGGGCTTGGCACAGTGATCGCACGCGAGAGGTCCCGCCTGAACCGCACATCTTCCTGGACCGCAATTCGACACCGGTCAGGCGCTGCCGCTTCTTGACGATCTTCGGCTCGAGATGCCGTCCCGGTCCCGGGGCACTGCTATGCCCACCGGACCCACGTCAGTCAGGACCGTCTTGGCCCGTTTGCCGTAGCGGGAGTTGCCGCCGCTCTTGCCCGCAGGATCGTGTTTGTCATAGCCGAGGTGGTCAGTAATCTCGCCCTCGAGGGCGGACTCCAACAGCCTTTCGGTCAGCTGCTGCATCAGCCCGCCCTCGCCGGTCAGCTGCAGTCCCTCCGCCTGGGCCCGGGCACCAACTCATCGATCAGCCGGTCGTCCACAGACTTCGACGGCACCGGCTCCACCGGCTCCCCAGTCCCAGGCTTCGTCACGTCATCACTCGTCATCGATGCACCTTCCATGATCGGGAGTTACACCGAACGATTTACAGTCCCACCCAGGCCGTTATAGACCTGGGCTGCTGAATCGTGGCCCATGAAGCTGAGCGCCACTGTGGCCGGCTGTCACGCTCAGCGGCCAAGGAGCCCACTCAGTCACAAGCAGCTGTGACTGAGCCTTCAGCCGGCGAGTTGAGCATCGCGGCGCCCGGGTCCGCACTGGGGCGAGCCGACACCGTCAGAGGTGTGGCCGGCAGCAACAGGGAGCACCCGAACCGGCATGATGTGCGGGTGGACAAGGTGACCATAAGCGAAGAAGACCGTCGACTTCTCGGACTCTGGGCTGCCGATTGCGTCGAGCGGGTGCTCCCGCTGTTCGAGGCGAAGGCTCCCTGCGACACCCGGCCTCGCGAGGCGATCGAGGGCATCCGGGCCTTCGTGCGCGAGGGGAAGCGGACAGGGCGACTGCGCTCCCTTGCCTGGGCGGCTCACGCAGCCGCACGCGAAGTTGGCGACCCGGCTGCCACAGCCGCCGCCCGCGCCGCGTGCTACGCAGCGGCGACCCCGTACATCCACCCATTGGCCACCGCTCACCAGTCGAAGCACGCCCTTGGGCCTGCGGTTTACGAGGCGCGCGCTCGTGAGCTCGCGGCGGGCGATGACGCCAGGGTCGGTGACGAGGAGATCCGATGGGCGATCGAGCACGCCTCGCCGGCAGTTCGCGATCTTGTGCGGCGGATGCCGGCTCGCAGCCCTGGTCGTAGTCGGCTGGACGCGCTCTACTACCAGCTCGACGCAGCCCTTCGCCGCTGATCAGCGAGGCACGCCGCCTTCTCTGGCCCCGACGGAACGGCAAAGCCCGCCGCCACGTTCTCCAGCTCCAGATCAACGCGTTGGCCGATCAGTTCGCCGACACCCTGGACTCGACATGCTCAACTCGCCAGATCAACTGCCAACTCACCGGCTGAAGTGCTCCTTACCTTGTTGGCGGGTTGATTCCGGTCCTTCGTACGATCGGGAGACCCAGGGGTCTGGGCGTGGCAGGAAGCGCTCATGCCGTACGTGTGGCTTTGACTGATTGGCCGCTCAGTGCCCCGCGACGACACGGCCACTCATTGGGATGAGCGAACAGAAATCGCTTCGTAAGGGCACGTCGGCGTGGTGGTCTACCGGGACCAGTCAACCGATCGACGAGGGAGGCTCGGGTGCCCGAGCTCTGGGCGGGGACGGATGCCGGCAAAGCCGCGCACCACTGCACGGTGATCGATGCGGATGGGACGAGACTGCTTTCGCGGCGGGTGGCCAACGACGAGTCCGAGCTGCTGGACCTGATGGGCGACGTCCTGGCGCTGGCCGACGGCAGCCCGGTGACCTGGGCAGTCGACCTGAACGCCGGCGGGGCCGCTCTGCTGATTGCTCCCGGCCATGGCCAGCGGCTCCTCTACATCCCAGGCCGCACCGTTCACCACGCCTCCCGTGGTTACCGAGGCGACGGCAAGACTGATGCGAAGGACGCCTACGTCATCGCCGATCAGGCACGGATGCGCCGGGACCTGCAGCCTCTTCAGGACTGGGACGAGATCGCGGTGGACTTGAAGATCCTTACCGCCCGACGCTACGACCTCGCCGCCGACCGCACCCGCGCTATCAACCGGCTGCGCGCACAGCTGCTTGAGTACTTCCCTGCGCTGGAACGGACCCTCGACTACGCCGCCTCCCGGGCCGCGCTCGTCTATGGACCGGCTACCAGACCCCGTCAGCCCTGCGCCGGATCGGCACGAGCCGGCTGATGACCTGGCTGAAGAACCGAAAAGTCCGTGGCGCCCAGGCCATGGCCGACAATGCGGTCGCCGCGGCACAGGCCCAGCACACCGCCGTCGCCGGAGAGACCATGGCTGCGGCCGTGGTGCACACCCTGGCGAAGTCAGTGCTGGCCCTGGACGAAGACATCGCCAGCCTCGACGCACAGATCTCAGCCCGATTCCGTGACCATCGCGCCGCAGAGTTCATCCTCAGCATGCCGGGAATGGGCTCGACACTCGGCGCGGAGTTCGTCGCCTGCACTGGCGGCGACATGGACGTCTTCGGCAGTGCTGGCCGCCTCGCCGGGGTCGCCGGACTCGCGCCGGTTCCACGCGACTCCGGCCGGATCAGCGGCAACATGCGCCGGCCCCACCGCTACCACCGCCGACTCTTGCGCGTCTTCTATCTCTCCGCTCAGATCGCCGCCCGCGTCTGCCCGACATCCAGAGCCTTCTACGACCGCAAGAGAAGCGAAGGCAAGAGCCACAAGCAGCCGTTCTCGCCCTCGCCCGCCGCCGCCTCGACGTCCTGTGGGCCCTCATCCGAGACCAGCGCCACTACAGCGTCCAGCCGCCCCTGCGGGAGCATTCCAATGATGACGATCACCTGCCAGCGTGCTCGCTGACCCGAGTTGGCCAGCAACGCGCTCGGAGAAACGCTCCGGCTACTCTCCCAGCATGGAGCAGGACTATCCCCTCGTTCGTGACGCCTTCCCCGACCTCATCGCCGAGCTGACCACCCTCTTGGAGGTCGAGGGGGAGCATGAGTTGGCACTCCGCATACGAGATGTTCGTCTGGTCTCCATGTGCGACTGTGGCGATGACCTCTGGTGCGCCAACAGGGCAAGCCGTATGGCGAGGGCCACCGGTGCGTGCCGCTCCTGCCCGAGAAAGGCATGTTGGTCCTGGACGTCGTGTACGACCGCATCATGTACATCGAAGTACTGAACCGGGCGCCCATGTACAACCAGCACAATGTGCAGCCCTGACGTTCACCGCCGCGCTGGGGAACATCACCCGACCGTGGATCGGGGTGGGGCAGCCAGATGGTTGACAACCATCATTGGGAATCAGTCACGAAGCAGCTGTGACTGAGCGCCGTAGTTGGCCCGTTCGGCCAAGTAGCCGGCTCAGACAGCGGCCCGGGCCTGAGAGCCTCGTTGTCTGGGAGTCAGCCGCCGCGGAGGCCTTAGTCGTTGAGTCCGCCGTAGATATGGGCCTCGTGATCCGACGAACCAGGGTCCACTTCCGGCACCTCGTCTCATGGCCTTGCGGGCGTACGAGGGGTAGACGGCGGCCGCCACCGAAACCCGGCGAGGCGGCCCGGCCGGCTTCAGCACCGCTGCCCGGGCCCGATGACCGTGAGACCCACCTGCTCGGCGAGCCAGCGCGCGTACGACTCCCGCATCTGGCGGCCGTCGACGCTGACGCTGCGGACGTGGACTAGGACGGTGTGGTCGGCGGCGGGCTCGTCGAGCTCGCGGGTGCGGGTGTTGAGGAGGAGCGTCACCTCGGCGTGCTTGGACTCGCCGAGAAAGCCCAGTTCGGGAGCGTCCGGCCAGCACAGGCTCTCCCAGTTGATCTCGCCCACGTTCGGGCCGATCGCCGCCGTAAAGGCGTCCTCGGTGCTACCGACCGGCAGGTCGCGAAGCTCGCACTCCACCGGCAGCCGCCCTTCGTACGCAGACGGGTCGGCCGGCAGACCGGACCCCTGAACCCCGACGACCAGCGCGGGCTGGTCCTCCAACGGCACCCCGTCGAACTCCCCGTACTCCTCCTGCCCCCGGAACCACCCCCCGGGGAGCTCCTTCGCCACCCGCCGAACCTCGGCGATGGAACGGAGTTCGGCGTACATGGAGACCTCGGAGTACTCGCAGCGGCCGAACTCCATGAGGCGGCGCGCAGTGCTCAGGGCGAGTGCGGGGTCGGGGGTACGGAAGACGGGATAGGCGATGTCGTTGGACATGCGGTGACTGTGCCACGGCCCGTCATCGCAGGTCATCGCATTTACGGCACGGTCGTACGCGCGCGTCCGGCCGTGAGGTAAACACTCAGAAGGCCAAGACGGTGTCCGGCTCGCCATTCAGCTTGCCGAAGCCGCCGCCGGTGTGGGGCGTCCTCCACCTCGCCACCCGGCGGCGGGGCCAGCCCGTGCTGCTCTCCAGGCGGTCGGACACGTCGGACAGCCTGTAGCTGAACAAGGTCAGCAAGCGAGACGAGTGTGACCACCACCGCCCCGCCAAAGAACCCTGCCTCAGCTCAGAAGCTGTGCCACCAGCACAAACCGCTCCAGCCACCGGCGGCCGGACTCTCGTGAAACCCGGTCACTCGGTGAGGCCCAGCCGCTAACCTGCCGGCCATCTAGAACGCAAACACCGGCCAAGCAGAGCGCTAATCGGCCAACTGCAACGCTAAGTCACAAGTGCTGTGACTGAGCGCTCTAGTTGGCCCGACCGGACAAGTACGTGCTCAGGCCTCGCAGGCCTGCGGACCTCCGGAGTCGCGACCGCCGCCGCAGGGTCCGCACAGTGCTCTGGTGCGTCCGCCCCGCGAGGCCTGCCCTCCCCTGCCGGCCAGCTTCAGCCCAACACGGGGTTGCCCCGAAGGTTCGCATCCCCGCACGGCCAGGGGCCCTCGGCCAGGGGGCCCAGCGGGGTGTGGAACGCGAGCACCTCACTGTCCAAGGACACGACGACGCTGCCGTCGCTCAACAGCAGTGCACGGCTGATGACCTTCCGGGTGTCGTCCATCGTGAACAGTTCGTGCTCAGTCAGGTCCGCGTCCACGGCGAGCAGCTTGCCGTCGCGCCAGAACACAGTGGTTCCCTCGCGGTCCATCGCGGGACACGACGTGTAGTAGCCCGTCAGCGCAGGTCCGTCTAGCAGGGTGTTGTCCGGTGCAAGCCGCCGGAATCGTGACCTTGACGGCAGGCCGTTCTCGA
This sequence comes from Streptomyces sp. NPDC001514, assembly GCF_053597075.1. Classification (NCBI taxonomy): domain Bacteria; kingdom Bacillati; phylum Actinomycetota; class Actinomycetes; order Kitasatosporales; family Streptomycetaceae; genus Streptomyces; species Streptomyces sp. NPDC001514. The sequence continues at coordinate 9,509 of NZ_JBSFHO010000058.1, forward strand.
GCTCGGGGCCGCAGATGGTGCCCTGCTCGTTGACGAGCATCGCCCCGTGGCTGGCCCACCGAGCCGTTTCGCCGCCGTCTCGGTCATAGCGGCCTGTCGTGAACGCCCCGTATCCCTGGGAGCCGATCAAGAACTCGCCCGGACCCGCTATCGCCTTCCGACCTGTGGGAGCGGGAGAGGTGGCAGAGACGATCGCGCCGCTGTCCAAGTCGAGGAAGAACGTCCGCCCTATCCCACCTCGTGTATCGATGAAGCTGGCCGCGATCCGGTCGCCCGACACAAGCAGCGACTCCCAGTGGTCGACACCGATTTCCTCCGACGTCCACGGGCGACGCGGGCGCATCGCCCAACCGGTATCCCGCCCCACCTCCATCACACCCGGATGCGACACCGCGCCAAGCACGGTCGGCGTCGACCACAGGCACGCTCCCTCCCCCGTGTACCGGGCCACGCGAGGCTGCGGCACAGAGGCCTGCTGGCTTCGTCCTGCCCGGAGCAGGCGGGAGGCGCCGACCCAGGCGATACAGAAGCCGTCGTCGAGAAGGACGAACGCGCCGACCTCCTCATTGGGGTCGCAGTCCGGGCGCACGGTCGCACCAATGGATCCATCCGGCAGGACACCCTCCAGGAGCCGGCCATTCCGACCCGGGTACGCGACCCAGAGCATGCCTTCCGCTGACAGACGCGATCGCGGACGGCCCGTTCCGGGGTACGTTCGCCGCCATGCCACCGCGCCCGATAGGTCGACCACCGTCACGACCGTCTCCAGAGGATTCGCCCCATAGCTGGTCACGTAGAGCGGACCGGACGGATCGAACGCGGCCACGGACCAGACCTGGCCCGGCATGGTGATTCGCGACGCGAGGGTCATGCGTCCGCATCCTGCCGCATGCCACCGCCCCCGTCCGCATCGGAGTGATCAACGTCCAACCGGAGCCCCCCCCCGGCTGCGGGCCACCCAAGCGCTTACCCGGGCCAACTACGGCGCTCATTTCGCCTACCGCTGTGAGGTCACGATCCGAGTCGGGTCGCCGTGCCGTCAGCCTGAGCTGCGTGCGGTACGGCCGAGCACGACGCGGAATCGTTCCCGCCCCGCCTCGACGCTCGCCTCCCAGAGCCCTCCGACATCACCGGACACCGACAGGAGCTGAAGCTGCTCCTCCTGAGTACGGAAGGCGGCGCCTCCCACGTTCTGATCCAGCATCCCCATCGCGGTGAGTATCGCATGACCGCAGGACGCTGCATCCGCGCTCCCGGAGCGGTTGGCCAGCAGGGCGTACCGCAGGACGAGAGCGCGAAGAAGGTGTACGTGCCGGCGATGTCGGAGATCCCTTCGTCGCTCGGCTGAAGCTCGGGGACCTGTTCCAGCATGCGTACGCGCTCGGACGCGTCGGAGAGTGGTCGGTCGGCGAACCAGAGTTCGCGTACAGACTCCACGAAGAAGGCCAGGTCGGCGTCCCGGCCTGTTCCGCTGGCTTACAACCCCAGGAACAGCGGTGCCATGCGCTCGGCGCAGCCAGCTACGTACAGACGGGCCGTCTCGCCACCCTCAGCGCGCAACGTTTCCGCGATCTCCTCCTCTACCAAAGCCCTCACGGTCGTCCCTCCCTGTAAACCACTCATGACAACGACATACTTGCAGGCCACGAGGTCGTCCCTGCGCCTGCGTCCCCCCAGAGGCGATCTCGGCGATGCGCTGAAGTGCGTCCTGGTACGCCTCGGCGTTGCCCGGCTGCTTCTGCCAGGCGCGGATGGTGACGGTCGCGGACTGCAGGGCGCCGGGGGTGATGCCGAGGCAGCGGGCGGCAGCGGCGCGGGATCCACCGCGGGTCATCTGGACGAGGCGGATCGCGGCGTCGCGCCGCAACGGTCCTGCTGGCCCGTCCAGTTCGCAGCCTGACCTGTGACTTCAGCATTATCTGCTCGTGGTGCCACGGGCCCGAGACGCTGATAGCGCCCCGGTCGACGAGGGATCGGGCCGAAGGCGTGATAGAGACCGGTCAACTCGCGCTCATGCCACGGCCCGGCCACTGGCCCCGCTCCTCACGTATCGCGTTGATCTTCCGTGACGCCTTGAGGAACGAGTAGTCCATCTGACCGTCGTCAGCTGACGACGTGTGAGATTGCTTGTCCATGGTCAAGTGCCGCGAGAAGCTATCCGGATCGTCCCCGAACTCGTAGCGGACCAGTTCCGCGTCCTCGGAGACCTTTCGGAAGTAGACGAGTGCGGCCACTACCATTCCTCTTCAAAGTCTTCCCACTTGTAACAGCTTCGGGTCGCCGGTGGTCACCCACGCCTGCCCGCGGCGCGCGGCGAGCTTCAAGCCGCGCGGGCCGGTGGCCGCCACCGCGAACGGCAGCCGCGGGCGCTGGACGCAGCCGGGGATGTTGCGGGACTCGACCGCTGAGTAGTGCGCGCCCCGCTGGGTCACCGCGTCCTCGGTGAGCAGCCGGTAGAGCAGCGGCAGGAACTCGCCGAACCGGTCCGCCCGCTCCTTCGGCGTCCACGCCTCCTGGCCGAGCACCGTGGCGTCGAACCCGTTGCCGCCCGCGCCGATGCCGAGTGTGACCCGGCCGCCCAGTTCACCCGTTCACGGAACTCCGATCAGAGCCAGATTCAGGGAGTCCCTTCAATGCGGGTACCGTCAAGCACGTATGTCGCCGTCACGCTCCTTTGCCTGCCGTGTACGCGGGACGCGGGTCGACTCGGACAGCTTTGCCGCGGTGCCCCGGGCGATCTCGAAGGCCACCACCGGATTGCCGTCCTTGCGCCAAGGCTCGGCGCCGCACCACGGGCCGATCAGACGGAACTGCTCCAGCGCGGCGGCATACATCTTCGATCGCATCATGTAGTGCGCCAGCAGATGACGCAGCGCGGGCAGGTGCTCGTTGTCAGGGGCGACCTCGGCGAGCGAAGCCGCTACCTCCTCCAGGAGATCCTTCGCCGCACGCGTGGTGGGCAGCGCCGAAGGGCCGGAGCGTTTGACCAGCTCGTACAGCGCGTGCAGGTGCATCCCGGCAAGTGGGCTGCCGGGCGGAGCCTTCCGGACCGCCTGCTCAGCGAACCACGTCATCAACTCGTCGCTGCCGAACCACTTGGCGCACCAGTACTGAAGACCCTGCCAGTGGCCCGAGTAGTGGTACGGGGCGCGGGAGACCAACCCGTCCCAGAGCGGCTGGAACTGTTCGTGCTCGTACTGGGCTCCGCGGGCGGCAGTGACCATGACGACCCAGGGGCCCGGGTTCTCGGGGTCGAGCAGCGCGGCCTGCCGCGCTTCCGCGATCGCGGCCGGGAGCATGGCGCGGAAGCGGTTCATCCGCTCGAGCGGGACCTTGTTGGCGTACTCGGTGCCACGGATTTCCCAGGCTCGGTGCACCATCAGCCCGGCGTGGATGGTCGCCGCATCACAGTTCTCCGGCCTGGCCGCGCGCCATGCGCCCAGCCATGCGTCGTCCTCGCCGGCCACCTGCTGCAGAAGCTCGATCCGGGACCAGCGCTCGTCCCAGTCCTTGCCTGCCGCCTCGACATACGTCTCGGCCACCTGCCAGTGCCCCTCCCAGGCGGCGTCGGCCACGGCCTGCATCTCCTTGAGCCGGTACGGCGCCGGGGGCGGACCCGAGCGCCGTGGGTCGAGATCCTCGCGGGGCACGAGACCGTAGTCGGCGGCCACGAAGTTCTCCCTGACCCAACGGGCGATGCGACGGGGAGCAATGAAAAGCTTGTAGAGCACGCAGAGGAGTACACCGAGCACGACGGCGAGGAAGATCGTCACGGCCGAGAATCATCCAGCAACCTGTCACCCTCCGCAATAGTTCAGGCCAACGATCTGGCGAGGTCAGAGCGGTGATGAGGCACGACTGCCCTCCAACCTCCCAGGACGCCGGGGACCGACCGACTGGCACCGAAGTGCCGTGGTCGCGAGGCCCGGCCCGGCAGTGCGGGGCCTGGAAACGAAAAGGGCGAGTGCATCGCCGCTCCGGGCATGCCCTGAGAATCGGCGAGGTCACAATCGGGCTGGCCCTTCACCCCACCCAACGTCTACCGCGACGAAGAACTACCGCCTGATAGTTCGACCATGCGCCCTCGCGGCGTCCACACAGCTGGACTGAGCGGCGATTGCGACTCAGCCGAACTGGGCGGCGGCCTCCGTCGCGATCGTCTCGAAGACGGCCTGGTCGGCGGCGAAGACGGTAGTTGTCACCCCCGGGCCGCACCGACCTGCGAGTTCCCGTGAACGAGGCACCGTAGTTGTCACTGGCGAAGCAAGCTACTTGTCATTAGCCCGGGCAACGCAGGGCAGCTGTCACCACACCCTCGCGGAGCGCCACGCTGACCTCTGCAGGCGGCGCCGCGAAGGGTAGTTGGGCACCCACTCTTGCGATGCTGGTGACAACAAGCCTGCCTATGTGACAACTATCGTGCTTCGGCTCACGAAGCGGTGTGACTGAGCGCTTCAGTTGGCCAGTTGAGCAAAGCATGCTGACCAGCGGGGATGCCCGTAGACGCGTTCCGGGGAACGGAGACCCGGAGCGGCAGCGACTGTGCCCGGCCCCTGAGCGCCCCCGGGCGGGAGCGGGGCTTCGGTGGCCCGCTCCCGCCCACGGAGTTGGGGAGTGCACGCCGCCTGCGCGGTGTCGGCCCGCGGGTTCATGCGAGGGCGGCGACCAGCAGGGCGAAGGCGGCGATGATGACGGCGACGCGGACGTAGTGGTAGCGGTCCCAGCGGTTCATCTGCTGCTTCCAGTCGGCGGGCCGGTTGTCAGGGGTCCACGTCTTGCCCCGGTTGTTGATCGGGACGAGCAGCAGGATCGACATGATCACGCTGAGGATCAGCAGCGCGCCGGCGGTGACGACGAGGCTGGTGCCGTGGTGGTGCCATCCGGCGATGGCCCAGACCGCGACGAGGATGAGCGAGGTGATGTACCAGACCGGCATCACGGCGCCGAGCATCCGGCCCCCGTGGGCGCGGCCGAGTTGGCCACTGTCGCCGGGGAGCGCGTTGAGGATCGGGTTGATGACGAAGGCGACGGAGAACTCCACCCCCACCATCACGCCGACGACCACGGTGGTGAAGACCTCAAGTGCGGTGAGCATGATGACCCTCCGGGTTTCTAGCGTTGCTAGGTAGCGAGGCAACGCTAGTACTGCTGCCGCTCGATTGTCTAGCGATGCTAGGATCGAATCATGTCGGTACAGGAACGCAAGGAGCGCGAACGCGCGGGCCGCGAACGCCTCATCGTCGCGACGGCCCGCGAACTCGCCGAGCAGCAGGGCTGGGACGCGGTCACCACTCGCCGGCTCGCCGAGCGCATCGAGTACAGCCAGCCCGTCCTCTACAGCCATTTCCGCGGCAAGCGCGAGATCATCGGCGCCGTCGCCCTCATCGGCGCCGCCGAGATGGCCACGGCGCTGCGGGCCGCGGCCTCCGCCGCGGACGATCCGCGCGCCCGGGTCACCGCCCTCGCCCGCGCCTACCTCGACTTCGCCGAGCGCAACCCGGCGGTCTACGACGCCATGTTCCAGCTCGACGGCGGCCTGGCGTTCGCGAACGAGGACACCCCGGAGCCACTGAAGGACGCCTTCGCCGCCCTGCTGGAGAGCCTCGACGAGGTCGCCGGGGACGGCGTCCACCCGGGACTGTTCACCGAGGTGTTCTGGGCGGCCCTGCACGGGCTGGCCACCCTGACCCGAGCGGGACGGCTGCCGCCGGAGGACGCCGACCGGAGGGTGGAGCTACTGGTGGACCGGCTCGCCATGATCTGACGTACCTTCCGGGCGGGATGGGTCTTCCGACCCGGCCGCCGACCAACGGCATCGCTTCTGTTCACTCGCATCCATGCGGCGGAGTCGCAGATCGCCGGAGCCCGCTCCGACCTTCCCGACCCTCCCTGCTCGTGCACCGGCCGTGTCCACCGACGACACGGTGGAAGAAGTCCCGTTCGTCGAACAGGCGCCCGCAAATGAGGTGTGCTTCGCGGTGCCCGCGCAAGAACTTCCCTCCGGCAAGGCATCCACCGGTGCCGATCGGCTCCTCGCCATCGCGGAGCCCGGCGGTACGGGCAAGCCCGTCATGACCTTGATGCTCCCTCACGGGATGTGAACGCGAGTGGCTGGCCAACTCAAGCACTCAGTCACAGCAGCCCAACAGGTGACAACAAGCCTGCCTAAGAGGTTGTCTCACGTGGCAAGTTTCGCGAGCTTCTTGTAGCAGGTCAGGGCGGCGGCCATGGCCAGGCCTCGGCTCTGCCAGTCGTTGCGGACCACGTACGGGATCTTGAGACCACGAGCAGCCCATGGCAGGCTCATGCCGCATGATCGATGAATTCGCGAAAGACAACCTGCACGGGAGACTGCGGAGGGACCGCAAGGCGCTGCTCTGGAAACTCGACGGCTTGTCCGAATACGACGCCCGCCGGCCTTTGACAGCGACCGGGACCAACCTCCTCGGCCTGGTCAAACACGTGGCCACCGTCGAGGCCAGGTACTTCGGCGAGGTCTTCGACCGCCCTTCCCCGGAACCGCTGCCCCGGTGGCAGGACTCCAACGGCAGCGATCTGTGGGCGACCGAGGACGAGACCCGCGATCAGATCATCGGGTTCTACCGGCGCACGTGGGAACACTCGGACGCGACGATCAACGAGCTTCCCCTCGACGCCCCCGGCCACGTGCCGTGGTGGCCGGAGCCTTATGCCGACACGAACCTGTTCGCCATCATGGTCCATGTCCTCGGCGAGTCCATCCGGCATGCCGGGCACGCCGATATCCTGCGCGAGGGCCTCGACGGCCGGACCGGGTTGCGCGCCGAACTCGAGAAGCAGATCGACGAGGAAGCCCGTGCAGCCTACTGCGCGAAGATCGAGCAGGCCGCCAGGTCGGCCGCACCAATCAAGGCTTAGAGGTTGTCTCACGTGACTTGATGTTCGTGCGGCATGCTGCCGGTCGTGGGTGCTGATCTATCGAAGCGTCTTACGTCGCCCGCCACCGCGCACCCCAGACGCCGGCCCGCGACCAGCGGTGCCGACCGAGGCGTTCGCCGGACTCGATGCCGGGCCGCGCGATGCGCGCGACGAGCCCGCGCTCGCGCAGCCAGGCCAGGTGTTCGGCGGAGAAGTACGCCTTGTCCGCGCGGAGTTTGACGGGTCGGCGCCGCCGTGGTCCCCGGCGGGACCGGACGGCGGGTATGCCGCGGATGAGCGGCTTGAGGGCGAGGCTGTCGTGCATGTTCGCGCCGGACACGGCGACGGCAACTAACGTGCTTCGGCTCATCACAGCAGCGCAGGTGTACACGTTCGGGTGTCCGCATCTACAGCTCGACGTCGATGTAGTCGATATCGGTGAACTCGACCTGCAGGCCATGGGCGCGGCGGCCGCGGTCCTTGAAGTAGATCTCCTGAAGGCCCTCGGCCGCGATGTCCAGCAACTGCCGCTCACTCGCGCCCTGTTCCTGGGCTTCGAAGAGGCGGGCGGCGTACTGCGGGGGCAGGGCCTGGGTGAGGTGGCGCAGGCGGGCGTCGTCGGTGCTGCCCGGGGCTGCGGTGTAGCCGAAACGCGCACGGGTGTCGATGACGATGCCGCCGGTGGTGACCGCGGCCCTTTTCGCCTTCTCCCGGATCCTGGGCTGCCACCGCCTGCGCACCTCTGCCTCGAGGCGTGCGGCGAGGGCTTTGCGGGGGTGCCTGATCTCGTTCTTGACGTACCGCTCCACCGTGCGGATGTCGATGCCGAGCAGGTCGGCGACCGCCCTGGTGCCCTTGAGCTTCTTGACCAGGTAGCGCATCTGCGCCCCGGCCGACTTGGGGACGGGGCGGGTGAAGGCACCTTCCACAGCCCTGTCGAGGCTGTCGGCGAGCTTGCCCATGACTACTCCCCGCTGTCCTTGGTGGGAGTGACGTTGCCGTCCTTGATGTAGCGGGCCAGATTCAGGTCCTGGCCGTGCTCTTCCCGTGCGCCCTCGCCCCACAGGGTGGTCTGGGTGCCTTCGTGCTTGACCATCCCTGGGCTCACGCCGAGGCGGAAGCCGCCCGGCAGCGGCTTGCCGCCCTCATAGGGAAGGAAGTCCAGGGGGCTCGGGCCGTCGGAGGCGTACACGGCGCAGTCGGACAGGACCGCGACCGGGTACTGGCCGGTGGCCGCTGCCGTCTTGAGCATCTTGCGGTGCATATTGGTGCGGGCCTTGGAGATCACGGCGGCGCGGATGTCGGGCCGCCACGTCGGCCGCGTAAGCGCGGGCCACGGCTGGCCGGGCCGCCAGCCGCCGCCCCGGGGGCGCTCGCGAAGCTTGCCGATGCCGCCCTTGACCGTGGCTTTGATCGCCGCGAGGACGACCGCCATGCTCGGGTCGGCCTGCTTGTGTACGGCCATCGCCTCAAGGAACGCTTCGGGGGCCATGTCCGAGCTCACGCCGAGGTCGGCCATGGTGGCGACATATGCGTCGCGCAGCCGCTGGTACCAGGCGTCCAGGTAGCGGCCGTTGTCGGGACGGATATACGCCTCGCCGGGTGCCACGGTGTGTCCGAGCTCCACCGCGTACGCCACGGTCGGGGTGGCATACCACGCTGGGCCGGTCGGCCGCTCGCCCGTGGGTGTGAACGGCGACGGCAGGCGCTCGTCGAGGTCGATGTGGGAGAGGTCCACCAGCCACGAGCCCGGCATCTTGGGATCGAAACCGGGCTTCTTCACGTGCACCGGGGCGCCCAGGCCGACCACGGTGCCGTTGGCGGCCGCGGCAAAGGCCATGTTCACATCGATGCCCACCACGAACCGCTTCGCGCACTCCTCGTCGGTCAGCGGCCGCGCCCAGTCGTACGCCTCTTCCACCAGGACCTCGTCCGGGGTGCGCTGGTGGAAGCGCGGCAGGTGAGCAAGCAGCGGGTGTCCGTCCGGGGCCTCGCACGGTGCGCACTCCACCGCGTCCTTGCCGAGGGAGCCGGGGTTGTGCTCGCTGTGCCGCTGCCCGTTCTGGTCCGGCTCACTCGCCCGCGTGGGCGGGTGCAGGGCGGTCATCAGCTCCAGGCCGTTCACGGCCGTGGAACCGCGCGGGGTCAGCACCCGCTGAGCGTAGGTGCCCAGGAGCTGGGCCAGCTCGGCCGGCGGCAGCTGCGCCGCGTCGTCCCAGGAGCGGGCATCGAGGGCGTCCCAGCCCAGGATGCACAGCTGGACGCAGGAGCGCCTGCCGCCTTCGGCTGGGCGGTAGATCCGGGCCCACGGACCGAACCCGCGCTTGGTCAGCTTCCACTCGGCCTTGTCCAACTGCTTGAGGACCTTGTGCCCTTCGGGCAGCCTGCCCGCCCGGCGCTCGGCATCGCTCAGCCGGGCGGGCAGGCCGTAGCGCATCGCGGCCGCGTCGGTGAGCACCAGGACCGGATCGGCGTCCTTGCCATGGCGGCTGAGCCTGGGCGCACCGAGCTGCGCCTCGGCGAGCGTCCACTCCACCAGGGCCGAAACAGACTTGGCGGGCACGTCCAGCACCAGGCCCCCGAGGCAGTACGCGACGACCTGCCCGCCGGGATCGGCGTCGATGACCGCGAGCGGCCCGTGAGCAAAACGCGCCTCGACGGCCGCCGTGACGGGGCTGGGCTTCGGCGCCGTCTTCTTCACGGCCGGCCGGCCAGGCACCGGCGGAAGCCCCGTGGTGCCCGCGGGCCGGGAAGAGGCAGAAACGGAGTGTGGCGGGATGTGCGCAGGGGTCGTCACGGCCTCAGGGCCTGTGGACTGCTGACGGGTTTGCGCGGGGGCGGGTGTTCCCGGCGCGGGCGCCGCGGGGCCGTTGGAGGTCACGGGTGCCGCCGCTTCCGGCGCGGGTTCGACGGAGGGGGCCGGGAAGCGGGAGGCGAAGCCGTCCAGGAGCCGCGCGTAGGCGGCACGCTTCGGCGGCCGCGGCTCCGTTCTGCCCGACTCCCAGTTGCCGACGGACTCACGCCGCGCCTTCAGTACCTTTGCGATCTGGTCCTGACTCAGCCCGGCCGCTTCCCGCAGGCGCTTGCGCTCGGCAGGAGGCGGCAAGGGGTCCCGCGCCACCTGCTCCAGCAGGGCATCGACCGCACTGAACAAGGCCTCTTCATCGCTGGCCACAGGCTCCACCTCCACCCCCAGTCTAAACGAATCACACACAGACTTAACGCGGATTCCCTATGTATCGCGCATAGATTTGCAGCTACGCGAGGTCCCTGGCCTCAGGAAGCACTGGTGCCGCGCCCTCAGGTGTCCCATGACAGCGAACCTCGAAAGATCGAGCGCCGGCGAGGAGAGCCGTGCGGGCTCGCAGATGGTGGGCGATGGCGCAGCAGATCGGGACCGCTGTGCCGTAGGGCGTCGTCACCCGCGTGTACTCGGCGTGGGAACAGGACGACAGGGCCTCATCGACCAGCCACAACGCGGTGTCCCGCGCCGCCGGGTGACCCTGCTGAGCGATGTCCAGGAGCAGAGGGGCCGCGACCGCAGCCGCCGGAAACACCGCGGCACTGTGGCCATGGACGATTCCGCCGCCGCCGAGCAGCGAGCCGGCCTCCGCCGCCTGCACCTGGTTCGCAGCACCGGCCAGGGCGCGCAGACCGCGGGCGGCACGAGCCGGTTCATACCAGTCTCATACCAGTCGGGATGGCCCGGTATGGCGCCCCAGTCCACCGCGTCGATCGCATCCGACACGACAGCATCCTCGCACCCGGCTGCTACCCACCGCCCCGGGACCCGACTAGGCCTTGTGAATCATTCCGTGAGGAGTTCTCACACAATGAGGTGGAAGGTCGGCGACATCTCGGTTCATGACGGCCGCCCGCCGAACTGCCAGTTGTGAACCTCGATGTCGGCGTACCGGTCCGGGGTCAGGACGGCACGTGCCGTGTCCGGGTCCGGCGCCCGCAACAGCACCGCCGTACCCAGCCAGGTGGCGCCGTCGTCAGACAGCAGCGGCCCGTACGCGACCAACTCGTCCTGGTCGGGCGGCACGGCAAGGTCGGCGGCCTGCCCCGTGCCAAGGCCGAGCACCAGGTACCGGTTGCCACCGGTCCGGCCACCGGGGAAATCCCACATGGTGCGCCCCAACATGTTGCGCCACCGGCGCAGCAGCACATCGCGGTACACACCTGCCTGGTAGCCAGGCTCGCCGAAGGCGAACGCGCGGGCCGCGGCAGGATTTGGCAGGTCGACGATGTGCACGCTGCCGGTGGGCGCGTCGCCGTCGCTGGTGAGGGTGGGGCCGCGGGCGATCATCTCCGTCGCGTACCGGTCCATGTAGGACCAGTGCTCTTCCAGCAGCTCTTTACGCAGCGCCACGGAGCCGGGCCGATCGCGGTGGTAGCAGAAGAACTCCATGCCCACAGTCTTCATCACCATGCACAGCCCTCGCACAACGGCTAACACAGTGAGTTGAGTTGGCGGTGGGTGATGAGACAGCAGGCCAGTTCGAGGAAGGCTTCGTGGATGTGGGCTCGTCGTTCCCAGCGGATTCTGAGGCGTTTGAAGCCTAAGGGCTGTCCCGTAAATGATCTTTGATGTGCTGGGGGACCCTGCTGGTTTCTTCGTCACCCGGCGAGGGTGAGGTTGTGCAGGCGGGCGAT
>NZ_JBSFHO010000059.1:0-20400 GCF_053597075.1 Streptomyces sp. NPDC001514
ACATCTACGTCTGCGGTGACGGCCGCCGCATGGCACCCGCCGTGCGCGAGGCCCTCGCGGCGATCTACCGCAAGCACACCGGCAGCGACGACGAGACCGCCCAGCAGTGGCTCGCCCAGCTGGAAGCCGACGAGCGCTACCAGCAGGACGTCTTCGCCTGACCCCCCCAAACGCCGGGAGCGTGCGGCGGTCCTGACACCCCGCACCCCCCCGGCCACCACCCCCGCCCCCCACTTCCGAGGTATCACACGGCACCCATCGGCCCCAACCGCCGGGGAAAGCCCGCTCACAGAAAGCAGAGCACCATGGACACCATGCTCGCCGGACGCTTCCACCTGGACAGCAAGAAGTTCGCCGTGGAGGAGGTTCCCGTCCCCGTGCCCGGCCCCGGCGAGGTCCTCATCGAGGTCAAGGCTGCCGGCGTCTGCCTCTCGGACGTCCACCTCATCGACGGCTCCCTCGTCCCGCTGTTCGCCACCTCCGACACGGTCACCGTCGGCCACGAGGTCTCCGGTGTGATCCACACCCTCGGCCCCGACCTCAAGCGCGACCTGACCGTCGGCACCCGCGTCACCCTGGAGGCCGGCAAGACCTGCGGCCAGTGCGCGGGCTGCGTGCGCCGCCGCCCCTGCACCCAGATGCTCACCGCCGGCATCGACTACGACGGCGGCTGGGCCCAGTACACCCTCGCCCGCGAGGACACCCTCATCCCCATCCCCGACAGCCTCCCTTTCGACCAGGCCGCGATCATCCCCGACGCGGTCTCCACCCCCTACGCCGCCGTCGTCGCCACCGCGGGCGTCCGTCCCGCCCAGTCCGTCGGCATCTGGGGCGTGGGCGGAGTCGGCGCGCACAACGTCCGCGTCGCCCGCCTGGTCGGCGCCGCGCCGATCATCGCCATCGACCCGCTGCCCGGCGCCCGCGAGCGCGCCCTGGAATTCGGCGCGGATTTCGCCCTGGACCCGGCCGCCCCCGACTTCGCCGACCAGGTCCGCGCGGCCACCGCCGGACGAGGCCTCGACTTCGCCTTCGACTGCGCCGGCGTGCCCGCCGTCCGCGAGCAGGCCGCCGCCGCACTCGGCCTGGGCGGCTCCCTCATCCTGGTCGGCATCAGCCCCAGGCCCCTCACCATCACCGAGGGCCTGACCTTCAACTACCTGGGCAAGCAGGTGCGTGGTCACTACGGCGGCACCCCCGAGTCCGTCACCGAGCTGGTCCGGCTGGCCGAGGTCGGCCGTCTCGACCTGGCCCCCTCCATCACCGACCACATCCCGCTCGCCGAGGCCGCCGATGCGGTCAACCGGCTGGAGAACAAGATCGGCGACCCGATCCGCCTCATCCTCGTCCCCTGACAACTGAACAGAAAGTTCATCAAGACCACCCCGGGCAGGGGTGAGTGGGCGCCGGTGCTTGAGGGAACACCGGCGCCCACGGTCTTGTGTGAACGGTCAGTCCACAAGGGTCTTGGTGAGCGCGGAGCCGACAGGGGTGTTGGCCGCGTGGATGAGGGTGCGGCGGGCGGCGTACCCGAAGCGGTGGGCGGGCATGAAGAGGTGCCGCACGCGCGGGGCTCCCTCTGGTGGCGGGTGACGAACGGGCGCAGCCGTTGCTCCCACACGCCGAGGGCGGCGGGCAGGCGGTCGTGTTCGGCGAGCAGCCGGCACCGGAGGGCGACAGCCGGGCCGCTCGCCGGCGCGGGGGATCAGGCGTGGTTGAGCCCGTACCGGGGGCCGAGAACGGCGACTGCCTTCTTGAGCTCCTCGCCGAGGTCGTCGAGACGATCCGCTTCTGCGGGGTCGACGGCGGCGCTGATCGCCGCTATCGGACTGCCGTCGGATGCCAGCAGGGGCGTGGCCACGGCAAAGGCGTCCTTGAACGTGACTCCGCGGTTGAAGGCGAGTCGGCGGGAGCGGATCTCGGGGAGCTCGGCGAGGAACTGCCGGACCTCTCCTGCCTGTTCCGCACCGGCCAGCTCCAGGAGCCGGTACATCTCGTCGTCGGGGACGCCGGCGAGCAGAGTCTTGCCGGCCGCGGTCGTGAAGAGGGGGCGACGGGCGTGGGTGCGCGCGACGAAAGTCAGGCTGGGCGACTCCTGACCGGCATGGTCGGCGTAGACGAGGGCGTCGCCGACGCGCACCCCGACGAGGACGGTGCAGCGGAGGACCTTGCTCAACTCGGCCAGGAACTGGTGATCGAGAGACAACGCGGCCAGCTTGTTCGCGCGAGCGGCGAGGATGAAGGGCCCTGGCCCGAGGTGGAACCGGCGGTCGTCCTCGATGAGGTAGCCGCGGGCGAGAAGTCCGTTGGTCAGCTCCTGAACGGAGCTCTTCGCCGCGTCCAGGGCGGCTGCCAGCTCGGCCAGCGTCACTCCCCGCGGACTCAGGGCCACGGCTTCGAGGATCCCGATCACTCGGTCGACCGTGCGATGCGGGCGGACGGGCATGCGGCTGATGGTAGCACCGCACCGTCCGCCAAAAGTCCGTGCACGCGTCTTGTCAGGGAGGCGTGGGTCACCGTAGCGTGCCTGACATCATCCGGAAATCCGGTTCATCGTACGTAAATACGTACGCTCTCTCCCTGTACCCCTACGTACCACCTCGCACGTCGCATGTCCGGAAGGTCCTCACTCGCAACGAAAGGCCCGAACATGACCGCACCAGTGTCTCCCACGGTGATCAGCACGTACGGCGGCCGCGCTCCGCTGCCGCTCGTCTCTCTGCCGCAGGGTGAGCTTCTGACCGTCAACATCGACCAGATCCCGCTGTTCAAGGATCTTGTCGCCCCCGGCATTCACATCCAGACGCTGCGCCTGGACCCCGAGCGCGGAGAGTGGGTTTTCCTGTCCACCTTGGCGCCCGGTGTCGAGCTGCCGATCCACTACCACACCGGTACGGCTCAGGTGTGGACGATCCAGGGCCGCTGGCTGTACCGCGAGTACCCCGACCAGCCGCAGACGGCGGGCTCCTACCTGTACGAGCCCGGCGGCTCGGTGCACACCTTCTACACCCCCGAGGACAACACCGAGGACACCGTTGCCCTGGCCTGGATCGAGGGTGCGCAGGTCAGCTTCAACGAGGACGGCACCTTCCACTCGGTCATGGACGCGGTGACCCTCCAGCACCTGACCGAGACCGCTGCGGCGGCGCAGGGCACTGGACCGGTCGGCTACATCCACGGCGGCGCCGCCGGCGTGATCAAGTCCTGATCGGCAGGGGAGCAGCCATGCGACCGGCGTTCGACGGCATCCGGGTCCTGGAACTGGGCCAGATCTACAACGGCCCCTACTGCGGGCTCCTGCTCGCACAACTGGGCGCCGACGTCATCAAGGTCGAGCCACCCGGCGGTGAGCCACTGCGCTTCCGCTCGCACGAGCCGATCGAGTCCCACGAGTTCGTGATGCTCAACTCCCACAAGCGGAGTGTGGTGCTCGACCTGAAGACCGACGCCGGTCGCCAGGCGCTGCTCGACCTGGTCGAGACCGCCGACGTGCTCATCGAGAACTACGCGCCGGGCACGATGGAGCGCCTCCAGCTCAGCCCGGCGCGGCTCCTCGAACACAACCCGCGTCTGGTCGTGGCCTCCGGCAAGGGCTACGGGTCCACCGGCCCCTACGCCCACATGTCGGCCATGGACATCACCGTGCAGGCGATGTCCGGCAGCGCCTCGGCCACCGGTGAGGCCGACGGGCCGCCGACCAAGGCCGGCGCCGCGTTCGTGGACTTCTCCGGCGGCATCCACCTGTTCGGGGCGATCAGCGCGGCCCTGTTCCAGCGCGAGCGCACGGGACGGGGGCAGATCGTCGAGGTCTCGATGCACGACACCGTCTACCCGATGCTGGCATCCAGCTTGGGCGGCCTGCACAACAACCCCGGCCGAGAGCTCCCCGAGCGCACCGGGAACCGGCATACGGGCATGGCGATCGCGCCGTACAACATCTACGAGGCCAGCGACGGATGGCTGGCGATCATCTGCATCGCCGAGCGGCACTGGCGCGGCGTGGCAACCGCACTGGGCCGGCCCGAGCTGATCGACGACCCCAGGTTCCGCACGCAGAAGGACCGGGTCGCCAACATCGACGCGGTCGACGAGCAGGTCTCTTCCCGCACCAGGGCCCGGACGCGTGCCGAGCTGGTGCGGGACCTGCAGGCCGCCGGTGTGCCCTGCGCGCCGGTCAAGTCGATCCGCGAGGTCGACTCCGACGAGCACCTGATCCAGCGCGGCATGATCCAGTACGTCGAGCACCCGGCCAGGGGCCGGGTGCCGGTTGCGGGATGCCCTCTGAGGCTCAGCGACTCGCCGGTGGGCCCGCTGCGGGCCGCCCCGCCGCTGGGCGAGTCGACGCGGGAGGTTCTCGCGGAGCTTGCCGGCCACGCGGATGCCGGCGGCGAAGCCGGCACCCAGATCAATGGTGAGGATCCCAGGCATGTTCACACCTGAACCCGGTACTCCGCTGGCGGAGTACTACGACCAGACCCAGCCGCGGACCGGAGCCGTCCTCTCGCGCCGGAGCCTCGGCACGCTGGACGCGGTGACCATCGGCCGCTACGCACTGACCATCGGCGCCGCGGACCCGGTCCACTACGACGCCGCGGTCGCACGTTCGGCCGGGTACGCGGATGTCGTGGCGCCACCGAACATGCTCGCCGCGATCGTGGAGTGGGGCATCGGCACTCCCGAGGCCCAGCTCCAGCCCGACGGAACCCCCCTCAGCGGTGACATACCCCTCGGTGACGGCCTGCGCGTGATGGGGGCCGGTGAGGAGATGGAGCTGGTCAGTCCCCTGACCGCGGGCACGGAGGTCATGCTCGAAACCACCCTCGAGGCGGTCACTCCCAAGCAGACCCGCGCCGGCACCTGCGTGTTCGTCACCACCCTCAACACGTTCACGTCCGCTCAGGGTGCCGTCCTCAACCGCAACCGGCGCACCGTCGTACTGCGCAACCCCTTGCAGGAGTCGTAGTGTCCATCAACTACCAGGTCGGGGACACACTCCCACGGCTCAAGCACACGGCCACGGCCTTTCAGCTGTTCCGCTACAGCGCGGTCACCTGGAACCCCCACCGCATCCACTTCGACGAGCCCTACGCACACGAGGAGGGCCACGGCGGTCTCGTGGTCCACTCCCACCTGCGAGCGGCGCTTGCCCTGCGCTGTGTCACCGAGGCTCTCGGCCCCAAGTGGCGCGTGACGAAGGTCGCCTACCGCCTGCGCAAGCCCGTCTGTGCGCCCGCCAACCTGGCCTACACCGCGCGGGTGACCCACATCGAGGGCGACAGCATGACCCTTGAGCTCGCCGAGGAGCACCCCTCCGGCGAGGTGGGGTTCGAAGGGACGGTACGGGTCAACAGGACCGGGGGCGAGAACACCGGCGGTCTTCGTCCCTCGACATCGGAAGAGTCAGCATGACATCAGCATCAGGACGGGGGCAGCGCCCCCTCCGCGTCGGGAACTGCTCCGGCTTCTACGGCGACCGCGCCTCGGCCATGGCCGACATGGCCCGCGCGGGCGGCATCGATGTCCTCACCGGTGACTACCTCGCCGAGGTCACGATGCTGATCCTCGGCAAGGCGCGCGCCAAGGACAGCACGAAGGGCTTTGCGACCACCTTCCTGCAGCACCTCGACGCGGCGCTCGAGCACCTCGTCGCCAACCGGATCAGGCTCGTCGTCAACGCCGGAGGACTCAACCCCGCCGGGCTGGCCGCCGCGACGCGTGAACTGATCGCACGCCACGGTCACGACCTGCGGGTCTCCCACATCGAAGGCGACGACGTCTTCGGCAGCCTCGACGGTCTGCGGCAAGCGGGCCATTGCCTGCCGCACCTGACGAGTGGTCAGCCGCTGTCGGACTGGCCGCACCAGCCGCTGACGGCCAACGCCTACCTCGGCGGCTTCGGCATCGCGCGCGCCCTCCACAACGGCGCCGACATCGTCGTGACGGGCCGCGTCACCGACGCCTCCCTGGTCGTCGGTCCCGCCGCCTGGTGGTGGGGTTGGACGCCTGACGACCACGACGCCCTCGCCGGCGCGGTCGCCGCCGGACACGTCATCGAGTGCGGGCCTCAGGCGACCGGCGGCAACTTCTCCGGGTTCCGTTCCGTCCCCGACCTCGTGGAGCCGGGGTTCCCGATCGCCGAGATCGCCGTCGACGGCTCCTCGGTGATCACCAAGAACCCGGGCACCGGCGGCGTGATCACCCAGGACACGGTCACCGCCCAACTGCTCTACGAGATCGGTGAACCCGCGTATCTCAACCCCGACGTGACCGCCCACCTGGACACCGCGACGCTGACAGACCTCGGCGAGGACCGCGTCGGGATCCGCGGCGTGCGAGGCACGGCGCCGTCCAGGACGACCAAGGTCGCGATCACAGGGGTGGGAGGCTGGACGAACAGCGCGATCCTCGCGCTCACCGGCACGGACCTCGACGCGAAGGCCGCCCTCGTGGAGCGATTCGTCCACCGCTACGCCGAGGCCGCCCGCGGGCTCGACGCGGTCGCCGTCGAGCGCATCGGGCGGGCCCAGCCCGATCCCGACACCCAGAACGCGGGAACCGAGCTGCTCAGGATCACCGTGCAGGGGACGCAGCAGGCCGCCGGGCGCGCCTTCGCGTCGCGCGTGGTCGAGCTGGCCCTGTCCAGCTACCCCGGGCTGTACTCCCTCGGCCCTCCGCAACCGGGGTCCGCATTCGGTGTCTACTGGCCCGCACTGCTCGACCAGCGGATGCTCCAGCACACGGTCCACCACTACGACGGCACGGCCGAGATCATCGCCCCCGGCAACCCGGACGGCGCCGGTGGCGAGGTAATGCCGCAGGCCGAGCCGGCGCTCGCGCCATCGGTGCCTGCGCCGCGGGCAGATGAACTCGTCGTCGCCCCACTCGGTGAGATCGTGCACGCCCGCTCCGGCGACAAGGGCGGCGACGCGAATCTCGGCGTCTGGGTACGCGACCGTGCGGCATGGGACTGGCTCAGGTCCACCCTCACCGTCGACGAACTGCGACGCCTTCTTCCCGAAACACGCGCACTGGAGATCTCGCGCCACGAACTCCCCAACCTGGGCGCGGTCAACTTCCTCATTCGAGGGCTGCTCGGGACCGGCGCCACCTCGACACTGCGGCTGGACTCGCAGGCCAAAGCACTCGGCGAATGGCTGCGCTCACGGAGCATCAAGGTGCCGCGATCTCTGGTGCGATCCTGACGACGCCATGACCCACGACAGGCCTCACAGTTGGACGGGCGCGGCACGCCTGGTCCTCGATCAGGCGTGCCCTGCCGACGCTTGCTCGGCCTCGGTGCGGACACCCGCGCGGCGGGGTCTCGCCGCTGACCCGGTCGAGGGCGGGCGAGCACGGCGGGCGTATTGCGGTCCTGTCCGCCCGTCAGCACGTAACCCGTCGCAGAGTCAGCCGCCGACAGCCGGGTGATCCGTGTGCAGATGGTCAAGGATGACGCTGGAGATCTCGGCGAGATGGTCGATCTGCTCTGCTGTGAGACGGTCGATGACCAGGCGCCGCACCTCCTGGGCATGGCTGGGGGCTGCTTCTTCCAAGGCTGTGCGTCCTTCTGGCGTGAGCGCCGCATACATGGCGCGTGACGCGCCGCTCTGGCGCTCCACCAGGCCGCGCTTGCACATGCGGGTGAGCTGGTGGTGGAGGCGGCTCTTCTCCCAGCCCAGCTCATCGCTGAGCTCATAGGCACGCAAGCGCCCGCCCGGTGCTTCCGACAGGGCGACGAGTACCGAGTAATCAGCGTTTGACAGGCCGCTGCCCGCCTGGAGCTGCTGCTCGATACGTGACCGCAGAATCTCCTGCATCTGGATGAACGCCCGCCAGGCGCGCAGTTCGCGCTCGCTCAATCCCTGCCACTCCATGGCCCCATCATACCTTTGAGTTGACATGTCTACTCGAGTACTGTGAGGTGACACATCAACTCGATGGTGGTTCTGAAGGGACGTAGGTCATGGAAGCCCTGCAAGGCGCAGCGGAGCGTAGCGTCGTCCGCGTCGAGAGGAAGATGCATTTCGGAGGGGACACGCAGGTCGACGACAGGAACGTGGTCATCACTCCCATGAGGCCGGAACTTACGGATCCGTTCCTGCTGCTGAGCGAGGACTGGTTCTCCTCACCGGGTTTCGAATGGCATCCCCACCGCGGTCTCGAGACGGTCACACTGGTCCTCGACGGCGTCCTGGAGCACGGTGACAACATCGGTCATGTCGGCGCGCTGACCACTGGAGACGTGCAGTGGATGACCGCAGGGCGCGGAATCATCCATCGCGAGCTCGCCTTCCGCAACGAACGGGCGCACATCCTGCAGCTGTGGGTGAACCTGCCGGGCGAGATGAAGATGGTCGACACCCGTTACCAGGACCTGCTGGCCGACCGTCGACCCGTCATCGAGACGGACGGCGCCCGCATCGACCTCATTTCGGGCGAGGCCGGCGGCGTCCGAGGCCCCGCACTGAACAACTGGCCCATCTCCGGAGCGGTGATCACCCTTGAGCCCGGCCGACGCCTGGATCATCTGCTGCCCGGCCGGGATCGTGCCTTCGTCTACGTCCTGTCCGGCAGGGTGACGGTCGCCGGGCGTCCCGTGCGGGCAGGGGAGATCGCCTGGTCCGACCCCCTTCCCCAGGCTTCGCTCTCGACCATCGCGCTTGAGACCGCCGACGGCGACGAGCACAGCGTGGTCATGGTCTACAGCGGTGAGCCGATCGGTCAGCCGGTCACGATGGGGGGCCCGTTCGTCATGAACAGCGCGAGCGAAATCGAGCAGGCCTTCCGCGACTTCCACAGCGGCGGGTTCGGCGACATCCCGAACCAGGCCCGCCTGCAGTTCCGCTGACATCGGGGTACCCGGCACCCCGGTCTTCCCAGACGTGACCCGGCGGCGCCCTCCTGTTGAGGGCGAACCAGCAGGATCGGCGGCTCCGGCGGCAGCGGGCGGGTGCCGACACGGTGCGCTTTGGCCGGGCTCAGCACCATCCTCACGACCTACAGGTCCCTATCGGCGTTGCCCTCGTCGTTCCAATAGTCTCGCCGCTTGGTCTCGCTCTTGGCGGAAGCGTCCTTCTTCTGCCCCTCCAACAGCTCCAGGAGCGCAGCGTCTGCCTTTTTCTCGTCTTCCTTCGTCAGTTCGAGAGGCGCGTTGTGGCAGACGGCGTACCGGTCGGGATGAACGATGTTGGTGGTCCTCAAGGTGAACGTCAGAAGCGAGCGCCACCCCTTGCGGTGGCCAACCCTCACTTGGATTCGGACCTTGTAGTCACGGGCCTCCGGAACGAACCCGGAAAACGGTGCCTCGAACTCGATGAAGAGTCGTTGCGCTTCTCTGCCGGCCACGATGAATCCCGCCGGCAACTCCGGTTCCTCGTCCGGCCCGGGTTGGAGACGGGATGGTGAAGCCGTCCACAGGAGTGGCAGATGAGAGGCGGGCTCATCAGGGAAGGTCAGCCTGAGATCCTGCACGACTATCGGCTTGGCACCGGTGTTGTGAAGGACGAGCGGAATCCGCAGGCGAACCATGGAGCCGTGGACAATCGCCGCAAAGGAATGAGGCTCCCACGACTCGAGGCGCCCCTGTCTGGCGTTGAGCCACCAGAACGAGGCGACGGTGAAGAGCAATGCGCAGATCGACAGCAAGCCCGCACCCGAAATCGATGAGGACGCATTCTGATCAGCAACGGCCATCACGAAAAGCACAAATTCACCTCAGGGTGGGCACGCATCAGGGATCGGTGAGGCGGGGGCCTCGAGCGACCCGGCCTCTTGATGAGTGGCAGCTGGGCCGACTTCATCCTTCGGCGAGGAAGTGCGCCAGCGAAGCATCCAAGTCGATGTGCCCGAGCTCGGCTCCCCTGGGCACCAGGGTCTCCGTTCCCTGCAGGAACGTCTTGATTTCGTGCGTCCGGACTTTGAGCAAGGCCGCACCAGCCGGCGGGTTGAGAAGGATGTACGAGTCGCAGCGGTCAGGTCCGTCGGCTGGCCATACGCGTATGTCCCCCTCGCCGACGGGGCCTTCCAGCCCGTCGATCAGAAGATCTCGTCCAATGATCCATTCCACCGTCTCGTCGCTGTCGGCAGTGGTGAATGCGGCATGGACGACATAGGGATCACGGGGCTCGTACCGCAGCCTCATGCTTACAGGCAAGGACATCTCATGCGCAACGACAAGTTGCACATACAGCCCCTGAATCACGGTTCTCAACGACTTCATTGGTCTTTACTCCTGCTGCCTCGAGTCATACCGGGAGGGCCATCGGAAGGGCCTGTCAAGGAGGCCTGAACAGAGAAGTGGGTACTACGGGGACCGGTGTCGGACGGCAGGAGAACGCTCACAGGAGCTACATCTCCTGCCGTCGCGCCCGGCCGTCAGCAGCAGGCGAAGCCACCACTGACGGCCGGGAGCATCACAGGGATGCGACCAACGTCGGTTGCCGGATCACGGCGACCTTCGTATCAGCGACCGGAGCTCTACCGGTCGTGGTGGTGGCTAGCCTTGTCGCGGTCCCGGCGGTCGTCGTTGTGACCGTCCCGGCGGTCGTGGTCACGGTCCCGGTCGTCGTCGTTGTGACCGTCCCGGCGGTCGTGGTCACGGTCCCGGTCGTCGTCGTTGTGACCGTCCCAGCGGTCGTGGTCGCGGTCCCGGTCGTCGTCGTCACAGTCCCAGCGGTCGTCGTCGTAACGGACCCAACGGCCTTCGCCCCAACGGCCGTCGTCACGGCCCCAGCGGTCGTCGTCGCCGCCCCAGCGGTGGTCGTTGGCCTCGACATCGGCGGCGGGGCGCTGGACGTGCGCTGACGTCGACGTCGCAGCCGACGCAGTACCCCCGGCACCAAGAACGGCTCCGCCGGCCACCGCCAGGGAGGCGATGGCGACAGACACGCGCTTCGCGAGGTAACTCACAAGTTTCTCCTTCTATTCAAAGCAATCCGTCAGTGCGACGGACGCTAAGATCACTAGTGCAATTCACTGGGATTGTTCGATGCAGCGGCGCGGAACGCTCTCCTTAATGAGCGTCAGCCGGCTCTGCACAGCGCCACCGGGCGCGAGAGAGGTTGCCGATGCGGCAACACCCTCAGATTCCATACAATGTACGAAACCTCCCTTCAGTAATGCCCTGCGTTGTATGGAAAATCGATGGGGGCGCCGCCAGTCAGGGAGAGGCTCACCTCTCGCTCGTGATGGCGGCGACGCGGCGCAGGAACCCGGGCGTCGCACCGGAAGCCGACGCCCCGCGTGGCGAACTGGATCACCGACTGGGACCTGCGCAGTGTCCGAGAACGGCCGTCACGGAACACCGAGGCACCACACGCAATCAACGAAGTCGAGATCTTCTTGATTGCGAACGTTGCTCATGAGCAGTGCAGGCTGAGGCCGCCATCCTCGAAGGCTGGTGGATGGCGCCCGGCATGAGGGGCAGGCGACGCCGACGTGCCCGGCACGTCAACGAGGCCCGCTCGGCCGCAATCACCGCGCCCATGCCGCATCGGAGAAAACGCGCTCATCACGCCGGGAAGACAACGGCTCCTCAGGCATTCCAGTGCGCCTCAAGGGCTGCGGCGACCTCGGCCGGCTTCTGGATCAACGTCCAGTGGCTGCAGTCGAGTTTGACGACCCGGGACGCTCGCACAGCTTGGCCGAGTTCATCGGCGAACGCGATCGGACAGGCCGGGTCGAGCGTCCCCCAGAGGACCAGGGACGGCGCGGACACGTTCGCCAGTTCCGGTTCCCACTCTGCGCCCACCGTCACGGCGGAGCGGTACAGCTTGAGGATGCTGTCCCTCATCGACCCGTCCACGCGACGGACCATTTCCTCGGCCACGTCAGCCGGAACATCGAGTTTGCTCAGGTCCTTGGCGAAGGACGCTGGGTCAAGCTCGTTCATGAACCGGTCCCCCTCGACCGGGTCCTGCCAGATCTTGGCCAGCGGATGCCAGTCGTACCGAGCACTGACCGGAGCGCTACTGCCGGCCCACGTACGAACCAGGTCCGGCCGTATCGAAGCGACGCGCGCGGTGAGAATGCAGCCCCAGTCATGGCCGACCAGGTCCACCGGCTCGCCGACTTGCTCCAGCCGATCGATGAGCCAATCGACGTACTCCTCTTTGGTGGAGCCGAAGCCCTGCGGCCGCGGTGCGCCGAAGCCGGGCAGGTCCCAGGCCGCGACGTCACTTCGGCTCAGGTGCCGGCACACGCCGTCCCACACGCGGTGGGTGTCGGGGACGCCGTGGATCAGAACTGCAGGCATGGACGAGCTCCTCCGTAGGACAAAAGCCTCATACATGAGATTTTTATCATTATTACGCCCTTTGGTCCAGAAGTGCGAATAGCGGCCTTGGAGCCGGTATGTCCCAGCCTGCGGCCGGTGGGTGTGGTGCGGACGAGAAGGGCAGACGGCACCCTTCGGTGGTGTGCCATGAATCGGTGGTGCCCGGCGAGCCCCCGTAGGGCCGCTTGGGCATCGAGAGCGCCGGCGACTGGGCGCTTGCCGGCGGCGCCGGCCCTTCCGCTGCCGGCCGGGTCACCGCCTGATCGTGGGAATGCGATGCCTGCCCGGGCGTGGCGGTGCGCGTCAAGGCGGTGCGCGTCAAGCTGAGCAACGGCCCCGCGACCACGGCGGGCGATCACTCGGCTGTCGGTGTGACCCGTGAGTAGCGTGGGTTACGGACCAACCCACCTGGAAGGGGTGTGTGACCATGGTCGAGCACCGCACCGTCACGGTTGGAGGGCGTCGGCTGCACATCGCGGAGGAGGGTGAAGGACCCCTGGTTCTCCTGCTCCACGGCTTTCCCGAATGCTGGTACAACTGGCGCCACCAGTTCACGCCCCTGGCCGGGGCCGGATACCACGTCGTCGCCGTTGACCAGCGCGGTTACGCCCGCAGCGACCGGCCCGCCGCGGTTGAGGAATACACCATCCTGCACCTCGTCGGCGACGCCATCGGCCTGATCCGCGAACTCGGCGCACAGCAGGCCGTGGTCATCGGCCACGACCTGGGCGGCATGGTCGCCTGGTCCACCGCGCTGATGCGGCCCGACGTCGTCCGGGGGGTCGTGGGCCTCAGCGTCCCGCCGCCGCAGCGCGGTCCGGTTCCTCCGCTGCAGGCGATGCGCGAGCTGTTCGGCGGCCAGTTCTACTGGAACTACTTCCAGACCCCCGGCGTCGCGGACGCCGAGCTCGCGAAGGACCCGCACGCCACCTTCCGTCGCGTGATGTACGGCCTCTGCGGCGACAACCCGCACAGCGACCCGCCGGTCGAGCCGCTCGTCCCATCGGGCAAGGGATTCCTGGACCTCTTCGAGGACCCCGAGGAACTTCCCGCCTGGCTCACCGAGGCCGACATCGACACACTCGCGACGGAGTTCACCGAAGCCGGGTTCACCAGCGCCCTCAACTGGTACCGCAACTTCGACCGCAATTGGCAGCTGACCGCCCCATGGGAGGGCGCGCAGTACCGGATGCCCAGCCGCTACATCACCGGCGATCGGGACCTGGTCTACGGGTTCCCGGGGATGGACCAACTCCTCCCCGCCCTGCCCACGCTCCACCCGACCGTCGGACCGGCGCACATCCTGCCCGGCTGCGGCCACTGGATCGCCGAGGAACGCCCCGGCGAGGTGAATGCGGCGCTCCTGGAATTCCTCGGCGCCCTGAACACCTGACGATCAGTCGGCTGCGGTCGAAGTCGGCACGCCTTTTGGCAGCTGTCCGCGGGAGCGGCGGGCGGCGTGATCAGCGGCTTCAGCCAGCTCGGTCGGCCGGGGCCGTATTGTCTCCACAAACGCTCATGATCACGGTGGCCGCTTCCATGCGGGCAGGCACTCCGGAAGCCCCCCGGACCTGCACGAACCGGTCAGTGATCAAGAACGACAACTGCCCTGAGAGATGTCTCCCGAATCAGCGGATTTGCGGTCGTCGGAAGACGGGGCGAGCCTTTTCTTAAGGCGGAATGGCCGGGGCAAACCTTGATGCCGACGCCATTGGATGTGTACCGCGACCTTCGGACCGTGACGCTCACCGGCGGTAAGCGTCACCGCGAAGGTACCGCCGCGGCGAAGAAGATCGAACATACGGGTGCTCAGCCGGTGGCGTCGGTGGGGGCGACGGGTGGCTGTCCAGCTGGGCGGCAGATCGGAAGGAGTCTGCCCATGCGGATCGCCGTGGACCTGAATCGGTGCCAGGGATACGCACAATGCGTGTATTTGGCGCGCGAGGTCTTCAGACTGACTGGCCCGGAGGCCCTCACCTACGAGCCGAACCCCGAGGACGAGCGGCGCCTGCAGGTCGAGCGAGCCGCTGCGGCGTGTCCGGTGCAGGCGATCGTGATCGACCGCTTGGACGGCGCGGAGGGGAGCGCGACGTCATGACCGTGCCGGCAACGGTCGCAGAGCTGGTGCGCCAGTTCAGGGCCAACGGCCGGATCGTCATCGTCGGTGCGTCCCTGGCCGGACTGCGGGCCGCCGAAGCCCTGCGTGAGGAGGGCTTCACCGGGTCTCTGACCATCATCGGGGACGAGCCGTACGAGCCCTACGACCGTCCCCCGCTGTCCAAGCAGGTGCTCAAAGGCTGGGTGCCGGCCGACCACACGAAGCTGCCCCGCCTGCGAGAAGTGAATGCGCAGTGGCGGCTCGGGGTGGCCGCCACCGGGTTGGACCGGGCCGCCAAGCAGGTGCGCCTGGCCGACGGCGAGCAGATCCCGTACGACCGGTTGCTGATCGCCACCGGCACCCGGGCGCGTCAGTGGCCGAACCCGGACGAGGCCGCCCTGGACGGGGTCTACACGCTGCGCTCGCGTGATGATGCCGCACAGCTGCAAAAGGCGCTGGCCGCGCCGCCGTCGCGGGTCATGGTCATCGGGGCCGGGTTCATCGGCTCGGAAGTGGCCTCCGTCTGCCGGGAACTCGATCTCCCGGTGACCGTCGTCGAGCGGGGCTCGGCGCCGCTGGTCGGCGCGCTCGGCGGGGTGATCGGTGAGATCGCCGCGGAGATGCAGCGCGACCACGGCGTGGACCTGCGCTGCGGGCTGGGCGTGTCGTCACTGGAGGGCGACTCCGGCGGACACGTGCGGCGTGCTCATCTCTCGGACGGAACCACCATCGACGCCGACGTGGTGGTGGCCTCGCTGGGGTCGATCCGCAATGTGGAATGGCTGGAGGGCGCCGGGCTGGCGTCCGGTTTCTGGGGCGTCGGCTGCGACGCCGGCGGTCGCGCCTTCGACGTCAACGGCGTGATCACCGACAGCATCTACGTGGCAGGGGACGTGGCGCGCGCGCCCCACGTGCTGTACGAGTACCAGTTCCTCGCGATGGAGCACTGGGACAATGCCGTTCTCGGCGCCGAGGTCGCGGCCCACAACATGGTGAACCTCGAGCCCAACTATCGCCCGCATCTGTTGCTGCCCGGCTTCTGGTCCGGTCAGTTCGGCGTCAACATCAAGTCCGTCGGCGTGCCGCCTTTCGGCGACGAGATCGTCTTCACGCAAGGGTCCGTCAAGGAGCGCCACTTTGCCGCCGCCTACGGTCGCCGGGGCCGCATCGTCGCCGCCGTCGCCTTCGATCACGGCAAGTGGCTGGAGTACTACGGGAAGCTGATCGAGCAATCGGGTCCGTTCCCGCCTCCGCCGCCGGGCTGGGACCAGCCCCCCGACATGAAGCCGATCCCGGCCGAGTTCCCGCAACCCGGCGTCCCGACGGCGGTCCCCGACGTCGTCCTGACCGGCCACGACCCGAGCGAGCGGAGGGCCGAGTTCCGGTCTCGCCCTCGTTGACGCGCCCGCCGGATGGGCGTCCAAGCGGACAGCATCGACAGGAAGAAGGAGGGGAGCCTCGTGGTCGAGGAAACCCCCTGGCAGCAGGCCCTCCGCTACGCCAACCGCGCCAATCCGTACCCGTTCTACGAGGAACTCCGCAGGACACCGGTGGCGCGGCAGCCGGACGGCACCTACGTCGTCAGTACCTACCAAGAGATCGTCGCGCTGCTGCACGACCCCCGGGTCAGTTCGGATCCCAGGAAGCTCCCCGTCCCGGTTGCGGCCCCGGCCGAAGGCTCGGCGGAGGCGGAGGCCGAGCCGATCACGGAGGCGGTCATCTCTTTGGAGCCGAACATCATCACCCAGGATCCACCCGAGCACGATCGAGATCGCCGGATGATGACGCCGCATTTCGTCGGCCCGCCCCATTCCCCTCACCTGATCTCCGACCTGGAACCCGAGATCCGCCGCATCGTGGACGGCCTTCTGGACAACATGCAGGGCAAGACCCGGATCGATGCCGTCGACGAGTTCGCCTACCCCCTGCCGGTGAGCGTGATCTGCAAGGTCCTGGGCGTGCCACTGGAAGACGAGTCACGCTTCCACAGCTGGATCGAGACGGCCCTGGACGCTTTGGATTTCGGCCCCGAGGCTGCCTCCGAGGAGATGCAGAGCCGACTGGCCGGGGGTCGCCAGGCCGTGGAGGAGTTCGGGCAGTTCGCAGCCGAGTTGCTCGACCGGTACGCCCAGCAGCCCGGCCCGGGCATGCTCTCGGCGATGGTGCACGAGGACGGCGCGGAGGGAGGCATGTCCAAGGGCGTGCTCGTGAGCAATGCCTTGCTCCTGATCTTCGCCGGGCATGAAACCACGGTCAATCTCATCGCCCACAGCGTGCTCACCCTGCTGCGGCACCCCGACGCGCTCGAGAAGCTGCGCCGCCGGCCCGAGCTGATCGTGCCCGGGGTCGAGGAGTTGCTGCGCTTCGAGTCGTCGGTCCAGTTCTGGCACACCCGCTCCGCCGTGGAAGACATCGACATCGCAGGCACCACCATCCCGAAGGGTGCGCCGATCTTCCTGGCATACGGCTCGGCGAACCGCGACCCGAAGCGGTTCGCCAACCCCGACGAGCTTGACCTCGAACGGCGGGACAACCAGCACCTCGGGTTCAGCCAGGGCATCCACTTCTGCTTCGGCGCTCCGCTCGCGCGGCTCGAGGTCCAGGTCGCGGTCGGCGAGTTCGTCCGCCGGGTGGAAAACCCCCGGCTCGTAGAGGACCCACCGCCGTACCGCCACAACCAGATTTTCCGCGGCCCGCGCCACGTCCTGGTCGACATCGACGGGATCCGCGACTGAATCGACGTGCACAAAGGATCGCTATGCGGGCTTTTCAACTGGTCGGATGGCAGCAACCGCCCGAGCTGCGCGAGGTGCCGGTGCCCGAGCCCGGGCCGGGGCAGGTCCTGGTGAAGGTCGGGGGTGCCGGTGCGTGCCACTCAGATCTGCACATCATGGAGGCACCCGGACCACCACCCGGGTTCGACACGGAACTGCCCTTCACGCTCGGCCATGAGAATGCGGGATGGGTGGAGAGGCTGGGACCTGGTGTCACCGGGTTCGCGCCCGGAGACCCTGTCATGGTCTACGGTCCCTGGGGCTGTGGGGTGTGCGCCAACTGCCGGGAAGGCCGGGAGAACTACTGCCAGAAGGTCAGTGGTCAGGGCGGGGGCCTGGGAGGCGGTCACGACGGCGGAATGGCTGAGTACCTGCTGGTCCCGGCGGCGCGATTCCTGATTCCGCTGGGCACCCTCGACCCCCGCCAGGCCGCCCCGCTCAGCGACGCGGGGCTGACCAGCTATCACGCCGTCAAGCGATCGCTGCACCTGCTGGGGCCGGGCTCGACCGCGGTGGTGATCGGGGTGGGCGGTCTGGGCCAGATGGCCATCCAGATGGTGCGAGCGCTCAGCACGGCGACGACCGTCGTCGCCGTGGACACCGATGCCGGCAAGCTGGGAACCGCCAAGGGCATGGGCGCGGACGAGGTGCTGCTCTCGGGCGAGGAGGCGGTCACGCGCATCAAGGACATGACGGGGCAGCAGGGCGCTCAGCTCGTGCTGGACATGGTCGGCATAGACCCGACTCTGCGGATGGCTGCTCAGGTGGCCAGGGTGCTCGGCCACCTGACCATCGTCGGTCTCGGCGGCGGAGCCCTGCCAGTCAACTTCTCGAGCCCGCCGCACGAGTGCTCGGTCGCCTGCCCCTACTGGGGCTCCCTTCCCGAACTGATGGAAGTGATCACCCTCGCCCAGCAGCAAAAGATCAAGATGCTGGTCGAGCACTTCCCCTTGGAACGCGCCAACGAGGCATACCAGCTCCTGCACGACGGCAAGATCCAAGGACGCGCCGTCATCACCCCCCACCCGTGAGTACCGTCATCAACGCGACCGTGCTGGTGCCGTAGGCCGTAACTGTCGGAGGAACAGATTCCTGGGTCCCTGTGTCCCCGCGGGTTTCACAGTTGGACGGGCAGGTGGCGCGGCCCGCGCAGCATGGCGCTCTGCCGGTGGGGGCCGAGTCCTGGACCAGGCGTGCCGTGCCGAGGCAGGGGATCAGCGCGCCGAGTGCAATATGGGCCTCGATACGGGGGAGCGGTCCGGACAACGGTCCGCATCTTCACCACTTCCTCCGTTGTCTCACCCCCTCTTCCCGCATTAGGGCGGAACGGGAGGCTCGCACGGCGACTGATCGAGGAACGCCGCCGGTCGGCTGTCAGCCCAGTGCGCGGTCGAGGTTGAAGGCGGCGCTGATGAGGGCGAGGTGGGCGAACGCCTGGGGGAAATTGCCCAGTTGCTCTCCGATGTGGCTGATCTCCTCGGCGTACAGGCCGAGATGGTTGGCGTAGGTGAGCATCTTCTCGAAGGCCAGGCGGGCTTCGTCCAGGTGTCCGGCGCGGGTGAGGGCCTCGACGTACCAGAAGGAGCAGATGGAGAAGGTGCCTTCGTCGCCTTCCAGGCCGTCGGGGCTTGCCTCGGGGTCGTAGCGCCAGACCAGGGAGTCGGAGACCAGTTCGTTGCCGAGGGCGTCTGCGGCCCTGGTGGGCACCGATGCTCGATGAGCCGCAGAGCCATGGCGTAGATGCCGTGCTTGGTGAGCGGTACGTCCCTCTTCCTGGTCCCCCGGGGGTCTCCCCTTTGCGTTTCCATACGCCGTACGGTACAACGGGAGAAACGATTCCGTACGACGTACGGAAACGTGGAGATGCCGCTGCACCAGCGGCGTTCCCACGTAACCCGACCGGTGCCCTTGCCCCTCCCCTCTCTCCGCACAAAGGAGCAAGTCCATGACCACGCAACCCGTGAGCGACCGCCGTGCCACGTCCCCGGGCGGCATCCCGATCCTCGGCGAAACGCCGCAGATCCCCGACACCAACCCGGTCGCGTACTTCGGTGAGCTGTCCAAGCAGTTCCCCGAGGGCATCTTCAGCATGGACATCGCCGGCCAGGAGAACGTCTTCGTCTACGACCCGGACCTGGTCACCGAGGTCTGCGACGAGACCCGTTTCGGGAAGCCGATCTTCGCGCCGCTGAGCCATGTCCGGGACTACACCGGCGCGGGCCTGTTCACGGCCCACGACGATGAGGAGGTCTGGGGCATGGCGCACCGGATCCTCATGCCGGCCTTCAGCCAGCGGGCGATGAAGGGCTACTTCGGGCAGATGCTGGAGATCGCCCAGAACCTGGTGGGCAAGTGGGAGCGCAGGGAGGGTCGGCCGGTCAACATCACCGACGACTACACCCGGCTGACCCTGGACACCATCGCCCTGTCGGGGTTCGGCTACCGGTTCGACTCCTTCGAGAAGGAAAAGCTGCACCCCTTCCTCCAGGCGCTGCTGGAGTCGCTGGTGGAGTCGATGCGGCGCTCGCAGGAACTGCCAAGCATGACCGCGCTCCGCAAGGACGACGACAAGAAGTACAGCGAGAACATCCAGCTGATGCGTGACCTGGTCGAGAGTGTGATCAAGGAGCGCCGTCAGGGCAAGAGCAGCGGTGAGGACGACCTTCTGGGTCTGATGCTGCAGGCCACCGACCCGGAGACCGGCAAGCTGCTGGACGACGACAACGTCCGTGACCAGGTGGTGACGTTCCTGATCGCCGGTCACGAGACCACCAGTGGTCTGCTGTCGTTCGCCACGTACTCGCTGATGCGCAACCCGCACGTGCTGGCGCAGGCCTACGCCGAGGTGGACCGGCTGCTGCCCGGTGACACCGTGCCGGACTACGACACGATCATGAAGATGGATGTGATCCCGCGGATCCTGGAGGAGACCCTGCGCCTGTGGGCTCCCATTCCGCAGATCATGAAGGCGCCCCTGGAGGACACCGTCATCGGCGGCCGCTACGAACTGAAGCAGGGGACGAAGACGAACCTGCTGATGGGACCGCTGCACACCCACGCCAAGGCGTGGGACCGGCCCGACGAGTTCGACATCAACCGGTGGCTGCCGGAGAACCGAGCCAAGCACCACCCGCACGCCTACAAGCCGTTCGGTAACGGCCGGCGTGCCTGCATCGGCCGGCAGTTCGCGCTCACCGAGGCCCGTCTGGCCCTCGCACTGGTGCTGCAGAAGTTCAAGTTCGCCGACATGAGCGACT
>NZ_JBSFHO010000060.1:0-18788 GCF_053597075.1 Streptomyces sp. NPDC001514
CGGGAGGCCGAGCTGGCAGGGGCGGGCCTGATCGCCGCCCCGGTGGAGGCGTTGGCGGAGCGGCTGGAGCTGCTGCGGGCCCTGGCCGCGCTGCCCTTGCCGGTGGTGCTGGCAGGCCAGGCGGGCTGGGACCCGCAGTGGTCGGACCGTACGCCCCTGCTGGTGGAGATCGAGCGGCTGGGGGCCGCGGCCCGGGCGGCTCTCTGGCGGAAGGTGTTGGGGGACGGGAGCAGGGGTGACGCCGTGGCGGCCTTCGTCCTCACCCCCGAGCAGATGCGGCGCGCGGCGTCGACGGCACGGCAACAGGCGGTCCTGGCGGGCGGCCCGGTGGGCGAGGCGGAACTGCTCCACGGGGCGCGGGCGCAGAACACCTCCGGCCTGGAGCGGCTGGCCCGCCGGATCCAGCCGGCGGTGGGCTGGGACGACCTCGTACTCCCGCCGGGCGTACTGGGCCAGCTGCGGGAGCTGGCAGCGCGTGCCACGCACCGGGACCGGGTGCTGGGGGACTGGGCGATGCGGCCGGGCGGCGGGCGCGGACGCGGGGTGATGGCGCTCTTCGCCGGGGACTCGGGCACCGGCAAGACGATGTCTGCCGAGGTCATCGCCGGGGCACTGGGACTGGACCTGTACACGGTCGATCTGGCGACGGTCGTGGACAAGTACGTGGGCGAGACGGAGAAGAACCTGGAACGGATCTTCACGGAGGCGGCGGGCGTCAACGGGGTGCTCCTCTTCGACGAGGCGGACGCGGTCTTCGGCAAGCGCTCCGAGGTGAAAGACGCGCATGACCGCTACGCCAACGTGGAGAGCGCGTATCTGCTGCAGCGGATGGAAACCTTCGACGGGCTGGCGGTACTGGCGACGAACCTGCGGGCGAACCTGGACGAGGCGTTCACGCGCCGCCTGGACCTGGTGGTGGACTTCCCGCTGCCGGACGCGGAGCAGCGAGAGGCGCTGTGGGATCGCTGTCTGGGCACGGCGCTCCCACGAGCGGGCGACATTGACCTGGCCTTCTGCGCAAGGGCGTTCGAGCTGGCGGGTGGCGACATCCGCTCGGCGGCGGTCACGGCCGCCTACCTGGCGGCAGAGGCGGAGCGTCCGGTCTCGATGGCGGATCTGGTGGCGGCGGTGGCGAGGGAGTACCGGAAGCTGGGCCGGCTGTGCCTGGAGAGTGAGTTCGGGCCGTATGTGGGCCTTGTGCGGTAGCCGTCGGCCGGTGCCGTCTGCCCGAAGGGGCAGTCGGCCCTGCCCCCAGGGGGCACCGGGGGCCTCTACCCGAGGGGCGCCGCACAGCGGATGGTGGCAGGTGAGCCAGGCGAACCGAGCCCTCACAGCGGCACCCGGGTCAGGGGGAGAGATGCACGGACAGGAACACGGCCACGAGCACGACGCGGAGTGCGTGGCCGGTCCGCGGCCCAAGGCCGAGCAGGACAACGCGGGCGCTCCCGATGCCCTGCTGCTCAAGGCGGCGGCCGGCGGGCGGGCCGATGTGCTCGGCCCCGGCGGGATGCTGCGGCTGCAACGGGCTCTCGGAAACAGCGGTGTCGGGGCGGCGGTGCAGCGCTCCTCCGTTCACGACGTGGTGAACTCGGGTGGCGGCCGGCCGCTCGACGCCGAGGTCCGCGCCGACATGGAGGCCCGGCTGGGGCACGACTTCGGCGACGTACGGGTGCACACGGACTCCGCCGCGCATGAATCGGCGAAGTCCGTCAACGCCCATGCATACACGGCCGGTTCGCATGTCGTGTTCCAGCGGGACGCCTATGATCCCGGCTCCCACCAGGGCCGTACCACCCTGGCGCACGAGCTGACGCATGTCGTACAGCAGCGGTCGGGTCCGGTGGACGGCACCGAGACCGCCGGCGGCATCAAGGTCAGCGATCCGTCCGACCGGTTCGAGCGGGAGGCCGTGGCCAACGCCGAACGGGCCATGGCCGCCCCCGCTCCCGTGGCTCCCGCAGCCCCCGTGCAGCGGGAGGCCGAAGAGGGCCAGGAGGCTTCCGTGCAGGGCATGTTCGTGCAGCGCGCGGCGGCCGAGGAGGCCGAAGAGGACGAGGCCCCGGCGGAGTAGGGGTGAAGGCCACAGCGGACCGGGCCCCCGGGGATGAGCCCGCACGGGAGACAAAGGCGCCGCTGCGCCGGGCTCCGGACGGCGGCCCGGGCGCGGCCACCCGGCCTCGGCCACTGGACCCACGAGCCGTCCAACGGCTGCAGGCCCGTGCGGGAAACGCTGCCGTGGCCCGCCTCGTGGCGAAGCCGAACGCCGCACCCGTACAGCGGCTGGACTCCGGCTCCGCGCTGCCGGTGGCCCCCACAGGCCTGACACCGGAGACGGACCCGCGCTTCCAGAAGGTCGCCGGTGACATCCGGGTCAAGAAGAACGCCCTGGCGGCCCATCCGAGTACCTCTTCCCAGGTGAAGGCCGCGAAGGACGCGGCGAAGCCGCCCGGGGACGACAAGGAGGCGCAGGCCAAGGCAGCGCAGGCCGGGGAGATGGGCGCGGCGAAGCCCGGCACGTTCGACAAGGAGGCCTTCATCGCGGCCGTCTCCGCCGCGATCGCGGCGAAGGCGCCCAAGACCCTGGACGAGGCCGACAAGTTTACCCAGTCGGGCAAGACGGACGAGATCAAGTCCCAGGTCTCCGGCCAGGTGAAGGCGGGCAAGGAGGGCTCGGCCAAGGACATCACCGAGAAGACCGCCAAGGCTCCCGACGAGTCGAAGGCCGTCGAGAAGCCGGTCACCCCGCTGCCGGGACAGCCCGCGCCGCCCACCCTCGCGCCCCCGGACCCCAAGGCGGCCGCGGTGGCGAAGGCCCCGCCCGAGCAGACCGACCTGGGTACGGGGCCCAAGGAGACCGACGGCATGATGGCGG
This sequence comes from Streptomyces sp. NPDC001514, assembly GCF_053597075.1. NCBI lineage: Bacteria > Bacillati > Actinomycetota > Actinomycetes > Kitasatosporales > Streptomycetaceae > Streptomyces > Streptomyces sp. NPDC001514. Next base: position 2,873 of record NZ_JBSFHO010000060.1, read on the forward strand.
AGGCCAAGGTCACCCCGGAGCAACTGGCGCACTCCAACGAGCCGCAGTTCAAGGAGGCGCTGGACGCGAAGAAGGCGTCCGACGAGCATGCGGCTACGGCACCCGAGCAGTTCCGGGCGAACGAGGCCGTCCGTGTCGCCGCAGAGCAGGGCGGCGCGGCCGCAGCGGGCCCGGCGGGCATCCAGGCAATGAAGACGGCGAAGGCGGGTGCCGCGCAGCAGGTCGCGGCCGGCCAGGGCGCCGCGCAGTCCAAGGAGGAGCAGGAGCGGGCGCGCGTCGCGGCGGAGATCAGGGGGATCTTCGACACGACGAAGAAGGAGGTCGAGGGCATCCTCGGCGCCCTCGACACCGAGGTCGAGACGGCGTTCGACAACGGGCAGAAGGCGGCGAAGGCGGCCTTCGACACCGACCACCAGACCAAGATGAAGGCCTGGAAGGACGAGCGCTACTCGGGCATCACGGGGGCGGCCCGCTGGCTCGCCGACGCGGTGCTGGACCCGCCGCCGCGCGCCAACCAGATCTTCGCCGAGGCGCGACTGGTCTACGAGCGCGAGATGCGGGCGGTCATCTCGAACATCGCGGACCTGATCGGCAAGCGGCTGGCCGACGCGTCGAACGCGATCGCGCGAGGCAAGCAGAAGATCGCCGAAAAGGTCGCCGAACAGCCCAAGAATCTGCAGCAGTTCGCGCAGCAGGCGGCGAACGACATCGGCGGGGAGTTCGAGCAGCTCGAGTCGTCGGTCTCGGAGAAGTCCCAGAGCCTGGTGCAGGACCTGGCGGACAAGTACGTCGCGGCGCGGGGCGACCTCGACGAGGAGATCAAGAAGCTTCAGGAGGAGAACAAGGGCCTGCTGAGCAAGGCGAAGGACGCGATCGCGGAGACCGCCGCGACCGTCCTGAAGCTCAAGGACATGCTCCTCGGCGTCCTGGCCCGGGCCGCCGGCGCGATCGACAAGATCATCTCCAACCCGATCGGCTTCCTCGGCAACCTCGTCAACGCGGTCAAGGCGGGCGTTACGGGCTTCGCCGCGCGGATCGGTGAACACCTCAAGAGCGGCCTCAAGCAGTGGCTGTTCGGCCAGCTCTCGGCGGGCGGCATCGAGATCCCGGAAACCTTCGACGCCAAGGGCATCATCAAGCTGATCCTCTCCATCCTCGGCCTGACCTGGGCGAACATCCGCGCCCGCATCGTGGCCCGGATCGGCGAGCGTGCGATGGGGGCCCTGGAGACCGGCTTCGAGATGGTCAAGGTCCTGGTGACGGAGGGCGTCGGCGGCCTCTGGAAGTGGATCGTCGACAAGCTGTCCGACCTCAAGGACACGGTCGTCGGCGCGATCAAGGACTTCGTGACCGAGAAGATCGTCACGGCGGGCATCACCTGGATCGTCTCCCTGCTGAACCCGGCGTCGGCGTTCGTGCGGGCCTGCAAGGCGATCTACGACGTGGTGATGTTCTTCGTGAACCGCGCGGCGCAGATCAAGAGCTTCGTCGACTCCGTCCTCGACTCCATCGAAGGCATCGCCCGGGGCGGTGGCGGAGGCGTCCCGGCCCTGATCGAGCAGAGCCTGGCGAAGGCGGTCCCGGTGGTCCTGGACTTCCTGGCCAGCCTGCTGGGCCTGGGCGGCATCTCGGCGAAGATCAAGGAGATCCTGCAGAAGGTCCAGGCGCCGGTGATGAAGGCGGTCGACTGGGTCATCGACAAGATCGTCAACGCGGGGAAGAAGGTCCTGTCCAAGCTGCGAGGAACGAAGGGGGAAGAGGACAACCGGACGCCCGAGCAGAAGGCGGCCGCGGTCCAGGGTGCCAAGGCTGCGGCGTTTGGGGAGCTGAAGAGACAAGGCGCGACCCCAGGGTCGGTGCGCACGGCTCTTCCCGCCATCAAGACGCATTACAAGCTGACCGCAATCGACCTCGTCGAATTGCCAGGTGGCTCGTACAAGGTCCATGTGAAGGTCAACCCGGAGGACGACACGGACCCGGCGAAGCTCGCAGGCGGGGTCATTCCTGACAAGCGCTTCCTCCCGCCGCACATGCTTCAGAACAAGCGCGTGAGGACCCGGCTGTACGTATCAGGCGGTGCCTGGCAGAGCGTGCAGAAGCAGGTGAATGCTGCTGCGGTCGACCACTTCATGCCGCTGGTCGACCTGATTGCTCATGGCTTCCTCAGCCGGACTGAGGCCCATGAGGAAATCGGTCGGAACATTGCGGCCGGGCTGCTGCCTACCTCGGCACTTGAGGCTTATGAGAAGCGGCAGTTCACGTCGAAATGGCTGAGCAAGGTCCAGTACCACGTTGATCACGACGAGTCGATCGCCGAGCACTGGGTGACCAAGGGCGGCAACAACGTTGGAGACGACGAGCGACGCAGCCACGCAACCAACGTGACCAATCTCAAGTGGGTGACGAAGGAGTACAACCTGTCGAAGGGGTCGAAGGGCGCGGGCGGCAAGACGTACAACTACGTCGACATGCGCTGGGTCGGGACGGGCTTCAGCAGCTCTCATGAGAGCAGCGACAAGAAGTCCATCGACGGCAAGCCTTACCGCGACGAGCACGGCGAAGAGCTGAAGTAGAGGTGCCCGAAGGGGCACCCCGGGATTCCCCCAGGGCCGTACGACAGGTCATGACCTTGAAGGGCCACGCGGCGCACGCTTGGGGCGACCGTTACGTTCCAGGGGAGGGCCAGGATGCCGTCGTACCTGTCACCAGGCGTCTACGTCGAAGAGGTCGAGGCCGGCTCGCGCCCGATCGAAGGCGTCGGGACCGCCGTGGCCGCCTTCGTCGGGCTGGCGGCCGAGGGGCCGTACAATACGCCGACCCTGGTGACGAACTGGAGCCAGTTCACCTCCACCTTCGGGGACTTCCTGGAGGGGTCGTACCTGGCCCATGCCGTCTACGCCTACTTCCTCAACGGGGGCGGGACCTGTTACGTCGTACGGATCGGCGGGGACGCCGCGCCTGCCGCCCAGGAGTCGCGGCCCGCGGCCGCTGCCGGGAAGCGGGGGAAGACCGGGGCGCTGCCCGCGGGGCCGCGCAGTGCGCTCGGCGGGTTCCAGGTCGCCGCCCTGGAGGGGACGGGCGAGGGGATCGCTGTCGAGGTGTCGGACGCCAAGGGGGAGTCGCCGGGCGAGGACGCCTTCACGCTGAACGTGAAGCGCGGGGACCGGGTCGAGGAGGCCTGGGAGGTCTCCGCCAAGCGGAGCCAGCGCAACTACGTGGTGACGGTGGTACGGGACAAGTCGCGGCTGATCACCGTGGAGGACGCCGGTCCCGCGCAGGCGCTGGCCCGGCCCGAGAACCAGACGGTGGGTCTCGCCCCGGCGCCCGCGCCCGCCGCTCCGGCCGCCGTTCCGGCGGTCCTCAGCCCGTCCGACTACGTCGGCAGCGCCGACGAACGGACCGGGTTCGGCGGGCTGGAGACCATCGACGAGATCACGATGCTGGCCGTGCCGGACCTGATGAGCGCCCACCAGCAGGGCGCGCTGGATGCCGAGGGGGTCAAGGCCGTCCAGCTGGCGATGATCGCCCACTGCGAGCTGATGGGGAATCGCGTCGCGATCGTCGACCCGCTGCCTGATCTCTCGCCGCAGCGGGTCAAGGACTGGCGGATGACGGGCGCCGGATACGACTCCAAGTACGCCGCCCTGTACTACCCCTGGGTCAAGGTGGCCGACCCCACGGCCCCGAACCAGACGAAGTTCGTCCCGCCGAGCGGGGCCATGGCGGGCGTATGGGCCAGGAACGACGAGAGCCGCGGCGTGCACAAGGCGCCCGCGAACGAGGTCGTGCGGGGAGCCGTGGACCTGGCGGTCCATCTGACCAAGGCCGAGCAGGATCTGCTCAATCCGATCGGCGTGAACTGCATCCGCAGCTTCCCGGGACGCGGAGTCCGGGTGTGGGGCGCACGGACCCTGTCGTCCGACCCGGCCTGGCGCTACCTCAACGTCCGGCGGCTGTTCAACTACATCGAGGAGTCGATCCTCATCGGCACCCAGTGGGTGGTCTTCGAACCGAACGACGACGCCCTGTGGGCCCGTATCCGGCGGACCATCTCGGCCTTTCTGGTCAACGAGTGGCGCAGGGGCGCCCTGTTCGGGCTGACGCCCGACGAGGCCTTCTACGTGAAGTGCGACCGCGAGACGAACCCGGCCGAGGGGATCGACGCCGGTCAGGTGGTCTGCGAGATCGGGATCGCGCCCGTGAAGCCGGCCGAGTTCGTGATCTTCCGGCTGGCCCAGTTCTCGGGCGGCACCAGCCTCGTCAACGAGTAGAGCAGCCAAGCAGAGCATGAGCAGGTAAGGGGCGGATGGCATGGCACTGCCGGACATGGACACCTCGGTCGGTCACTCCTTCGGGCTGGAGATCGACGGGGTCGTCATCAAGCAGATCAACGAGGTGACGGGCCTGAAGATGGAGCAGGACGTCATCGAGCTGAAGCAGAACACGGCTGACGGCAAGTACGTCATCAAGAAGCTGCCGGGTCGGCCGAAGGCGGGCGAGGTCACGCTGACGCGCGGTCTGACCGCGGACAACAACTTCGAAAAATGGATCAAGGACGCCCGGTTCGGGAAGATGGGCACAGCCCGCAAGGGCGGCGCGATCATCGTCTTCGACTACGAAGGCCAGGCGATCAAGCGCTACACCCTGGTGAACGCCTGGCCCAAGAGCCTGGAGATCAGCTCGCTGAAGGCGGGCGACACCAGTGTCCTGACCGAGAAGCTCGTCATCACGTACGAGCAGATGGACGTGGCGTGATCGCCTGATGCGACGGAAGATTACGCCGACGGCCGCCGCCGGGGAGAAGGCCGAGGCGGGGGCCGAAACGGTCGAGGCGGTCGAGGCGGTCCAGGCCCCGGCTGGGGGCGGAGCCGACTCGATGCGGACCGAGTTCACCTTCGAACTGCCCCGCGGATACGTCGACGAGGCAGGGCGGGTGCACCGCAGCGGGGTGATGCGGCTCGCCACCGCGCGCGACGAGCTCGTACCGCTTCGGGACGACAGGGTGCGCGAGAACCCTGCGTATCTGTCGGTGGTGCTGCTGGGGCGGGTGGTGGAGCGGATCGGCTCGGTGACGGACATCCACGCGGGTGTCATCGAGGACTTGTTCGCCTCGGATCTGGCGTTCCTGCAGGACTTCTACCGGCGGATCAACGCCGAGGGGCACACCCGGGCGCAGGTGACATGCCCGTCGTGTGACACGGCCTTCGCGGTCGACCTTGCGGGTGGTGGGCGCCTGGGGGAATCGTGACGTACGCGACGGAGCAGCTGTACGACGAAGTCGCGTACATCGCCTACCACTTCCACTGGCCGATGGACGTGATCCTCGACCTGGAACACCTTGAGCGGCGCCGGTACGTCGACCAGATCGCCCGGCTGAACCGGCTGGCCGGGGGGCGGTGATCGGTGGTGTTCGACGCGCTGCGGAGCTGGTTCCGGGGAAGCGCACATGCGCCCCCGGCCGGCCCGGGGCCGGACACGGCGCCGACCGCCGTGCCGCCTCGCGAGGCCGATGGCGGCTGGCGTGAACTGCCGGTGCAGCGGATGACGTTCGGGGCACCGGACCTGGTGAGCGACCCGAAGGGATTCGGCGACTCGCTGGCCTCCTGGCGCAATCCGTCGCTGCAGCGCCGACTGGGGCATGCGGTGAGCGCGGATGCGCCGGCGGGGGTCGTCGGTGGAGTGCTGGAGCCGCGTCAACGCCCTGCGTCCGTGCAGAGATGGGAGTCGTCGGGGGCGGGAGAGGTGCCGCCGCATCGGCGGCCGGTGGGGCAGGCGGCCGACGACGAGGTGGTTGCGGCCACCCGGCCGGTCGAGTCGGACCGGCCGGTTCCGTCGGTCGACGAGGCCCTTCCTGGGAGCGTCACGGAGGCGGTCGCCCCCGTAACACCGTTGGCTCCTGTGGTGGTTCCGCTCGCGCCGCAGCAGTCGCTGACTGTGGCCCGGGCGGTGGAGCTGCCGCTGCGGTCGCTTCCGGTCAGGTCATTGCCGGCGGTTCCCACCCCGACGGCGCCGCGCGAGGCGGTGCCGGTACAGCGGTTGGACGGGGGACCGCAGCCCGACCTGGGACCTGACCTGGGACCCGACCCGGGACCCGAGGCGGTGGCGGCTTCCGCGGACCTCGAGCAACCCCTGGTGGGGGAACGGTCGGTCTTCGCGGCCGGGCCCGCAGACACGTTCGCTCCGGTCGCGCCTGTTGCGGTGCAGCGGGCGCAGGACGTGGCCCCTCCCGGGGGAGAGGAGCGTTCGTTGACGGCGGAGTATCCCGTCCTGCCGGTCATCGCCCCAGCTCTCCCGGGCGCCCCGGGGAACGGGCAGCACCGGCACGTCTCGCACGTCCCGGAGGGGCCCTCGGTGGAGCCGGAACGGGCTCCGGCTCCTGTGCAGCATGTGCAGAGGGTGGCTGACGACCCACTGCGTGACCCCCCGCGCGAGGAGCGGCCGAGCATGCCCTCGCCTCCCATGGATCCGCTGGATCCGCCGGATGCGAGACCTGATCCTCAGCCGGAGCTCCAGACGGTCGAGGAGGCCGCTGCCGATCCGGTGGTGGAGACGGAGGAGCGGCCCCTGATCGGGGAGCAGCCCATGACCTCCGTGGACGCACGGCCCCCGGCGGCCCCCGAAGCCTCGGAGCCGTCGGTACCTCCGGCGCCCGCGCCGCTGTCCCCGCACCGGCCGATGGAGCGGCACGTCCGCCACGAGGGGCCCGCGGTACAGCGCTTGAGGGAGGAGCTCCCGGCCACGGTTGCCGAACCGCCGGCGGAGCGCCCGTTGGTGGGGGAGCAGCCGCTCAGCCCTGCGGGCGCTCCATCACCAGGGACGCCGGAGCACGCTCCGGCCCCCCGGGTCGGACTGGGGGTCCCGCTGCCGTCCGTGCCGGGACCCGCGCCCGTACAGCGACAGGAGCTGCAGCCTCCTGTCCCACCGGGCGCCGCCCCCGCGCCCCGGCGGCTGGGCCTCGGGGCTCCGCTGCCCGCCGTACCCGCGCCCGCGCCCGTACCCGTATCGGCTCCGCCTCCGGCACTCGAGTCGGCGGTGCCCGTGTCTGCCCCACCGGAGGCCCTGCCAGCGGCCGCGCAGGAACCGACCGCGGTACCCGTTCCCGTTCAGCGCCAGGAGGAGCCGCTGACCGTCGTACGGGCCACCCCGCTTCAGCGGGCCGTGGAGGAGCTGCCCCTGGTTCCGGAGCCGGGGCCGGAGACCGTGGCCGGGCTCGTGGGGGAGCGCGGACTTGAGCTGCAGTCCGCACCCGTGCCCGGGCCTGACACCGAGGTCCCGAGCCCGGAACCACCGCCCGCGGCCGTGCCGGTGAGCTGGGTACCCTCGCCCGCCGCTCCCGCACCCGTGCAGCGATCCGTGCGGGCGGAGCCGGGAGTGCCGAGGCCCGTCGGGACGACGGCCGCACCGTCTGTGGCCGTACCCCCCACTGCCGCGCCGCTGCCCTGGGCACCGCCGCCCCTGCCCGTTCAGCGATCCGCGGCGCCCGATTCGCCCGCGTCCGTGCCCTGGGGGCTCGGACCCGTACCGGTGTCCGTGCCGTGGGAGCTCGGGCCCGTACCCCCGTCCGTGCCTCTGCAGCGCGTCCCGCTGCCCGAACCACCGCCCGCGTCGCCCGCGGCCGTGCCGGTGTCATGGGCACCCGCGCCCGCTCCCGTACAGCGAGCACCCGAGCCGGCACCGGCACCGCCAACGGAACCGGCGTCGGCACCTGAGCCGCCCCCACCGCCACAACCACCCCCTGCCCAGGCAGGGCAACAGGCCGCCGCCCCGGCCGCCCCCGCCGCTCCCGGCGGCGGTGAGTCCACCGACGAGCTCGTCCGGCGGCTCGTCGGGCCCCTCAGCCGACTGCTCCGCGCCGAGCTGCGGCTCGACCGGGAGCGGGCCGGCGTACGACTCGACCCCCGTCACTGACTCGACCCCCGCCACTGAACGTCACCGAAAGTCCTGAAGGGAAGCCATGGCTCAGAACCAGCAGCCGGACCCGGCCGTGAGCGTGTGCTTCACGGTCGAGATCGACAACATCAACCTGGGGGCGTTCAACAGCTGTGAAGGCCTCGGCTGCGAAGTGGTCATGGAGCAACGCGAGGAAGGCGGCAACAACGGCTACGTCTGGCAGCTGCCGTCCCGGATCAAGTACTCCAACATCAAGCTGAGCCGGCCCGTCACCAAGGACACCGAAAAGGTCACCGCCTGGCTGTCCGGCATGATCAACGGCGCTGCCCGGAAGACCGCGCACATCAGCGCGATGACCGTCGAGGGCACGGTCGTGGCGCGCTGGAGCCTGATGGACGTGGTCCCCGTGCGCTGGACCGGGCCGTCCCTCAGCCCGGAGAACGTCAAGGTGGCCACCGAGACCCTGGAGATCGCCCACCACGGCTTTCTCCACGCGGGGAGTTGAGGCACATGGCCGGCCAACCTGTCGCGTTCATCGCCTCCGCGGCCCCGCCCGGACCCGCCGATCCGAAGGGGAGCAGCGGCTCCCGTCCCAAGCTCGAACGGGCCTATCTGGAGTTGCGCCAGCCCCCGGCCGACGGCGGGACGACGACCCCCGGCCCGCGCATGGGACAGATCGACTTCCAGTTCAACCCGAAGGAACTCACCCTCGCCAAGACCGCCAAGTGGGAGCGGAAGACCGCCAAGGGCGCCAAGAAGGCCGGGCCCGCGGAGTTCAAGGGCGCGGGGCCGTCCAAGCTCACCCTGGAGATGTTCTTCGACGCCACCGGCAAGCAGGACGACAGCGTGGTGTCGGCCGTCGAGTCGCTGCTGTCCTGCTGTGTGCCCACCGACCAGACCCACCAGAAGCAGCAGGGCGTGCCGCCGTGGGTGATCTTCCACTGGGGCGGGCTCACCGGTTTCGTCGGGTACGTCAGCCAAGTGCAGGCCAAGTACACCCTGTTCACGCCCGGCGGCCTGCCCATCCGGGCCACCTGCCAGGTGACCCTGGAGGAGATCAGCGGGCCCGTGCCGGGCCAGAACCCCACCTCGGGCGCGCTGGCCGCCCGCCGGGTGCACCGGGTGGTCTCCGGGGACACGCTCGCGCTGCTGGCCTGGCGGGAGTACGGAGATTCGGCCGCCTGGCGCGACATCGCCGAGGCCAACGGCATCGACGACCCGATGCGCCTGGCGCCCGGGACGGAGCTGCTGCTGCCCGCCGCCGAGGAGATCGGGGCCCCGCATGGCCGGTGAGAGCTTCGCCAACACCCTCGCCGTCGAGGTGAACGGACAGCCGCTGCCCGCGCCCGTCGCCGAACTGATCGTCTCCGCCTACGTCGACGACTCCACCCAGCTGCCCGATCTGTTCGTCGTGCGTTTCCGCGACCCCCACCACCTGGTGCTGCCCAAGACCGGCATCACCATCGGCACGCCGATGAAGCTGTACGCGCGCGCCGGGGACGATCCCCAGCGCCAGCTCCTGGTGTCGGGCGAGGTCACGGCCGTCGAGATCGACCTCGACGCCACCGGCACCTTCACCGTGGTCCGCGGGCTCGACCACGCGCACCGGTTCTTCCGGGGCCGCCGCGTCGCCGGGTACCGGCAGATGACCGCCTCCGACATCGCCGTGCAGGTGGCCAAGCGGGCCGGGCTGCCCATCGGCGGGGTCGACTCCACGACCACGGTGTACGAGCACCTGGCCCAGCCGGGCATCACCGATTGGGAGTTCCTGCACCGGCTGGCGGACCTCGCGGGTGCCGAAGTCGCCGTCGTCGACGGGAAGTTCACCTTCCGGGATCCGGCGAGGGCCGAGACGGCGCCCGCCACCTCCACCCGGCCGCAGGCCAGCCCCTACGTGCTCGAGTTCGGGCGGAACCTGCTGCGCTGCCATGCCGCGGTCACCGCCAGCGACCAGGTCCAGCAGGTCGAGGTGCGCGGCTGGGACGTGCAGGCCAAGGCCGCCGTTGTCGGCCGGGCTCCCGCCGACCGCAGCGAACGGCTCCAGCTCGGGCTCACCCCGGGCCAGGCCGCCGACCCCTTCGGCAAGGCCGTCTTCCTGGCCACGGACACCCCGTACGGCACGCAGGCCGAGGCCGACCAGGCCGCCAAGGCGCTCGCCGCCGACCTCGCCGCCTCGTTCGCGGAGCTCGACGCGGTCGCCATGGGGATTCCGCAGCTGCGCGCCGGGACGGCGGTCACCCTCGCCAACGTCGGGGCGCCCTTCGAGGGGAAGTACACGATCTCCGGCAGCCGGCACGTCTTCGACCCCGACAGCGGCTACCAGACGTGGATCACGGTCGGCGGCCGCTCCAACCGCTCGCTGTACGGGCTCGCCTCGGGCGGGGGCGGCGGACTCCCCCAGGACCGCATCGGCGGGCTCGTCAACGCGACGGTGACCGACACCCGGGACCCCGAGGGCCGGGGCCGTGTGAAGCTGGCCTTCCCCTGGCTGGACGGGGAGTACGTCAGCGACTGGGCCAGGACCGCGGACCTCGGCGGCAAGGGCGGCGGAGGCATCTTCGGTCCGGAGGTCGGCGACGAAGTGCTGGTCGGCTTCGAACAGGGCCGGGTGGACCATCCCTATGTCCTCGGCGGGCTCTACAACGGCCAGGACAAGCCGTCCGAGCACGACTGCGCGCTCGTCGACTCAACGAGCGGGGCCACCAACCGCCGTTCCCTGGTGACCCGTTCCGGCAACCGGCTGGAGCTGCTGGACGCCGCGAACGGGCCCAAGGGCGTACGCCTGGCGACCGGCGACGGCAAACTCACCCTGCACCTCGACCAGAAGGCCACCTCCGTCACCGTGCACAGCGACGGCAAGGTCGAGATCACCGCCAAGGAGAAGGTCACCGTCAAGGCCGAGCAGGGCATCAGCATGGACGCCGGCACCGGAAAGCTCGAACTGTCCGGTCAGTCCGTCCAGGTCAAGGCCCAGACCGGGGTCGACGTCGACGGCGGCGCGGGCGCGGTGAAGCTGCAGACCAACGGCCAGGTCGAGGTCAAGGGCACCACCGTCGGGGTCGACGGGAAGGCGAGCACCGAGATCAAGGGCGGTGCCAGCTGCTCGATCAGCGCCACCCTCGTCCGCATCAACTAGCCGCATCAACGAGCCGTATCAACGAACCGCATCAACGAACCGCATCAACAAACTGATCAACCAGCCTGAGGAGTCATACGAGATGCCGCCTGCCGCACGCGTCGGTGACCCCACCGGGCACCCGGGGGTGATCGGGCCGCCCGGGGTGCCCACCGTGCTCATCGCGGGGATGCCCGCGGCCGTCGTCTCGACCCCCCACATCTGCTCGTTCCCGCCCCCGGCCGTGCACCCTCCGTCCGCGATCGCCCCGCCCGGCTGCCCCACCGTTCTCATCGGCGGCATGCCGGCCGCGCGCGTGGGCGACCTGGCCGCGTGCGGGGCGCCGATCGTCATGGGCGCGGTCACCGTGCTGATCGGGGGCTGAGGGCGGTGGGAGAGCAGTTCATCGGCTCCGGCTGGGCCTTTCCGGTACGGACCGACGCGACCGGGGCCGTGGCCCTGGTCGGCGGGGACCGGGAGATCGAGGAGAGCATGCGACTGATCCTCGGCACCGCGCCCGGCGAGCGGCCCATGCGCCCGGAGTTCGGGTGCGCGATCCACGACCACGTCTTCGCGCCCGCCGACGCGGCCACCGCCGCACACCTCGCGTACGAGGTGCGGCTGTCGCTGGAGCGCTGGGAGCCGCGGATCGATCTGGTCGACGTCAACGTCACCTTCGACGCGCAGGACGAGGGCACCCTCTACATCGACATCCGGTACGCGCCCCGGGGCACGAACGACCCCCGGAACCTGGTGTTTCCGTTCTATGTGATTCCCGCACACGAGAACGGCTCCGCGGAGGCAGGTGACCGGTGAGCCTGCCCGAACCCAATCTCGACGACCGTCGCTTCCAGGACCTCGTCGACGAGGCCAAGCGGATGGTGCAGCAGCGCTGCCCCGAGTGGAGCGACCACAACGTCTCCGACCCGGGCGTCACGCTGATCGAGGCCTTCGCGCACATGACCGATCAGCTGATCTACCGGCTGAACCGGGTCCCGGACAAGAACCACCTGGCGTTCCTCGACCTGATCGGGCTCACCCTGCACCCGCCCACGGCCGCTCGCACCGACGTCACCTTCTGGCTGTCGGCGCCGCAGGACCAGACCGTGCAGGTGCGGGAGGGGACCGAAGTCGCCACGCACCGCACCGAGACCGAGGAGGCGGTGGTCTTCTCGACGGTCCGGGAACTGGTCGTCGTCCCCGTGGAGTTGACCGCCCTCGCCGTCGTCACCGGAGAACCGGGCTCCGTGGCCGCCGACCAAGGGCCCGAGCTGGCCGGAGGCCACGGAGTGCCCTGCTTCTCCGCCGTGCCGCGCCCCGGCGACGCCGTGCTCTTCGGCCTCTCTCGGGCCGCGCCCTCCTGCGTGGTGGCGCTGCGGCTGGACTTCCCGGTGGCCGGTCACGGCATCGACCCCGAACACCCGCCGCTGGCCTGGGAGGCATGGACGGCCGAGGGCTGGACCCCCTGCGAGGTCGACCGCGACGGCACGGGCGGCTTCAACCGGCCGGGCGACGTACTGGTCCAGCTGCCCGCCGGGCACCTGGCCTCCGTGGAGGCCCGGCAGCGGGCAGGCTGGCTGCGGTGCGTGGTGCAGGCCCCCGTCGAGGGGCAGCGTACGTACTCGGCGACCCCGGAGCTGCTGTCCGCCGAGGCGTTCACCATCGGCGGGACCGCCCCGGCCGTGCACGCCGAGCGGGCCGGCGAGGAAATCCTCGGGGTTTCCGAAGGCGTGCCCGCCCAGACGTTCACGCTGGACCGGGCTCCCGTGGTGGCTGGCGGCCCGCCGTTCGTCGTGGAGACCGCGGCCCCCGGAGGTGATTGGACGGAGTGGACCGAGGTCGAGCACTTCGGCGAATCCGGCCCCCTGGACCGGCACATACGACTGGACCGAAGCACCGGTGAGGTGGGCTTCGGCCCGGCGGTACGGCAGGCCGACGGCACCCTCCGCCACTACGGGGCCGTTCCCGCCAAGGGCGTCCCGGTGCGGGTCCGTTCGTATCTCGCAGGCGGCGGACGGCGTGGCAACGTGGCACGCCGCGCCCTCGCCGTGCTGCGCAGCTCGATCCCGTACATCGCACGGGTGGAGAACCGGCGGGCGGCGAGCGGCGGGGTCGACGGCGAGGACGTGGCGAACGCCCGGCTGCGCGGTGCGTCGGCGCTGCGCACCCGGGAGCGGGCCGTGACGGCCGACGACTACGAGTACCTGACCAGGCAGACGGCCCCCGAGATCGCCCGGGTCCGGTGCGTGGACGCGGGCGCGGGCGGGGTACGGGTGCTGCTGGTCCCGGCCGCCGAGGACGACGGCGAAGGACGCCTGGAGTTCGGGCAGATGGCCTGCCCGGAGCAGCTCCTGGCCCGGGTCGCGGCGTATCTGGACGCGCGGCGCATGCTGGGCGCACGGCTGGTCGTCGAGCCGCCGTACTACCAGGGCGTGACGGTGGTCGCGGTGCTCCAGGCGGCGGCCGGCGTCCCGGCCGCCCGGGTGCAGCGGGCCGCGCTCGCAGCCCTGTACCAGCGTCTGAACCCGCTCACCGGCGGGCCGGACGGGAACGGCTGGCCGTTCGGGCGGGCCGTGCACAGCGGGGAGGTCTTCGCGGTGCTCCAGCAGGTCGCCGGGGTGGAGGCGGTGGAGAGCGTACGGCTGTTCCCTGCGGACCTTCAGACCCGCCGGCGCGGCGAACCGGCGGAGCGGATCACGCTTGACGCGGGCTCGCTGGTCTTCAGCTACGACCACCAGGTGCGGGTGGTGTGACACGAGTGGAGGTGACCGGTGGTGACTGAGCGCCGGATCGTGCCGGGGCTGCGGACCAGGCATCCGCTGGGAGCCCAGTTGCCGGGCGTGTACGCGGACGACGACCTCGTCCAGCGGCTCACGGATGCCCTCGACGAGGTCCTGGCGCCCGTGCTGGGCGTGCTCGACAGCCTTCCCGCGTACTTCGACCCGCGCCTGGCCCCCGACGACTTCCTGGCGCTGCTCGCGGCCTGGGTGGGCGCGGAGGGCGAGGTGCGCGGAGCGGTGCCCGGGCACGCCACCCGGGGCACCGCGAAGGGACTCGCGGAGCAGATCCGCCAGGTCTTCGGGGTCACCCCGGAGATCGAGGACAGCGGCGGCACGGTGTGGTCGGCCACCGCGCTGACCCCGCTCCCGGGTGCGCCGCAGCCGCACCTGACCGTGCGGCTGCGGGTCCCCGACGCGGAGTCGGTGGACGAGGCGGCCGTGTCGGCACTCGTGGCCCGCAACCGGCCGGTGCACCTGCCGTTCACCGTCGAGGTGGTCGCGGAGCCGTAGCGGGGCGTACGCCCTGCGCGCCGTCGCCCGGCCCGCGGCCCCGAATGACCAGGGGCGCACGGAACGCCCAGGGAAGCACGCATGTTGCACGCCCAAGCCCATATGGGGTAATCAGTTACTCCGCCGGTGCGGAGAGTGAGCACCATCCTTGACCTCCTGTCGGGGGAGGAGGCCTTTATGCACGAAACGGTGTGCGAGCGGCTGGTGCCGGGACTCGCTCGGGGGACGGCACCGCTGACGCTGCTCGTCGCTCCCGCCGGGTACGGCAAGACCACCCTGCTCACGCGGACCGCGGACGCCTTCCCCGGGAAGGTGCTCCACTGGCGGCCGTGCCGTGACACCCTCGGGGTGCCTTCGCTGCTCGCCAGTCTGGGAAGGCAGTTGGAGCTGCCCGACCCGGTGTCCGTGGAGTCCGTCCTGCTGGCGGTCGAGCACCGCGCGGATCCGGTCCTGCTGCTCGTCGACGGGGTCCACCACGTGCACGGCAGCCCTGCCGAGGCATTGCTGGAGGAACTGGCCGTGCTGGCGCCGCGGAACCTGCGGCTGATCCTGGCCGGCCGTCGGATGCCCGCCCTGAACCTCACCCGGCTGGAACTGGCCGACACCGCCGTGCTGCGCGCGCGTGAACTGCGGCTGGGCGAAAGCGAGATCGCCTCCGTCTTCCCGGACGCCCCGGAGGTCACGCGGGAGCTCGCCGAGCTCACCCAGGGCTGGCCCGGTGTGCTCAGCCTCAGCAGGCCGGCGGTGCTCGCGGGCCGCGACCCGCTGGAGTCCGCCGCCCTGCGCACCTATCTGGACCGGGAAGTGCTGGAGGCGTTACCGCCCCGGCTCGTGCGTGTGATGGAACGGGGACCCGATGACCCCGGCGGCCACGACGGGGCCGACGCGCCGGAACTCGCCGAGGAGTACGGCCTGGAGACCGACGTGCCGCTGCTGCGGGCGCACCTGGCCCGGCGCTGCGCACGACCGGACCGGCACACGGGCACCGCGCACCACTCCGGTGCGGAGACGTCCCCGTCGCTGTTCCTGCGCTGCTTCCAACGGTACGAGGCCACACTGGCGGGTCGTCCGCTGGACTGGAGCCGCACCCGGCCGCGCGTACGGGCGCTGGCCCGGCTGCTGTCCGTCCACGCGGGGCGGCCCGTCCACCGGGAGGAGCTGATGGCCGCCCTGTGGCCGGAGAGCCCGTCCCATACGGCCGGACGCGGACTGCAGGTCGCGGTCTCGGCACTGCGGACCGTCCTGGAACCGGGCACCGGACGGGGGAGGGCCCAGCTGCTGGTGCGGTCGGGCGAGGCGTACATGCTGGTGCTGGACCCCGGGGGCAGCTGCGACGTACAGGCCTTCGACGCCGCGGCCGGGGAGGGCCTGCGGGCGGCCGCGCGCGGGGACGCGGACCGGGCGGCGGGGGCGTTGGGGCGGGCCCTGCGGCTCTACACCGGGGAGTTGCTGCCGGAGGACGGCCCGGCCGAGTGGGTGGTGCCGATCCGTGAGCGGTACCGCAACCAGGCGGTGCGGGCGGCCCACGCGCTGGCCGAGGTGGAACTCGGCCGGAACCGGGCGGCGGCAGGTCCCCGGCAACGTCGTAGCCGGGCTGTGCCGACTGGCCGGGGACCTGGTG
>NZ_JBSFHO010000061.1:0-18671 GCF_053597075.1 Streptomyces sp. NPDC001514
ACACCCACAGCTCCACTGGTTGTGGGCGTGTGCGGGGGGGGGCCCCCACCCCACGGAAGCCTCCGCCGGGCGCTCGACCCCCCACCCCCCACCCCCCCCCCCCCCGCCGTCGTTGGGCGGAAGCCGCCGTCGCTCAGTGGAAGAAGTGCCGCGTCCCCGTGAAGTACATCGTCACGCCCGCCTTCTTCGCGGCCTCGACGACCTGCTCGTCCCGCACCGAACCGCCCGGCTGGACCACGGCCTTGACGCCCGCAGCGGTCAGGATCTCCAGGCCGTCCGGGAAGGGGAAGAACGCGTCGGACGCGGCGTACGCGCCCCGCGCCCGCTCCTCGCCCGCCCGCTCCACCGCGAGCTTCGCGGAGTCGACGCGGTTGACCTGGCCCATGCCGACGCCGACCGAGGCCCCGTCCTTGGCCAGCAGGATCGCGTTGGACTTGACGGCCCGGCAGGCCTTCCAGGCGAAGGCGAGCTCGGCGAGTTCCTCGGCGTTCAGCGCCTCGCCGGTCGCGAGCGTCCAGTTCGCCGGGTCGTCCCCGTCGGCCTGGAGGCGGTCGGTGACCTGGAGCAGCGCACCGCCGTCGATCGGCTTGAGCTCGACCGGGGCGGACGGGGCGTCGGGGCAGCGCAGCACGCGGATGTTCTTCTTGCGGGCGAGGACCTCGACCGCGCCGGCCTCGTAGTAGGGCGCCACGATGACCTCGGTGAAGATCTCGGCGACCTGCTCGGCCATCTCCAGGGTCACCGGCCGGTTGACGGCGATGACGCCACCGAAGGCGGACAGCGGGTCGCAGGCGTGCGCCTTGCGGTGGGCCTCGCCGACATCCGCGCCGATCGCGATACCGCACGGGTTGGCGTGCTTGATGATCGCGACGCAGGGCTCGGCATGGTCGTACGCGGCACGGCGTGCGGCGTCCGTGTCCGTGTAGTTGTTGTACGACATCTCCTTGCCGTGCAGCTGCTCGGCCTGCGCGAGCCCGCCGCCCGCCTCGGTGACGTACAGCGCGGCGTCCTGGTGCGGATTCTCGCCGTAGCGCAGGACGTTGGAGCGCTCGTACGTGGCGCCGAGGAAGTCGGGGAACCCCGACTCGTCGGCCGGTGCGTACGAGGACGCGAACCAGGAGGCGACGGCGACGTCGTACGCCGCCGTGTGCCGGAACGCCTCGGCGGCGAGGCGCCCCCGCGCCGCCAGGTCGAAGCCGCCCGACGCGACGGCGGTGAGGACGTCCCCGTACCGCTCGGGGCTGGTGACGACGGCCACGGAAGGGTGGTTCTTGGCGGCGGCGCGCACCATCGAGGGGCCGCCGATGTCGATCTGCTCGACGCACTCGTCGGGCGTCGCGCCGGAGGCGACGGTCTCCCGGAACGGGTAGAGGTTCACGACCACGAGGTCGAACGGCTCGACGCCGAGCTCCGCGAGCTGCTCGCGGTGCGCCTCGAGGCGCAGGTCGGCGAGGATGCCGGCGTGCACCCGCGGGTGCAGCGTCTTGACGCGGCCGTCCAGGCACTCGGGGAAGCCGGTGAGCTCCTCGACCTTGGTGACCGGGACACCGGCCGCGGCGATGCGCCCGGCGGTCGAGCCGGTGGAGACCAGCTCCACGCCCGCCTCGTGCAGGCCACGGGCCAGCTCTTCCAGGCCGGTCTTGTCGTAGACGCTGACCAGCGCGCGCCGGATGGGCCGCTTCATGGTTTCGGCGGTCACGGGATAACTACCTTTCGTCCCTCAATGCGGTAGCCGTTACGGGCCAGACGCCCCACGACATCGACGAGCAGTTGACGCTCGACTTCCTTGATGCGCTCGTGCAGAGCGGCTTCATCGTCCTCGTCCCGTACGTGCACCACGCCCTGCGCGATGATCGGGCCGGTGTCGACGCCGTCGTCGACGAAGTGGACGGTGCATCCGGTGACCTTCACGCCGTACGCGAGCGCGTCACGCACTCCGTGGGCACCGGCAAAGCTGGGGAGCAGGGCGGGGTGGGTGTTCACGAACCGACCGCCGAAGCGGGCGAGGAAGTCCTTGCCGACGATCTTCATGAAGCCGGCCGACACGACCAGATCCGGCTCGTAGGCGGCGGTCGCCTCGGTCAGGGCCCGGTCCCACTCCTCGCGGGTCGCGTAGTCCTTGACCTTGCGGACGAACGTGGGGATCCCGGCACGGGTGGCGCGCTCGAGGCCGGCGATGCCGTCGCGGTCGGCGCCGACGGCGACGATCTCGGCACCGAAGCCGTCGGGATCCTCGTGGATGGCGTCGAGCAACGCCTGGAGATTGGTGCCGGATCCGGAGACCAGGACGACGAGGCGGGCGGCAGCCACTGGGGGACTCTTTTCGCGTTGCGGTACGTCTATGGGGGGTCTTTGTGCGGTCGTACGAATGAAACGAGACCGCCGATAGGGGAACTCTACGAAGCCGTCGACCGTCAGCAACGATACCGGCACACCGAGCGGCCCCCAGGGGACGGGGGCGGGGCCGGGAGGTAGCGTCTGGGGACAGGGCCCGTCCCCAGACGGAGTACCCGCGTACAGAGGTACAGAGGGGAAGACGTTCACCACATGCCGGACCGACGCCGCCGCACGGCTCTCCGCCTCCCGCTCGCCCGCGAGCGGGGCTCCCTGCTGCTGCGGGACCGCCAGTCCACGGACTCGGCGGGGTCCACGGAGCCCACGCCCACGCCCACACACACGAACGACACGAATCCGTTCGCGCCGCCGCCGGACGGCACCCCGGACCGGCCGTGGCAGCCGCGCCATGGCTCGGGCTCAGGGTCGGGGTCGGGGGATGACGGGGATCGGCAGGAGGGCGGTCAGCAGGGGGAGGACGAGCGTCCGTCCTCGGGCTGGGGCAGCCAGTGGAGCAGCCGCCAGCCGGGGCGGTCCTCGGGCGGCTTCGGCGGCCGGCAGAACGGTGGTGGCCAGGGCGGTCCCGGTGGTCCGGGTGGTCCGGGTGGTCCGGGTGGCGGCGGTCAGGGCGGCCCCGAGGGCGGCGGTCCCGGCACCGGTCTGCGCTGGGACCCGACGGACCCGGCCCAGCGCCGCGCCCGTTACGCACTGCTCGCAGGTATGTGGGCGTTCTTCTTCGCCCTCTTCGACCTCTCGGAGATCGCGCTGCTGCTGGGCGCGCTCGCGCTGTACTGGGGCGGCAGCTCCCTGCGCGCGAAGAACCGCCGCCCGGCGGAGGGTTCCACGGCCGCGCCGACGACCCCTCCCGCCCAGCCCGAGGGCGGCAAGCCCCAGGTCACGGCTGCGGTCAGCGGCATCGTGATGGCGGGGCTCGCGCTCGCGATCGTGGCCATGACCTTCACGATGCAGCTCGTCTACCGCGACTTCTACACCTGCCGCGACGACGCCCTCACCAAGACGGGCCAGCTCGCCTGCAACGATCTCCTCCCGGAGCCCCTGCGCAAGCTGATCGGCGTCCCGGAGTAGCCACCGCCGGTTACGCCTCCGCCTCCCCGGAATCGGGGGGCGGGGGCGTCGCCGTACTGCCGCCACCTGCCGCGCCCGGCCCTGCGGGGGGTGTGGGCGTAGGCGCCACCCCGGTTGTGGGCAGTCGTTCCGCAGGGCTGGGGGCAGGGCTGGGGGTACCTCCCGGGTGAAACTCTGGGGGCGGGTGGGCACAACCGGCCCACGGTCCGCAGACGAACGGGGGGTCGGGGCAGAGCCCCGGTTCGGGAAGGGGCGGGGTGGGGGAAGCCCCCTGCTCGTCCGGCATGTCGATCGGGACGGGCTCCGCCTCCGCCTCCGCATCCGCATACGCATCCAGACGTCCCGACGGCGCGGGCGACGGCTCCGCGGGCCCTGGGGCCGTGGAGCCCTCGGCAGGCGCACGGTGCGCCGACGACGCACCCGGCAGCGCCGGAAGCGCGGCCATCAGCCCCCTCGACGCCCGCTTCAGTGCCGCCCACCCGGCTCCGCGCGCGGAGGACCAGTCCGCCAGGGCCTCGGACAGCGGCCGGCGGGCTCGACGGAGGCGCCAGGCCTGGACGGCGACCGCGGACGGGACGCCGATGACGGCCGTCCAGACGAACGCCGCCACGCCCATCCGCCACCACACCGGGCCGAACGCGGCCAGGACGCCCGTACCCAGCGGGCCACCGGCAGCCGCCCCGAGGAGCGCCATCAGCGCCCCGCACAGCACCGCCGCGAGCAGCGCGGTCACAGCCGCCTCGCGCCGGGTCCAGGCGGCCCCGCTGCCGGCACCCACGGCACCCACGGCACCCCCGTCCGCACCCGCATCCGGAACCGCCGAAGCACGGGCCGCGCACCATGCCGCCGTAGCGCCCGCCACGACCGGCACCGCGGCGCACGCCCAGGTCAGCGGCGTACCCAGCCCCTCCGCCGGGACCGCCGCCAGGAGCGGGAAGTGGGGCAGCACGGGGTCCCCCACGACCTCGAGGGGCGTCGCCGTCGCTCCCGTACCGAGCACGAACCCCGAGCCGAGCCCGTAGCCCGCACCCCACACCGCCGCATTCGGCACCAGCGCCAGCGCCAGCAGCAGCACCGCAAAACGTCCTGGCCAGTCCGCCGCCAGTCGCAGCAACGACTCCTGCGCCGCACCCGCGTGCCACACGAGCGACACCGCCACCAGCACCGTCCCGCCTCCGAGCAGCACCGCGCCCGCGGCACCTGCCGCCCGGAGCGCGACGGTGACCCGGGAGCGCGCCAGCGCGACCCGTACGCCCTCCGGCATCCATCCCGGCAGCGGCCCGAGCGGCCACCCGTACGCCGTCCACGCCCCCGCCGCCGCGGACAGGACCGCCACCACGGGCAGATGCAGCGCCGCGCTGACCGGCTCCGCGGCGAGCGACCCGCCCGCCGAGTAGAGCGCCACACATGCTGCGACCAGTAGATAGCCGCAGGTCACCCCGGACACGACGAGTCCCACCGACGCCCGGGGCCCGGCGTCGCACTCCAGCGTGTCGCGCGCGGCCCGGTGCGCCAGCCAGACCGGCAGCGCCACCAGCAGCAGCGGTACGACCCCGACGGGCGCGGGCGTACCCGAGAGCGTGTCGGGTCTGACCAGCTCCGTGCCGTGCGCGAGCAGCCACAGCGCGGCCGCCACGTGCAGCGCCCCCCTGGGGCCGCTGTCCGGGTACGGCGAACTGATCCACATCACCGTCACCAGGGCGGCGAGCGTGCCGAGTCCCAGTCCTGCCGCGATCATCCCGCGCAGAGCGGCCGCCGCCAGGACGGCGGCGGGCGGCCGGGAGCCCTGCACGGCGACGAAGGTGGGGCTGCGGTCGGTCAACTGGGTCACGCGGGCCATGCTGCCAACGACACGCGCTTTATCCGCGTAACAGGCAGAAGGCCGTTGTGTCGCACAAAATACGCTTATGTACTTTTCGCCCCAGTGCAGCCTCCCGGCCCCGGGGAGCCCCTCATGACGCAGAGTGCCGCGGACCCCACCGAGACCGGCGCCACTCCACTGCCCTCCCCCAAGGAGAGGCGCAGGCTGCGCGAGGCGAAGTCGCTCAGCGAGGAGCAGGTCGCGGAGGCCGTCGGGGTAAGACGGGCGACGGTCAAGTCCTGGGAGGCGGGCCGCACCAGTCCGCGCGGACGCAAGCGCGAGGTGTACGCGAAGCTGCTCGCCACGTGCGAGGAGGAGGTCGCCGCCAGGGAGGCCGGAGAGGCTGTGGAGGCTACGAAGGCCAGGGAGGCGACGAAGGCCGGAGCGGCCGTAGAGGCACCGGGGCCGCACGGGGTGAAGGGTGGAAAGGTACAGGCGGTACAGCGAGAGGACGATCCCACGGTCGTCCGGCGCACCGGGCCATCCACCGCCGACCGGCGCACCGGGCCGCCCACCGCCGACCGGCGCACCGGGCCATCCACCGTCGACCGGCGCACCGGGCCATCCACCGTCGACCGGCGCACCGGGCCGCCCACCGCCGCCCCTTCGACCGTGCCCGCGCGGGCCCGCGCATCCCGCCCGTCCCGGTTCCTCGCGGCCACCTCGGCCTCCGCGGCCTCCTCGGCCTCCTCGGCCTCCTCGGCCCAGAGCACCGGGCGCTGGACACCTCCTGTCCCGGCGCTTCCCCCCATGCCTTCCGAGGACCCCGTGCTCACCGCCGAAGAGGCGTTCGACGCCCTCTACACGGAAACCGCCCCCGACCTGGCCCGTCAGACCTATCTGCTCACCGGCCGCCGCGAGCTGTCCCTCGAAGCCGTCGAGCACGCCTTCCACGTCGCCTGGCAGCGCTGGCCCGAGGTCGCCGTCGACCGCGACCCGGCAAGCTGGGTGCGTGCGGCGGCGTACGAGTACGCGATGTCCCCCTGGCACCAGCTGCGCCGCTCTCTCCGCCACCCCGACCCCGTCGTCCCGACCCCGACGTCCGGGACTTCCGAGGCGTCCGGGTCTGCCGAGCCCTCCCCCTCAGAGCCTTCGGAGCCTTCCGAGCGCTTCGAGCCCTCCGCGCACTCCGAGCACTCCGAGCCTTTGGAGTCGAGTCGGCAGGCCCTCCGCGAGGCGCTGCTCGAGCTGCCGCCGCCGTACCGCCGCACGCTGCTCCTGTACGACGGGCTCGGCCTCGACCTTCCCGACACGGCCGCCGAGACCGAGGCGAGCACCCCCGCCGCCGCGAACCGGCTGTTGCACGCCCGCGCCGCCATCGCCGAGCAGCTCCCCGAGCTGGCCGAGCCCGAGGTCCTGCAGGAGGAGCTGGCCGAGCTGGTCGCCCATGCGCCCGGACCCGAGATCGCGTCGGCCCGTGCCGTACGGGCCGGCAGCGAACGCCGTACCCAGTTCTGGACGCGGGCCGCTTTCGGGCTCACCGCCCTGATCCTGGGGGCGGCGGCGCTCACGATGGTCACCTCGGACAGCCACTACGAAGCCCCGCAGGCACCCGGCGAGTCGGTCGGTGGCGTACGGCCCAACTACGGCCCTCCCGCCATCACCAGGCGCTACATCGAACTGGAGACGATGTTGCGGCACCACCCGCTGAAGGGCCCGGAACGCCTGCAACCCTTCGCCCACTGAGGCACGGGCACGCGGAAGGGCCCGCACCCCGGATGTCCGGGGTGCGGGCCCTTTCGCGCAATCAGGTCGGACCCGAGAGGTCCAAGGGACCCCAGTGATCCAGAGGATCACAGAGATCCAGGAGACCCGAGAGGTCAGCCCGCGAGGATGGCGCGCGCCAGCTTCGCCGTCTCGGTCGGCGTCTTGCCGACCTTCACGCCGGCGGCCTCGAGGGCCTCCTTCTTGGCCTGCGCGGTGCCGGAGGAGCCGGAGACGATGGCGCCCGCGTGGCCCATGGTCTTGCCCTCGGGCGCGGTGAAGCCCGCGACGTAACCGACGACCGGCTTGGTGACGTTGGCCTTGATGAAGTCGGCCGCACGCTCCTCGGCGTCGCCGCCGATCTCGCCGATCATCACGATCAGGTCGGTGTCCGGGTCGGCCTCGAAGGCGGCCAGGGCGTCGATGTGGGTGGTGCCGATGATCGGGTCACCGCCGATGCCGACGCAGGAGCTGAAGCCGATGTCACGGAGCTCGTACATCATCTGGTAGGTCAGCGTGCCGGACTTGGACACGAGACCGATGCGGCCGGGCTTGGTGATGTCGGCCGGGATGATGCCGGCGTTCGACTGGCCGGGGGTGATCAGACCCGGGCAGTTCGGACCGATGATCCGGGTCTTGTTGCCCTTGGCGCCCGCGTACGCCCAGAACTGCGCGGTGTCGTGGACCGCGACGCCCTCGGTGATCACGACGGCCAGGCCGATCTCGGCGTCGATCGCCTCGATGACCGCGTCCTTGGTGAACTTCTCCGGGACGAAGATGACCGTCACGTCGGCGCCGGTCTTCTCGATGGCCTCGGCGACCGACCCGAAGACGGGGATCTCGGTGCCATCGAAGTCGACCGTCGTGCCCGCCTTGCGCGGGTTCACGCCACCGACGATGTTCGTGCCGGAAGCCAGCATGCGCTTGGTGTGCTTCTGGCCCTCGGAGCCGGTCATGCCCTGGACGATGACCTTGGATTCCTTGGTGAGGAAGATAGCCATGGTGTTGGTGTCCCTCGTCCCTTACTTCGCAGCCAGCTCGGCGGCCTTGTCGGCCGCTCCGTCCATGGTGTCCACACGCTGCACGAGCGGGTGGTTGCGGTCGTCCAGGATCTGGCGACCCAGCTCCGCGTTGTTGCCGTCGAGGCGCACGACCAGCGGCTTGGTGACCTCTTCGCCCTTGGACTCGAGGAGCTCCAGGGCCTGCACGATGCCGTTGGCGACCGCGTCGCACGCGGTGATGCCGCCGAAGACGTTGACGAAGACGGACTTGACGTCCGGGTCGCCGAGGATGATCTCGAGGCCGTTCGCCATGACCTCGGCGGAGGCGCCGCCACCGATGTCGAGGAAGTTGGCGGGCTTCACGTTGTTGTGGTGCTCACCGGCGTAGGCGACGACGTCGAGGGTCGACATGACCAGACCCGCGCCGTTGCCGATGATGCCGACCTCGCCGTCGAGCTTGACGTAGTTGAGGCCCTTGGCCTTGGCAGCGGCCTCGAGCGGGTTGGCCGACGCCTTGTCCTCGAGCTCGGCGTGCGAGGGCTGACGGAACTCGGCGTTGGCGTCCAGCGACACCTTGCCGTCCAGGGCCAGGACCCGGCCGTCGGCGACCTTGGCGAGCGGGTTGACCTCGACGAGGAGCGCGTCCTCGGCGATGAAGGTCTTCCACAGGGTCTGCAGGATCTCGGCGATCGGCTCGGCGACCTCGGCCGGGAAGTTCGCGGCCTCGACGATCTCGCGGGCCTTCTCGGCGGTGACGCCCTCGTTGGCGTCGACCGGGATCTTGGCGAGGGCCTCGGGCTTGGTGGCCGCGACCTCCTCGATGTCCATGCCGCCCTCGACGGAGGCCATGGCCAGGAAGGTGCGGTTGGTGCGGTCGAGGAGGTACGAGACGTAGTACTCCTCGGCGATCTCGGGCGCGGTCTCGGCGATCATCACCTTGTGGACCGTGTGGCCCTTGATGTCCATACCGAGGATGTCCGTCGCGCGGGCGACAGCCTCGTCCGGCGTGGCGGCCAGCTTGACGCCACCGGCCTTGCCGCGGCCGCCGACCTTCACCTGCGCCTTGACGACCGAACGGCCGCCCAGTCGCTCGGTCGCCTCGCGCGCCGCCTCAGGCGTGTCGATGACTTCACCGGCCAGCACCGGTACACCGTGCTTGGCGAAGAGGTCCCTCGCCTGGTACTCGAACAGGTCCACGCGCGTCCGTCCCTTTTCAGTGATTCGCGGTTCGTTGTCTGCGTGGGCGTGCCGCGAAGGGCAACGTGACTGCGCAGTCACTAGGGAGGCGTACACGGTGTCCGAGCACGCGGCATGTCCGTCTCGCAGGTTATCCCCGAGGGACGTGGGTCCCTAAATCACAGATCACACCGGGGCGGTGATACCTGTCACAGGTAGCGCGCGTGGCGGAACTCTGCGGTTACGGGACGGCCACGGCGTGGGCACGGACCGGGTACGGCGCCGGGTACGGGTCGAGTACCGCGCCGGGTGCGAGCCGGGCACAGGCGGCCTACGGGTCGGGGGCCGCCGGGTGGGACGGGGCCGCGCACCCGCCGGGAAACGGGAACGGGAACGGGCGGCCCCCACCCCAAACAGGGACCGCCCGTCGATGTCCGTGACCCGCCGGTCACCTGGTGCGTGGCGTCGTCAGATGCCCTGGGTCAGGGTGTGGCCCATGCTGTCGACGTAGCTCGGGGTCACCGCGTAGGCCGTGCCCTGCACTCCGGAGACGGCGTTGCCGGCGACCGAGGTCGTCGCGACCGTGCCGGTCACGTCCTGCGCGAACGGCTGCACCTCGGAGACCACACCGCCGGCGAACGGCTGGACGTCGCCGACGACACCGCCCGCGAGGGTGCCGGCGGAGCCGCCGACCCCGTACACGACCGGCCCGACCTGGTCCACGACGGTCTCGACGAGCGGCTGGACCGCACCGACGACCCCTCCCGCGAAGGGCTGGACCTCGCCGACCACACTGCCGGCGAAGGGCTGGACCTCGCTCACGACACCGCCCGCGAAGGGGGTCACGTCGCCGACGACGCCCGTGGCGAGGCCGCCGACGTCACCGACCGCCTGACCGGCGACCGGGACGACGCCGTCGACCGCTCGGCCGGCGATCGGGGGCAGGACGTCCTGCGCCGTCTCGTCGGCGATCGGGGTCGCGGTGATGACAGCACCCTGGGCGTAGCCCTGGGCCGCGGCGGGGGCCTGGTCCACCAGCTCGGGAGCGAAGGCGGCCAGCGGGCCGAAGAGGTAGTCGATCTCGCCCTGGACGTCGGTCAGCTCGCCCTCGGCGTACTGACGGGCCTGGTCCGCGGTGGACACGACCGGGGCCTGGGTGGCGTCCTGAACGGCACCCCTGGCCTCCTCGGCCTCGGCGACCGCGGCGCCGCCGGCGGCCTGCGCCTCGCCGGTGACGGCGGCGACGGCCGGGGCGTCGGCGACGGCGTCGGTGACGCCGGTGACCGTGTCCTCGACCGTGTCGACCGTGTCGGTCGCCTGGTCCGGGGTCGAGAGGGACAGCGAGGGGAGCTCGTCCGCGCTTGCGGCTGCGGTACCGATGGCCCACATACCGGCGGCGCCGGCCGCGACGACTATGGAACGGCGGATGTTCTTGTTCATGGTTCGGGAAGTTCCTTCGAATTCGGGGGATTCGGGCAGACCTGCTCCGCCCCCGCGCGGCAGGTCTCAGGCGAGAGGAACGGCCTGCCCTATCCGGGGAATTCGAGAACGTCGCGGTGCCGCTCACGCACCGCGGTGCCGGTGGCCGGCTGCAGAGAACCGGGAACGAGCCCGAACGCCATGGCCTGCGAGAACCAGGCGCCGTGCTGGTCACCGCCGCGCTGCGTGTGGCCGTCACCGACGGACTGGATGACGGCGCTGCCGCCCGGACCTGCCGGCAGCTGACCGGGAAGAAGCGGCAGCCGCCCGCCGAAGGAGCTTCCCGACGCGGCCGTCATGTACGACTCGGGCGCACGGTGCATGTACACCTGGGAATGAACGTCAGTGCGGGCGTGCGCGAACGCCCGGGTGTGCTCGGACGCATCAGCCGCGGTCTTCTCGGAGCGCGGCTCGTCGCGGTGGACGGCGCCCGGGGCGGAGTCCTGCGGCTGGTCCTGTGCGGGCACGAGGACGGACACACCGAGCCCGTCGCCGGGCCACATCGGAGAGGCCCAGTCCTGTGCGGGCCAGGGCCGTCCGGGCAGTGGCCGTACGGGAACGGCCTGCGCCGCGCCCTGAACGGCCCCTTCCACGACCTGCTCGACGGGCTCGGCGACAGGCTCGACCACCCGCTCGGCGAACGCGCCGCCGTTCGAGTCGACCGTGTCGACCGTGTCGACGACCGGCGTGACGACCGCTTCGACATCCGGCCCGGCCACCCGCTCAGCAACAGGCGCAGCCGCAACGCGCTCGGCCACCGGCTCTGCCGCGTCACGGACTTGCTCGACCGGTTCGGTACGGGCGACGCCGTCGAGCGGCGTACTCGCGGCCGGTTGCTCCGCCGCGTGCGCCTGGCCGCCGAGGACGAACCCCAGCACCACCAGCCCGCCGACGAACAGCAACACCTGCACCGCGCGCACCGCATGCCGCCTGGCCGCCCCGCGCGCGAAGCGCACGGCGGCTGCGGGCTGAGCAGCGGTGACAGTCAAAGCGGGGCGAGCCCTCCCAGTCGCGGAACATGCCCTTCCGAGGGCAACGGGCACGATGCTTGCACGAGACTCCCGGGGTCACGCAAGCCCCTTGTTACTGATGAGTCGCCATGTCCGTTATGAGCAGTGGCCCGACCCGTACCAGTCCCCCTGCAATGCGACGCACACCCCAGCGCCCCGTCTCACCCAGCACCGCCTCACCCATCGGCCGGCATCGGCAGCGGCCGCTTCTCGATCGCCGCGGCCATCACCTCCGGGAACAGGTCGGGCGTGCACGCGAACGCCGGTGCCCCGAGCGCCGCCAGCGCCGCCGCGTGCTCACGGTCGTATGCGGGCGCCCCCTCGTCGGAGAGCGCGAGCAGTGCGACGAACTGCACACCCGACGCCTTCATCGCCGCGACGCGCTTGAGCATCTCGTCCCGTATGCCGCCCTCGTAGAGGTCGCTGATCAGCACGACGACGGTGTCGGCGGGCCGGGTGATCTGCGACTGGCAGTACGCAAGGGCGCGGTTGATGTCCGTACCGCCACCGAGCTGGGTGCCGAACAGCACGTCCACCGGGTCGTCCAGCTGGTCCGTGAGATCGACGACCGCCGTGTCGAAGACGACGAGCCGGGTCGCGATCGACCGCATCGACGCGAGCACCGCCCCGAACACGGACGCGTACACCACCGACGCCGCCATCGACCCCGACTGGTCGATGCACAGGACGACGTCCTTCTTCACCGCCTGCGAGGCGCGGCCGTAGCCGATGAGCCGCTCGGGTACGACGGTGTTGTACTCAGGGAGGTAGTTCTTCAGGTTCGCCCGGATCGTGCGGTCCCAGTCGATGTCCCGGTGGCGCGGCCGGTTGATGCGGGCGCTGCGGTCGAGCGCGCCGGTGAGGGTGGCGCGGGTGCGGGTCGCCAGCCGCTTCTCCAGGTCCTCGACGACCTTCCGGACGACGGCTCGGGCGGTCTCCTTCGTCGTCTCGGGCATCGCCTTGTTGAGCGAGAGCAGTGTCCCCACGAGGTGGACGTCCGCCTCGACGGCCTCCAGCATCTCGGGCTCCAGCAGCAGTGTGCCGATGCCGAGACGGTCGATGGCGTCGCGCTGCATGACCTGGACGACGGAGCTCGGGAAGTACGTCCGGATGTCGCCGAGCCAGCGCGCGACATTGGGCGCGGATCCCTCGAGGCCCCCCGAACGCCTTCCGCTCCCGCGCTCCTTGCCGCTCCCCGTGCCGTAGAGCGCACCGAGCGCGCCGTCCATCGCGGCGTCCGTCCCGGTCAGGGTGCAGCCCGTCCCGTCGGCTCCTCCCCCGCCGAGCACGAGCCGCCAGCGCCGCAGCCGCTCGTCGGATGCGGTGTCGGCCGCCCTGTCGACCGTTGTGTGTGCCGCCGCGCCCGCCGCAGTGTCTGCCGCGTGGGCCGTGTGATCCGTGTGAGCCGTTGTCATACGTGGTCCCCCTCCAGGATCAGCCGCAGTACCGGCAGCACCGCGTCGGCCCGCTCCTCGTCGAGTCCGGGCCCGAATCCGGGCACACCGGCCTCCCCCCGCACCGGCCCCTCGCCCGCTGCCGCCGGGCCGCGTCGCACCAGCTCGCCCAAGGTGCGCCGGACGCCCGGCTCGTACGCCGAGAACGTGCGCCGCAGCAGCGGCAGTACGTCCGTGAACGCGTCGGCCGGCACCGACGTCAGCCAGGCGTCGACGAGCCCGAGCAGACGCTCGTCGTGGACCAGGAGCATGCCGCCTCCGGACGCGCCGCCGACGAAGCCCTCGATCCAGGCCGCGGCGTCGGCGGGCGGGGTGCCGGGCGAGAGCGCGAGGCCCATGAGCCGCGCGGCCTCGTCCTCGGCGAGCCGCCCCTCGTCCAGCAGCAGTCGTGCCGCGCGCCCCCGTATCACTCCGGGCACGGTGTCGCGCGCGGCGAGCTTGCGCAGGACGGCCGCCCAGCGCTCGCCCAGCTCCCCTGCCTGGGCCTCGGCCTCGGCCTGGGCCCGGGCCCGGGCCTCGGACAGGAGGCCTATCGCCGTGTGCACGCTGTCGAGATGGCCGCGCATCTCGGCGGCGCCGTCCGCGTCGAGCCCGGTGCAGGCGGGCGGCAGGCCGACGCAGATCCGCTCGGCGAGCCCGGCCGCGACCTCGCCGAGCGCGGCGGTGTCCGTGGCTCGCACATCCCCGTACCGCAGGGAACGGGCGAGCGCGGGCAGCGCCTGGGCAAGGTGACCGACGTCCGCGTCGAGGGCCGCACGGTCGGCGAGGGCCTTCATCACCACGGGGAGCGCGTCGGGCAGTTCGGCCAGGAGGCAGCGCTCGGCCAGTGCCGTCACCTCGGAGAGCGCGGTCGCCGACGCGCTCTCCGACTCGGCCTTGGCCGTGGCGGCCGAGAGCACCGTGGTACCCCAGACCCCCGCCTCGGCCACCTTGACGTAGAGCTCGGGCTCCCAGCGCAGTCGCCAGGTCTCCCGGAACGTGCCGGTCGAGCCGCGCCCCGCCACCGGGGTGCCCCAGCCGACTCCGAGGAGCCGCAGCCGGTGCAGCAGCCGGCTGCGCGAGGCGTCGGTCTCCTTGCGCAGATCGAGCTCCAACTCGCGCTCCAGCAACTCCGGTTTGAGCCGCAGGGTGCGCTGGAGGCGGGTCAGGTCGCGCTGCAGCGGGACGGCAGGAGCCGTCTCCGGCACCTCGCCGAGCACATCGCCGGTGATCAGCCTGTCCTGGATCAGCCCGAGCGGCACGTCGG
Organism: Streptomyces sp. NPDC001514; assembly: GCF_053597075.1. Lineage (NCBI taxonomy): Bacteria > Bacillati > Actinomycetota > Actinomycetes > Kitasatosporales > Streptomycetaceae > Streptomyces > Streptomyces sp. NPDC001514. The sequence continues at coordinate 14,352 of NZ_JBSFHO010000061.1, forward strand.
AGCCCTCGCACATCACGGCCCGTATCGCGTCGGTCGTCTCGCTCAGCCCGGCGAGCGGCCGGCCGCGCATCGCGGCCAGGGTCTCGGCGAGCCGGACCGCCTCGATGACATGGGCGGACGAGACGAGCCGGTCCTCGGCCCTGAGCAGCCCGGCGACCTTGGTCATCCAGCGCTCGACAGGGCGGTCGAGGGCGCTGAACAGATGCGCGTACCAGCCGGGCGAGTCGATTCCCGCCCCGTATCCGCTGCGCCGGGCGAGCCTGCGATGCGTCCAGGGCACCCAGGTCATCTCGGTCTTGATCTTGGGAAGCCCCTTGAGCAGGGCACGGTCGGCCGTGACGGTCGGCTTCCCGGCCCGGCCGGTCAGCGCGGGGACGTGCCAGGCACCGCAGACGACGGCGATCTCGTCCCCGAACTCCCTGCGTGCCGCGCGCAGTTGGATCCGCATATGGGCCTCGCGAACGAGGTCGCGGTCGTGCCCGCCGTGTCCGTACACCTCGCGCAGTGCGGCCATGGCCTCGCCGAGCACGGCGAACGGCGCGAGCGGGTCGGCAGGGAACGCGGCGCCCGGCTTCGACTGCGCAGGGGCCCGGTGCTCGATCACGTCCTCCCACCAGCGCTCCGGGTCGTCGTAACCGGCGGTCTCGGCAAGCACCGCGATCGGATCGACACGCAGCGCCGCCTCGCCTTCGCCCGGGTGCACCTCCCCTTCCTCGTCCCCATCGCCCCACGTGGGATCGGCGGCCGCCGCCAGGGAGTGCGTGGCGGGCAGGTCGATGAACCGTACGGGCACGTCGTGCGCCAGCGCCCAGCGGATCGCGACCCACTCCGGCGAGAACTCCGCCATCGGCCAGAAGGCCGCTCGCCCGGGGTCGTCCACGGCGTGCGCCAGCAGCGCGACCGGCGGGACCATCCCCTCGTCCGCGGCGAGTGGCAGCAGGGCGTCTCCCTCCGGCGGCCCCTCGATCAGCACCGCCCTGGGCTGCACCGCCTCGAGCGCGGCCCGCACCGCCCGCGCCGATCCGGGCCCGTGATGCCGCACCCCGAGCACGAGCGGCCCGTCGCCGGGCCACGCCCTCTCCGCGGTCGGAGCGGTGACGGTACCCGGTGCGCCCGCGTCCGGCCGGATGCCGAACCCGCCCGGCACATCGACGTGTAGGGACCCGCCAGGATCGGCACCGGACGCGGCCGTGACGGGGGCGGTGGCCGCTACGGCGCTCACCTGCGCCGGACCGGCGGCGCGGGGGCCGGATCCGGCCGTCACCCCGGGCGAGACCCCCGCGGCGGGGGCCGCAACCTCCACGGCGGACCGCAGGGCGAGCGGCGGCCCGTCCGTGGCGCGGGTCGTCGCAACCCCGGCGCGGGTCATCGCAGCCATGACCGCCGCCGTCATGCGCTCACCTCTCGGCACGCGCGATAGAAGTCCTTCCAGCCGTCCCGCTCCCGCACCACCGTCTCCAGGTACTCCTGCCAGATGACGCGGTCCGCCGCCGGGTCGCGGACAACCGCGCCGAGGATGCCGGCCGCCACATCGCCCGGGCGCAGCACGCCGTCGCCGAAGTGGGCCGCAAGCGCGAGGCCGTTCGTGACGACCGAGATCGCCTCGGCCGTGGAGAGCGTCCCCGAAGGGGACTTGAGCTTCGTACGGCCGTCCGCCGTGATCCCGTCGCGCAGCTCACGGAAGACCGTCACCACGCGGCGGATCTCGTCGACGCCCTCGGGCGCCGCGGGCAGGTCGAGAGAGCGCCCTATCTGGTCGACGCGTCGCGACACGATGTCGACCTCCGCGTCCGCGGTCGCCGGCAACGGCAGCACCACCGTGTTGAACCTGCGGCGCAGCGCGCTCGACAGGTCGTTGACCCCGCGGTCGCGGTCGTTCGCAGTGGCGATGAGGTTGAAGCCGCGGACCGCCTGCACTTCCTGTCCCAGCTCGGGGATCGGCAGCGTCTTCTCCGACAGGATCGTGATGAGCGTGTCCTGCACGTCCGCCGGAATGCGGGTGAGCTCCTCGACGCGCGCGGTCATCCCCTCGGCCATGGCGCGCATGACGGGGCTGGGCACGAGCGCGTCGCGGCTGGGGCCGTGGGCGAGCAACTGCGCATAGTTCCACCCGTACCGGATGGCCTCTTCGGGCGTGCCCGCCGTGCCCTGGACGAGCAGGGTGGAGTCTCCGCTGACAGCCGCAGCGAGATGCTCGGACACCCAGGTCTTCGCGGTGCCGGGCACGCCGAGCAACAGCAGCGCGCGGTCGGTGGCGAGCGTCGTGACGGCGACCTCGACGATCCTGCGGGGCCCCACGTACTTCGGTGTGATCACCGTCCCGTCGGGCAGTGTGCCGCCGAGCAGATACGTGGCCACAGCCCACGGCGAGAGCCGCCAGCGGGTCGGCCGCGGCCGGTCGTCGGCCGCGGCCAGCGCCTTGAGTTCGTCGGCGAAGGCGTCCTCGGCATGCGGTCGCAGGACCTCGGTGCCGGAGTCTGCACCGGTTTCGGGCACGGTCATGGATCCCCCTCCAGATCGGTCGACCGGATGTGGGTTCCACCGTGCACCATGCCACTGACAGTCGACCGTTTGCGCAGGTCGGACCGCGTTGTCAGTGGTGCACCGTACGGTCGTTCCCATGAATCAGCAGGGGGTGCGCTGGACGGCGGAACAGGTGCTGGCTCTGGCTCCTGACGACTCGTCACGCAAGGCGGGAAGCAAGCTCGGCTCCGCCGGGCCGTGGTCGGGCGCGGGCAGCAGCGGTTCGGGCGCCGTCTGGGGGCTGTGCAAGGGCAGCGGCAGCAAGCCGTATCAGACGATCGTGGACACGACGGGTCCGGCGTACAAGTGCAGTTGCCCGAGCCGGAAGTTCCCGTGCAAGCACGCGCTGGGGCTGCTGCTGCTCTGGGCGGGCGACGAGGAGGCGGTCCGGGCCTCCGAGGTGCCGGACTGGGCGGACGAGTGGCTGGCCGGGCGCCGCAAGCGAGCGGCGGAGAAGGAGGAACCGGGCTCGGGCGATGGACGGTCCGCGAAGACCGCCGGTCCGGAGGCGGCCAGGCGCAGGGCGGAGCGCAGGGCCGGCCGTATCACCGCGGGGGCCACGGAGCTGGAGCAGCGGCTGGCGGATCTGATGCGGGGAGGTCTGGCCTCGGCGGAGCAGGACGGGTACGGACTGTGGGAGGAGACGGCCGCGCGCATGGTCGACGCCCAGGCACCCGGACTGGCAGGGCGGGTCCGGGAGTTGGGGGCCGTCCCGGGTTCCGGGCCGGGCTGGCCGGTGCGGCTGCTGGAGGAGAGCGCGCTGGTGCACCTCCTCGACCGGGCCTGGCTGGACGTGGAGCGTTTGCCGGAGCCACTCGCCGCGACCGTGCGCACGAGAGTCGGACTCACAGCGCCCGCGGAAGGGCCCGCGGTCAGGGACGACTGGTTGGTGCTCGCGCAGTACGACACGGCCGACGGCAAGATCACCACGCGACGCGTTTGGCTCCATGGGCGGGAGACCGGGCGGACCGCGCTGCTGCTCTCCTTCGGGGCAGCCGGGCGCGCGCCACAAGTGGCCCTGCCCGCAGGACTGATGATCGACGCCGAGCTCGTGCCGTACGGGGGCGCGGGACAGTTGCGGGCGGATCTGGGCGAGCAGTTCGGCCCTCCGGTCCCGCTCAAGACGCCGCCGCCGGGCGGTTCCACGGCGGATGCGCTGGCCGCGTACGGGGCAGCGCTGCGCGAGGACCCGTGGCTGGACTCCTGGCCGGTCACGGTGTCCGGGGTCGTACCGGTCCCGGCGGACGACGGCTGGCAACTGGCCGACGCGGACGGGCGGTCCGCGCTGCCGGTCGCGCCGGTGGCGCTGTCCCGCCCCGGGTTGTGGAAGCTCGCCGCCGTGTCCGGCGGCGGCCCGGTCACCGTCTTCGGCGAGTTCGGGCACCGCGGTTTCCTGCCGCTGGCCGCCTGGTCCGACGAGACCCCCGAGACGGTCGCCCTCACCTGACCGTATGGACGCGCTCATGGACGTACGACGGAGGACCCGATGACCAGCACCACCCGCACGACCGCCTGGGAAGAGCTCGTCACCTCGGCTCTCCTCGGCACCGACCGCAGGACCCCGCCCGCCGATCTCGTACCGCCCGGCAAGGAGGCTCCGGTCGCTCTGCTCGACGCGGCCGCTCTGCACACCGTGCGGCGGCGGGCGGGGCTGCGGCCCGCCGCGGCGCGGCCGCTCCCGGAACCGGCGCCGCACGACTCCCGGCGAGCCCTGCCCGAGCCCGCCCAGTCCGGCACCTCGGAGGCCCGGACCGCCTCCTCGTCGCCCGCCCAGAGCAGCAGCAGCCCCAGCGCGTG
>NZ_JBSFHO010000062.1:0-18643 GCF_053597075.1 Streptomyces sp. NPDC001514
CGGCCCGCTGAACGGGGAACCCACCCGAAGCCCCAGCCGGTACCCACCGGCCGGCAGACGGGAATCCTCGCCCTTTAGGGCGGGGAGGATGTCAAAGGATCACGGCATGTCTGATGCCTTCACCGTCTTGTGGACCCATGACACCTGCCGTGCCCTGCGCAAGTCGGGCCGGGTGGGCGAGCGGCCGCCGGTCGCCTTCAGCGGCGTCCATTCCTCCCTGCCCGCCTGGTCGGGTGCCCGTGTTGGGGACGAGGTGTACGCGCTGCACGTCAACCGGTGCGTCGTGTTCGTGGTCAGCCGGATGCGAGTGATCGACATGGAGTGGCGCGACTGCTGCGGCACCGCCCCCGCAACGTGGCAGGACGCGGCGTTTCCCGCGCACGGCGACTGGTCGATGCTCGGCGCCGGTGGCTGCGGCGCCGCGGCAGTGCACGTGGACGCGACGCCCGTACGCTTCGACATGCCGATCCCCGGCGATCTTCTGGCGAGGCTTACGTGGCGTAACCGCCGAGGCCAGACCGCGGTCTGAAATACGTGGTGGACGGCCGTCTCGAGCGCTCGATCAGTCTCCAGAGGTTCTACCGTCTGACCTCCGAGTCCGCCGACGAGTTGGCGGAGGTCGTCGGCAACGCCTTGTCAACTTCGGCGTGACACGGAGGCACAGCGACTGTTAGGGCGTGGAAGGCGGTTGGGCGGCGGACGGCTCGCCGGTCAGTGACAGTCGGAGCGGAAGGTCCGGGGCAGGGCCGGGCAGTGGCGGCACGGGAGGATCGGCCAGGCGGTCTCGCTCAAGAGCACCTCGTCCGTGGCCGGGCTGCCGTTCGCTGCCCTTGTGGGCGGACAGGTTGTCCATGATCACGTAGATCGGTGCGCCGTCGGGCCGGGCGGCGCGCATCGACTTCAGCGCGGCCAGCGTGTTCCCGGCACCCTTCTTGCAGCGGCTCACACCCCACAAGGTGTCGTCGCCGACCGAGTAACACCCGTGGAAGTACCGGACCCCGTGGGTGCGGTGATAGGTGGCCGGCAACCGTTCTGGGACGCGCTTGCCGGGCCCAGCCCGAGCCGCCGCACCCGTCGCCCCGCCCCAGTGCCCACTCCGCGGACCTGGAGGCCACGAAGGCCACAGCATGCCGTCCCGAGATCGGGTACAGCCTCCTGTGCAACGGGGTCACCCTCTTTGAGGACACAGGTGTCCTGCTGCACGACGGCAACGTCATCCACCCGCACCGGCCCACGTCAGCCTTCCCCGCTGGAGTGAGTGCATGAGCCCGGCCACGCTGTATCAAGGCGGGACGCGGGTTCCGTACGTCACCCCCTGGACGGCCGAGCAGCCGATTGCATCCCGAATCGGCTTACGCCGGCCGCACGGCGCCGGGATTGGCTACGAGGACGAGGTTGCGGCTGATCGGCACGAGGGCGTGCGGCGGCAGCCGTCCGTGAGCTCATCAGTTCGCTGGACCGCATCCCGGTCAACGCGGAGGTGGCGACCTTGCAGGCGTGACCGGCGACCCGAACCAAGGCATCGGCGGCCCTGTTCGACAGGGGCAAAGACCAAGGGATCAACTCGCCGGTGTCTGCGCGAGGGGCGTTGGCAGGGTTGCGACACCACACGTACTCGGTGCCGACCTCGGCGACCGCCTCTTCCAGCAGCGGCCGGGAATGACATCACGGTGCGTGGTCGCCGGGCGCGTATGAGCTCCAGATTCCGCCGGTTCCGGTTCGAGTTCCTTACGAACGAGGGTGCTAATCAGCCGATGACGTAGTGCAGTCTGAACGTCCTGTCACTCGGCGCGTCGATGTTGCACCAGACATCCATACCCCCGTTCCTGGGGACGACATTGCTCACCTGCATTCGAGTCTGGGCCATCACCGGCCCTTCTCCTCCTATTTCGGTGATTGCAACCGTGACGGCGCTGCCCTTTGTAATTCTTCCGTCCGAGACGCCCGCCCAAAATTGGCCATGGCCTCTGGTGTTGCCCGTTGAGCCGCCCATTCGTTCCGGTGCGTCCTTGGTCGGTTCACCCTTGGCGGTAAGGGTCCGCATTTCCGTAGCCTTTTCGTCTACCGAGCTCACGAGATTCTCCTGTCTGTGCAGTACTTCCTTTTTCAACCTACTGTTAGCTCTGATCAGCGGTCTGAGCACCCCCATCGGTCAACCGGCCTAGGTCTCCAGATGAGGGTCCTGGTGTCGACCGAGCGGCCGCTGCCACATCACACCAGATCGCGAACGCACCAGAAATCAGGGTGGAAATGCTCGCCTTCCACCCCGCATGCACGGCCGCTGCGTGTAATCGACCCAGCAACTTACTGATGGGCGTCGCGATGAGCTGGGGGCAACGCACCCGATACGCTTTCGTGACGCTCTGCTGGAGGGCGGTACCTCCTCTTGGTGCGCCGCAAGGACCGCGTCACATATCTATAAGCCCCCTCCCAGGCTAGACACCTGACGGGTTATGCGCTATTTGGGCGACATGCCCCATGGCGCAGGGCTTCGGCGTAGTCGGGTGGCGTCCGATTTGTGCGCAAGTGAGGCCGATTTCGACAAGATCACGACGGTTCGCGCAACCGTCATGCCATGGGGGGCGGCGGCGTCCCGCCGCGGTGCGAAACCGCCGCCCACCCTGCGTCCCAGCTCTTGTTTCACCCATCGAATTTCGATAGATTCCCATCGCAACTCGATGGAAGGATGGGCCATGGGAAAGCTGACAGTGCGTGCGCTGCGCGCCGTGCTCGCGGTGGTGCTCGCCGGCACCGTGTTCGTACAGGCATTGATGGTGTTGGCGTTGGCCACCGACCCGGAGGACGGGTCGCTCCCACTGACCCCGCTGCGCGTGATCACGATCCTGGGCATGGTGTCGGCCCAGGTCGCCCTGGTCTGCGTATGGCGGCTGGTGACGATGGTGCGACGCGGAACCGTTTTCTCCCACGCCGCCTTCCGGTATGTGGACGTCGTGATCGGCGCGATCGTGGCGGCTGCCCTCGTGTGGTTCGCGGTCACGGTCCTCAATGCGCCGGGCCAGCGGGACGACCCGGGCGTCACCGTCATCATGGGCGGGGTTGGCGTGGCCATCCTCGGGGTCGCGCTCATCGTGCTCGTGCTGCGGATGCTGCTCGCCCAGGCCGTCGCGCGCGACGTCGAAGCGGCGCAGATGCAGGCCGAGTTGGACGAGGTGATCTGATGCCTATCGCCGTCGACATCGACGTGATGCTGGCCAGGCGGAAGATGTCCGTGGGCGAGCTCGCGGACCGCGTAGGGATCACGCCCGCCAACCTGGCGGTACTCAAGAACGGCCGCGCCAAGGCGGTACGCTTCGCGACGCTCGCTGCGCTCTGCGAGGTGCTCAAGTGCCAGCCGGGCGACCTGCTGCGCTGGGAGGCCGAGGACGCCGCCGGCGGATGACGTGCCCCAGGGCAGGCGTGAAAACGCCTGGCACCACCGGCCCGTGACACGGCACGTGGACCGCATGGACGTGGATCGCCGATCACCCGCAGCACCGTCCCGACCCCGTCGGGTAGATTCCGGTTGACCCGCACCGCACCGTCCCTGTCGACGATCGGCTGCTCGCTCTCGGCGCCAGGCCCCTCGACGTCGGCCAGACCGGCACCGAGAGCTGGCACGTCCTGGCCGACCCAGAAGGCAACGAGTTCTGCCTCCTGCACGGCCGGCTCCAGCCCCTCTGGCCACGTGCGTCCTGGTGCCAAGCCGCTCGGCCGTTCTAGTGCGGCCGGGGGTTTGCTCGTCGGTGTCAGCGCCCGAGCTTGCGCTTGAGTTCCGCCTTGTTCATCGACGAGCGGCCGCGGATGTTGCGGCGGCGGGCCTTCGCGTAGAGCTGGTCGTAGGTGGGGCCGTCGGCACCGGAGTGGGAGCGCTGGCCGCCCCGTTTGCTGGAGGACATGTCGCGGGTGGAGGTGCGGCTCGCGGTGCGGGCCTTAGGCCCACTGGGCCCACTGGGGTCCGGCCCGAGGGACCCTCCGTCGCCCCGCGCCTCGATGTCCTCGCCCCACACCAGGTCGACGCTGCATCCGGGGGGAAGAATCTCGCCCAGACACGCAAGCGAACCCACGCCAGACTCAACGCGAAAGGGGAGAATCGCCGCCGGTTCCCAGGCAGAGTCCTCCGAGATTCGGTGAACTCGTCGGTTTCAAGCGGTGGGCGAACATGGTCGAGGCCCGCATCTGCGACGGCGACATCGTCACCGTCCGCCGCCAGGACACCGCCGACCGCGGGGACATTGTTGCCGCGCTCCTGGACGGCGAGGCCACCGTCAAGCGCCTGTGCCGTGAGAACGGCCGTGTGTGGCTGATGCCCTGCAACTCGGCGTACGAACCGATTGCGGGCGACGACGTCCCTGCGCACTCTCTGACAGCCACCGAAGTGCGGTCCGCCCGGTCGACGTGCGAAGGGCTCCCGGGCGGACTCGCTTCCCGCGCTGCCCTGCCGCCGGCAGGTGCGCCGGGAAACCGGCCGCACCCTGCTCCGTATAAGACAACACTCGACCCGCACGGCGCGCCGGCCCGGTCCGGGACTGCGACGACGGACGACCAACGCCTGTCGGGCCGCGATGCCCGCCGGAGCACGTGCACTGAGGCGCTATCGGATCGTTTCTGCGGTGAACTCCCGCCGTTGCCTCCTCCGCTACCGAGGCTGGGCACCCGGGGCCAGCCCCGTACTGCCCAAGCTCGTCGGCCCATCAGGCTGGGCCGCATCCATCACCAACATCTACTGACCCCACTCCTCGACACCACACGAACACCGGCAACCGGCCAGGAGCACACTCCCAGCCGGCCGCAGTTCCATCCGCTGCCGGCTGAGCTGTGAGCAGGCAGACCGTTACTCGTCGGCCCGAGCGGCACCGGGACTATCGGTTCGGGCTCGGCTGATGTGCCCGGTGTGCGTCGCGCAGCAAGTCGGGGGCGAATTGGCGGTGCTTCTTGGCCAGCGATGGCCAGATGCGCGAGGCCACCGGGCGGTCGTAGCGGACGAACGTGGCGAGCGAGACCTGTTCGTCATCGGCCTGGACGACGAGGTGCCCGGTCAGGAACCAGGAACGGGCCTCGAGTCTGATCCAGTCGTCGCCGCGGTCGGCGATCCGCCATCCGGCCACCCGGTCGGGTGACGCCGTGAGCCGCAGGCCGAGCAGTACCCGCCAGATGAACTGCCCCGCGCGGCCCGCCACGTCCTCGAACAAGACCCTCGCCCACTGCTCCGGTGTTCTGCCCGGCAGCCCGCCGGCCATGGTGAAGAGATCGACGTAGCCGGGATCGGTCATGGTGCTGAGGGCGCGGATCCGCTCCGGGACCGGCTGCTGTTGGCGGACGGCCGGGACGGAAGCCGTGCCCACTCTCGAGTCACGCACTGGTTCGACGTTCATTCGGCCTTCCTTCGCGGTCTGACTGCTCAACGGCACGACGATGCTAACCTACATGCATGTACGTATGTAAGATGGTGGGATGGTGATGGTGCGATGACCGGGAAGCCGGAGGGGGTTCGCCGGACGCAGGCAGACCGGCGGGCCCAGACCAGGGCAGCTCTGCTGGAGGCCGCGGCGCGGGGGCTGTCCATGTACGGGTACGCCAATCTGGCCCTGGAGCGCGTGGCCGGCGAGGCGGGTTATACGCGCGGCGCCCTGTATCACCTGTTCGCCAACAAGGAAGAACTTGCGCTCGCGGTGGTGAAGTGGGTCGAGGAGACCTGGGAGGCCGAGGTGGGCCGTCCCGTCGCCGCGGAATCCGACCCTGTCGAGGCGCTGTTGGCGCTGGCGCGGGGGCATGCCGTCTACTGCCGCCGCGACGTGGCCAACGTCATGATGACCTTGAGAGTCGAGTTCGCGGGCCAGGACCATCCGGTCGGCCGGGCGATCACGGACATCGTCGACCGGCTCGAAGCCGACTGCGCCGGCCTGATCGCCGCCGGGCGCAGCAGCGGGGCCATCCCGCCGGGGCCGCCGCCCGCCGAGACGGCATCGGCCTATCTCGGCGTCGTCGAGGCGGTCGGGATCCAGCTCGCCGGACACGCTCCCTACGACGTCGAACTCGCCGAAAGAGCCGTCCGAGGCCTGCTCAACCTGCCGCATGTCCCGGAGGCCCACGAATGAAACTGCCCAACACCGCGCACACGTCGCGTCCCTGGCGGATCCACGAGATCACCCCCGACTTCGAGGTCGAGGACGTCTGGGCGCTGCCGACGCCGGGCGGTCCCGACGAGTTTTCCCGGTTGGTGTCGATCATGGTCTCGGACGCCGAGTCGGACAGCTTTCCTAAGGGCGCCCCCTTCGTGGTCCGTTGCCTCTGGGCGGCCCGGCAGAAGATCGGAGCACTGTTGGGATTGGACGGCAAGGACGCCGGTGTCGACTCCCGGGTGCCTTCGCTCCGGGACCGGCTGCCGAGTGATCTGCGTACGGCACCACGGGGCCCGGATTTCAACGACGTGCCCTTCACCTCGCTGTATCTGCTCCAGGACGAGTGGGCGTCCGAGATGGCCAACCGGACCGTACACACCGTCATGCACATGAGCTGGGTTCCGGACGGCTCCGGCGGCTACCGCGGCCAGATGGCGGTCCTGGTCAAGCCGAACGGACGGCTCGGTGCCGCCTACATGACCGCCATCAAGCCGTTTCGGTCCCTGATCGTGGTTCCGGCGCTCATGCGAAGCATCGAACGCGGGTGGAGGGCCGGCGCGGACGACGCGGCCAAGGCTTAGAGGTCGTCTCGCGAGGCGGGTTGTCCGTCAGGACGACCCGCCGGTCGGAACGCGAGTCGCACCCGGGGCGCGGCGGTGCTGCCTGGCCAACGGCAAGTGGGGGTGCGAGTCGGGCCCATGCGCCTCAGTGCGGGCTCGGCTCGGCGACAGCACGCCCACCTGCTCCTGGGCCGCCACCCCCGTCCTGCTGCGACCACGGCTCGCCGAGCTCTTTCGGCGCCTCGCCGAACAGCCCCGGCTGCGGCCACAGCTCTCGCGAGCCCCCCAGGCACTCGGTGGCTATTCCCGGGCATGGTCCCGGGCAAGCCGATCTCGACGCACGGCATGACCCAGAAACTGTGCCGCCACGGCATCCCGGTTCGCACCGCCCGCCACGCGGCGCTCGCCGCCTTCGCTGCTGATCTCCCCAGCCCGATCCTCGCCGACGTGACCGGGATGCACCCACACGGCGCTCCGCTGGGTCGCCTACGCCAGACGCGACTGGACCGAGTACTTCGCGGCCCGGGCCGAGGACCTGAAGCAATCACCCGGGGTGGCGGCTGCCGGTGACGGCCACGATTCGTGCAGCGGCTGAGCAATCGATAAGGTGCCAGGTCACGACCGCACCCCGTTCGTCCACGGGCCGGTCAGGGCTCTGCCGCAGTTGGTGGCACCTCCACGGCTGCCGTGCTGATCTCTGCCTGCCCGGGCCCTGGGATACGGGGGCGATCCTCACGGCGGGGCAGTCGGGCCCCGGCCGACGGGTCAGGAGGAACGAGTGGCACAGATCATCGCCGAGGTCTCACGGACGTTCAACGAGTTTCTGCTCTTGCCGAACCGGACTCGGACCGACTGCTCGGCTGCGACGGTTGACCTGCGCACACCCCTGGTGCGGCACATCGCGGGCGAGGCGTCGGCGATCGAGCTGCAGTCCCCGTTCACGTCGGCGATCATGCAGGCCGTCAGCACACCCGATCTCGCGATCGCGCTCGCGCGAAACGGTGGTCTTAGCTTCCTGCACCACAACCAGCCGATCCAGGACCAGGTTGCAGCGGTCCGCCAGGTGAAGAACTTCAAGGCCGGATTCGTCACCAGCGATACCAACGTCCGCCCCGACGACACCCTGAGCCTCCTGGTCGATGTCATGCGCCGCACCGGTCACAGCACCGCCGCGGTCACCCACGACGGGACCGCCACCGGCCGCCTGCTCGGCCTGGTGACCTCCCGGGACTTCCACCCCCAGCGCCATGATCTCAACGGACCGGTCAGTGGCCGGATGACCGCTATCGCCGACCTGGCCCATGCCGGGCCGGACACCACGCTTTCCGAAGCCAACGCGCGGCTGTGGGACGAACGGCTGGACTGCCTCCCGGTGCTGGATGCCCAGGGTCACCTGCAGCATCTGGTGTTCCGTTCCGACTACGCGGACAACAAGCGCTTCCCGAACCAGGTCGTGGACGCTGCCAAGCGTCTGCGCGTGGGCGCAGGTATCAACACCCACGACTATCAGGAACGCGTCCCGGCCCTGCTGGAGGCGGGCGTGGACGCGTTGTGCTTCGACTCGTCCGACGGCTACAGCGACTGGCAGGCGCAGGCTCTGACCTGGGTGAAGAAGCACTATCCGGAGACCCCGGTCGGCGGCGGCAACGTGGTTGACGGCGAGGCGTTCACCTTTCTCGCCGAGGCGGGGGCGGACTTCGTCAAGGTCGGGGTGGGCGGCGGCTCCATCTGCATCACTCGGGACCAGAAGGGCATCGGCCGCGGCCAGGCCAGCGCTGTGCTGGACGTCGCAACGGCCCGGGATGCCTTCCGCGAACGCACCGGCGAGTACGTGCCGATCTGCTCCGATGGCGGGCTGGTGCACGACTACCACGTGGCCCTGGCGCTGGCGATGGGAGCCGACTTCGTCATGATGGGGCGTTACTTCGCACGCTTCGACCAGGCGGCCGGCGCGAAGCTGCCCACCCGTGACGGCTTCGTGAAGGAGTACTGGGGTGAGGGCTCGAACCGGGCCCGCAACTGGCAGCGCTACGGCCAGGGAGGCCAGGGGCTGGTCTTCGAGGAAGGCGTGGACGGCTACGTCCCCTACGCAGGCGACCTCAACGAAGGGCTCGCCCTGACCATTGCCAAGCTCAAGACCACGATGGTCTCCTGCGGCTCCACTACCCTGCCGGAGTTCCAGTCCACGGCCCGGCTGACCCTCGTTTCAGAACAGAGCTTCCAAGAGAGCCACGCCAACGTCACCCTGCGGGACACCCCGGCGACGGTCTCCTGACAAGCTGCCGAGTCCCGACGAGAGGACTACTGGTCGGAGGGGAATGGGGCATGGTCGGAACAACCCCATCCCGCCAGTAGTGCTGGGTCTTCAGTCGGGATGTGCTGCCCCGACCCTGACGGCGGCCGCCACCTGATCTACGGGCGGGTGTTCAAGAACGCCGCCGACGAGGACGGCAACCACCACTCCGCCGGCCACCTGCGCGAGGACGACCGCGCTGGCGGAGCCGAGTTCGCACCCCGCCTTGCGCTGGGCGGCGGACAGGAACGGCACCGCGACCAGCAGGCGTATTCGCTTGGCGAGGACGTCGCGGCGGGCGGGGGACGGGCCGAGGGATATCGCGGTCATCAGCAGTACCCCTTTCTCATCCGCCTCGACGCAGGTGCGGTCGGTCTCGACGGCAACCACAGCGGCGCCCAGGTCGTCGAGCGCGTGGCCGAGGCGTTCGTCGGCGAGCTCGTAGCGGGTGTGGCGGCCGTCAGGCACGGTGACGACCAGGCCCAGTCGAGCAGGCACGCCAGGTGGTTCGACAGGCGAGTGCGGGAGATGCCGAGCGCGTCAGCGAGATCGGAGGGATAGGCCGGGGCTTCGCGCAGGGCGAGCAGGAGTCGGCAGCGGATCGGGTCAGCGAGCGCGCGGCCGAACCCGGGGTCCGACTGCTGGCCTTCTCTGGGCTGCCCCGGGCTGGCGCCGGCTGCCGCGCGATAGTCTGAGAATGCGGTCGGGGCCCCGCCGCGAAGCTGAGAGCCCGTATTAACACGTAGACAGGTAGACAGCCTCAAGTTCGGACAGATCTGGGCAGTCGGACCTCCGTGCTCTCTCAGCTGGTGTGAAGGATCCGAAAGCGATCGGGTTCCGCCGGATCTCGATCAACGACTTGGATTGGCGTCCAAGCCCATTGCCAAACGCTGATGCCTGGCGTGCGGGAGAACTGGATCTGCCCGCGGGTGCCTTCGACTGCAACGCGCGGCCAGGATTCGGCAGTGCGCGCCCGGTCCGCGCCGTGAGAACGCAGCACATCGGCGAGGACAGCGACCGTGTCGTAGCCCTCGAAGGCGACGAAGGAGGGCGCTTCGGCCAGCCGCTCGCGGAGGGCCGTCTCGACTCGTGCACCGAGTGGGCTGAGGCGCTCGGGCAGGTAGCGCAAGAACGGGATCGCGGTGCTGTCGTCGCCCAGCAACGTCGCCCATTCGGCGAACTCCGGTTGCCCGGCCGGAGCACCAATCATGATCTCGGCGAGGCGCTGGTCGCGGCGGACAGACTTGACGATCGACACTGCCGGCTCCGGGTGGCCGACCAGAAGAAGGAGGGCTGTCGCGCGATTGTCGACGAGTTCGTCGCACACGGCCGTGGGGGTGAGCGCGCGCATGTCGAGTTCGATGACGGTGCCGCCGCGTGGAGCGAGGTAGTCCCGCAGAATGCGGGTCCCAGATGCCCAGTAGACACTCGGCTGGGCTGCTACGGCGATTCGGCTGTGGCCCGCGCCGAGGAGGAAGTCCGCGTAGATCTGCCAGCCTCGGGACTGCGGCGGCGAGAGGCGCGCGACCCATTCCGTCGGCTGTTCGGTGAGCGCGTCGAGAACCGCTGACGAGCAGAGGTATGGCAGGCCGAGGGCGTCGGCCCTGGCGGCAGCGGCGCGAGCGACGACGCTGTGATATTCCCCCGCCAAGGCAGCCACGCCCAGGCGAGCCAATTCATCTACGGCCGCCGCGGCCCTCTGTGGATCAGCCGCGGTGTCTCGGACCACCAGCTCGAGTGGTCTTCCGACGATCCCGCCGGCGTCATTGACTTCGCGAACGGCCAGCTCGAGTCCAGCGAGCAAGTGGTGGCCTGCCTCGACCCAGCCAGGCCGAGTCAGCGGAACGAGAGCGCCGATCTGGACGGATGATCCGTCAGTCCGCTCCGCTCCAGGTGGCGGTGGTGGCGTATTCATGCGTCGGCGTCTCCCGTGTGACGAGTCGGCTGCAGTTTGCCCGGATCGCAGAGTGGCAAGGCCCGGTAGTACGCGTTCATCTCATCTCGCCGTGGCGGGCGCACCTGGGTGACCATGCCGGACATTGCATCCACCACCATCGCCAACAGGCAACCGGTTATTTGTTCGCTGAGCTGCCAGGCTTCAAGAAACCTTGGATTGTCGTGGGGCCAGGTGCCGGCTGAAACCCGCTCTGGGTCCAGCTCCGTCTGACGCCAAGCTCAGTTGAACATGCTGAACTTGACAGAGAAGTTGTCGGTGACGCGGTCGCCGTAGTAGCCGGCGAGAGGGCTGATCGCCTCCTTCCAGTTGTGGGTCCGGCCGGTGGGGTTGCGCCGGTTGGGCTGTCGGCCCCGGATCACGAGGTGGAGCACCTTCAGCGCCGCCTCCTCGTTCGGGAAATGGCCCCGGCACCGAGTTGCCTGACGGAACCGGGAGTTGACGGACTCGATCATGTTCGTCGTATAGACGATCTTGCGGACCTCGGATTCCTGCCGAAGCTGTTGCGGACCATGTGGACCACGCAGAGCTGGATGTCCGCGAGCGGCCGGAGGTTCTGGATCGAGTCCGGCAGTCAGAGGTCGAGGACGACTTCGGTGGTGGGTTGGCTGCAGCAGACGAGGATGGTGCCGGGCTCAGGGGGTTCGAGGGGTTGGGTGGTGTAGGTGATGTCGCCCAAGACGAGGTGGGTGATGCAGGTGTGGCAGACGCCGGTGCGGCAGGACCAGCGGGTGGGGATGTCGCAGGCTTCGGCGAGGTCGAGGAGTGACGCGTGGGTCGGTGACCAGGGGGTGGTGATGCCGCTGCGGGCGAAGGTGATGAGGGGGCCGGTGCCCGTGGGACCTGGTGGTTGGTGTGGTCGGATCGCGGCCGTGGGTGTGATGCCGGGGTTGATGGCGGGGAGGGCGCTGAACTGTTCCGTGTGGATTCGCGCGGGGTTCAGGCCGTGGTCGCGCAGGAAGCCGCCGAGGTTGTCCATGAAAGCGGGCGGTCCGCAGAGGTAGGCGTCGGCGTCAGTGGGGATGCCCATGGCCGCGAGCGATGCGGCGGTCGGGCGGCCCTCGGTGATGTGGGGCTCATCGGGATGTGGGGCTTCGGCGGTGTAGTAGACGTGCTCGTGGGCGTTGGGGAGCTGCGCCAGGAGCGTGTGGGTCTCGTCCGCGAAGGTGTGGTGGGCGCGGTCGTGGGCGGTGTGGATCCACCAGACGGGGCGTGGGTCTCGTGCGGTGGCGAGTTGATGGAGCATGGCCAGCACGGGGGTGGCGCCGATCCCTGCGGAGATGAGGACGACCGGGTCGGTGCCTTCTTGGAGTACGAAGGTCCCGCGGGGGCTGGCGATGTCCACGAGGTCGCCGGCGTGGAGGCTGGTGTGGAGGTAGCTGCTGACCTGGCCGTGGGGCTCGTGCTTCACGCTGACGCGGTAGGTGCCGGCTCCGGGAGCGGAGGACAGGGAGTAGCTGCGCACTGTGGGGGCGGCCTCTCCGACGGCCAGACGGATGGAGAGGTACTGGCCCGGGCGGGCCTCGGGCAGTGGTGCGTCGTCGGTGGTCTTGAGGTAGATCGACGACACGGTGGGGGTCTCGGGGACGATGCGGGCGACGCGCATGGTCTTGAAGCCTGGCCATCCGGGTTCCCCTCCGGGCTGCTGGGCGCTGGCGAGTTCGCCTGGCCATCCCGGTTCCTGTGTGGGCTGCTGGGCGGCGGCGAGTTCGCGGAAGGACTGCTGCCATCCGGGGCTGAGGGCGGGGATGTTCAGGGCTTTGCTCAGCTTCGCGGGGTCGCGCCCGGGGAGATAGAGCAGTGCGTCGGTGTCGGCGACGCTGAGTTGCTCGGGCCCCTTGCGGGTGAGGGTGATCTCGTCGCCGGCTTGGACGTGTCCCTCGGTGATGACGCGCAGGTAGAAGCCGGGGCGGTGGTGGGCGACCAGGAGGGAGGCCATGGCGGGTTCGCCCAGGCGCATGCCGACGCGGTAGCAGGTGACGCGAGGCTGGGTGACTTCGAACTCGGCTTCACCGATGCGGTAGCGGTCGCCGATGCACACTTCGTTGTCGGGCAGGCCGTCGACGGTGAAGTTCTCCCCGAAGATCCCGAAGGTCAGGTCGTCGCGGCCGAGCTGCTTTTGCCAGTACCGGTAGGACTGCAGCTGGTAGACGAGGACGGCGCGCATCTCGCCTCCGTGCCCCGCCAGGTCCCCTTGGCCGTCACCGTCGATGTTCAGCCGCCGCACTATCCGAGGGCCGCCTACGGACGCTTTCCACGCACCGGTGTGGACAGTCCTTCCCTGCCAGGAGACGTCCTTGGGCATCCCTACATTGACGGACAGCAGCGTCGCCATTGCGGTCCTCCTGCGTTGGTGGCCGGCCGGGGGCAGCCCCTCATAGCGATGTGATCTGCGCCGGGGGCGATGCTAGTTCTCCGGCCGAGGCCGCGGCGATTTGTGATCATGAATCTTTTGGAGAATTCGCTGAGATTCTTCGAATGGCGCAATGGGCGTAGGGGGTGGCGCTGCTGGAGGTGCTACTCGCCTGCGCCGTCGCGAGTGCGCTGGTAGTGGCGCCTGGCCTTCATCCTGTTGCCGCACACGGCCATCGAGCACCAGCGGGCCCTGTTGGTCTTGCTGCGGTCGAGGAGGAAGAGCCGGCACTCGGGGTTGGCACACGGCCGCAGCCGCCCGGGCATCGTCTCCTGCAGCGCGCTCCAGGCCATCACCGCCTCCGCCGCCATCCGGCGCTCCTTTGGGGCCTCGAGCTCCCAGGACACCCCCGCGGAGGAGACCTGCGGGCGGTAGGTGACGCCCTTGAGGAACGGAGCCAGGGACGTAGCCGACTGGCTACCACGCACCACGCCTTGTAGCGCGTCGCGCGCCTGCAGGAGGTGTCCGTGCTCTTCTGCGGTGCCGATGCCGCCATGTGCCCGCTGCCAGGGCCTTGCTGATTCCGGATCCGCCAGCTGGTCCTGGACGACCCCGTGGACCACTGGCGTCGTGTTGAGGAGTTCCAGCAGTGCGTCCTGCTGCTCACGAGCGGTCACCATGAAACGCCTCTCCTAACCTGATTGTTTCGCTTCGCGGGTTACATGGAGCATTTCATTCTAACCAGAAAAGCCAATTTGGAAGGTTGGGTTCATGAGCTCGTGCCGCGGCCGACGACGGCACGCTCGCCGACATCGGCTTCACTGTCTCCCTGCTCATCGCAGACCTTGCCTTCACGGGCAGGGCCCTTCAGGAGGCCAAGGTCGGCATCCTGGCGGCGGCCGCGGCCTCCAGCCTGCTCAGCTGGACCGTCTACCGCCTCACCGGCCTGCTCCCGCCGGCGGCCCGCAACCGAGCCCTGCTTGGTTCCGCGTTGCCGCTGCCCGACCTGGCCGGCAGCATCGAACCCGCCCACGACCATGTCCCAGGGCCCGAGGATGCAGCGGTGACCGTCGTCGAGTACGGCGACTACGAGTGTCCGTACTGCGGTGACGCCGACCCGGTCACACGTGATCTTCTGCTTTCGCGCCCGGATGTGCGCTATGTGGGGCGCCACCTGCCGCTGAGCGATGTACACCCGCACGCACGACTGGCCGCCGAGGCCGCGGAAGCCGCAGGGGCCCAGGGAGCCTTCTGGCCCATGCACACCCTGCTGCTGCAGCGCCAGGACCGGCTGGAGATGAGCGACCTGCTCGGCCATGCCGCCGACCTCGGTCCGGGCGTGCGCCGGTTCCACGAGGATCTTCGCCGCCGCGTCCACGCCGACCGGGTCGAGCGCGACATCACCTCGGCAGACCGCAGCGGCGTGTCCGGAACCCACCTTCTTCTTCAGCGGCCGGCGCCACCACGGGCGCCCACGGTCTCGACGCACTCACGCGGGCCATTGATGCTGCGCGCGAGGGCGCCGAGCGCTCCGCCACCGGGCCGGTCCCCGGCCTGGCCGTGCGCCGCTACCAGTCCGGACAGACCCGTCGCCTCTCGAGCCCGCGCCGCGCAAGTCGCAGGGTCACGGCACCCGACCGCCTCATGCCCGTGAATCACGGGAACCCGGGAAGACTGCCGGGCGTGACCCCGATGGTGCACGAGGCCGGCAGGGCGGCATCGGCTGGCTGAGTCACCTTACGGCCGGAGCTGCACTGGCTGACGGCCCTTACGGACTGAGGCTTGAGCCGGGCCCTCGGCCTGCTTCCGTTCTGGATTCCGCCTCGCGGACGACCGCGACCCGCCGGGACGCGGCCACGGCGTTCTCATTCAGAATCTAACCGATGAAATCACCTTGACGGGTTAGGTCGAGCGCGCTTGACTGGAGACATAACCGGTCAAGCTCCAAAGAGAGGTTAGAAGGGTGATTCCCGCAGTCCACCACCGCACCGCCACCGTCAACGGCCTGGAGGTCTTCTACCGAGAGGCCGGCGACCCCCAGGCTCCCGCCGTGGTGCTTCTCCACGGCTTCCCGACCAGCTCGCACATGTTCCGCCACCTGATCCCGGCGCTCGCCGACCGGTACCACGTGATCGCCCCCGACCACATCGGGTTCGGTCAGTCGGCGATGCCCACCCTGCAGGACTTCCCCTACACCTTCGACGCCCTCACCCAGGTCACTTCCGGCCTGCTCCAGCACCTCGGTGTCGACCGGTTCGCGATGTACGTGCAGGACTACGGCGCCCCCATCGGCTGGCGGCTCGCGCTACAGGACCCCGACCGCATCACCGCGATCATCACCCAGAACGGCAACGCCTACGTCGAGGGCTTCGTCAAGCCGTTCTGGGACGGCGTGTTCGCCTACGCCCAGGCGCCGGGACCGAAGACCGAAGCCCCCATGCGCGGCGCCCTGACCGCCGAGGTCACGCGCTGGCAGTACGTGAACGGGGTCGCCGACCCCAGCCTGGTCAGCCCGGACAACTGGGTTCACGACCAGGCGCTGCTGGACCGGCCCGGCAACGACGAGATCCAGCTCAAGCTCTTCCGCGACTACCCCACCAACGTGGACCTCTACCCGCAGGTCCATCAGTACTTCCGCGACTCCCAGGTGCCGCTGCTGGCGGTCTGGGGCGCAGGCGACGAGATCTTCGGCCCCGCGGGCGCGGAGGCGTTCAGCCAGGACCTGCCAGGCGCCGAGATCCACCTGCTCGAGTCGGGGCACTTCGCCCTCGAGAGCCACCTTCAGCCCATCACCGAGCACATCCGCGACTTCCTCGGCCGCGTCCTCGCCTGACGCGCCAAGGGCCGAGGCGGCTGCGGGCCGCGCAGCCCCCTGGCGCCGCAGCTGGCAAAGGACCCGCTATGCGACGCCTGACGCACGCCTTCAGCTCCACCCCGCAGACCGTACGCAGTGCCCGCGAGTTCGTGATGCAAGCCCGCGACGCCTGGGGCGGGTGCCGGCGCCGCGACGATTCCGGGCATGCGTCTGGGAACTGGCCGGCAACGCCGTCCAGCACGGCAGCCGGGACCGCCGGGAGTACCTGGTCCGAGTCATCCAGCACGCCCACTGCCTCCACCTCGAAGTTCACGACGTACGAGCCAATCCCGCGTCCGTGTCCCGCCTCCCTCCCGGACCGGGGAAGCAGGCCGAGGCATGTGCATCGTCCAGGCACTCTCCGACAACTGGGGAATCCAGACCGGCGTCGGCGACCGGAAGATCGTCTGGACCTGCTTCCGCAGGCCCGAGGCCCAGGGCCGGCCGGGTCCGGTGCGGGGCACTCGGATGCCATCCAGGACGGCGGCAAACTGAGGACTGTCACCACGCTGACCGGCGGTGACCAGCAGAGACAGCGGCCGTTGGCCTTGCTCGCAGGCCAGATGGATCTTGGTGGTGAAGCCTCCCCGGGACCGGCCCAGACCGTGGTCGTCGGGCTCCGTGTGGGTTCCGCCCGGCGGTTCCTTCTGGGCCTGGCCGTCGCGGCGGGCGCCTGCGGCGTGCTGATGGGCCCGGCAGATCGTGGAGTCGACGTTGACCTCCCACGTGACCATCCGTCCGCCCGAGCCTGAAGTCCGGTCAGCAGCACGGGCCAGGTGCCGTCGCGTTGCCAGCGGCGGAACAGTCCGTAGACCGTCTGCCACGGCCCGTATTCCGACGGCAGATCCCTCCACGGAGCACCAGTCCGCACCCGCCACCGGATCCCGTCTATCAGCTTCCGCCGACCCAGCGACGGCCGGCCCAACACCGCGACTGGCAGCAACAGTTCTAGGCCCCGTCTTCAAACGGATCTTGCCCAGAGTAGGAACGACGCCAGGCTGACCGCCGCTTCGTAGGACGCGGCGGTCTTGTCGTACCTGGTGGCGATGCCGCGGAAGTGCTTCAGTCTGTTGAAGCACCGCTCCACGGTGTTGCGTCGACGGCACGTCTCGCGGTCGAAGCTGGGTGGCCGACCGCCCTGTCGGCCGCGGTTGTGTCGGTGTCGCTGTTGGTCGGCCTTCTCGGGGATGGTGTGGCCGATCCCGCGTTTGCGCAGGTAGGCGCGGAACCCGCGGGAGCTGTAGGCCTTGTCTGCGATCACATGGTCGGGTCGGCAGCGCGGGCGGCCGGGACCGAGGCGCGGGACACGGATACGTTTCAGCAGCGGCTGCGCGCAGATACCGTCATGGCGTTGGCCGGGAGTGATCAGGAGGGCCAGGGGTCTGCCGCGGCCGTCGCAGGCGAGGTGGATCTTGGTCGTCAGACCTCCGCGGGATCGACCGAGGGCCTGATCGTCCGGTTCATCCGGCCGACGCATCCCCCTTTTCGGCCGGTGGCGGCGGCATGCTGGTGAGCTCGCACGATGGTGGAGTCGATCTGGACGAGCCAGCCGATGTCGCCGGCCGCATCAGCTTGGGCCTGGATCTGCTGGAGGGCCTGGGTGAAGACGCCGCCCAACGCGTAGCGGCGGAAGCGGGTGTAGACCGTTTGCCATGGCCCGTAGCGGTCGGGCAGGTCACGCCACGGCATGCCCGTGCGGATCTTATAGACCATCCCGTTGATGACCTGCTGGTCGTCCACCCTCGGCCGGCCAATCACGGCCCGGGGTATGAGCGGAGCGAGTAAATCCCATTCCTGGTCGGTGAGTTCAAATCTGTGCACCCGACCATGATCCGCTAGCAGGTGATCTGTGGTGACGGGGCCGCAGGACCTGCACAATCACGGCATGACCAACACCGTCGAAGCAGCCTGGCACAAGATCTTGACCACTGCCAGCGAACCTCGCCGGCCGGAAGGATCACCGCTTCTGGGACCGTTTGCCGAGCTGGTGCGGGTGGCGCATGCCGAGCCGCTGCTTCGTCAGCTCTACCCCTGGACCGGTATGTGGGAGCTGCACTTCAGCAGGTGCACGGAGATCCGCCACACCTGGGACATCCCCTACATCGGCACACTGAGAGACGGCCAGTACTACGTCGAAGGACCGAGCCGGAGCAGCGCGCGTATCGCCGAGACGGACAGCGCACAGGCCGCAGTAGCGATGGTCATCGATCGCCTGCCACCACACTGCGGCCCGGCCTTCATCGGCAGTGCAGAGGAACTGGCCGCTTACGAGAAGGCACGAAACCGGCTCCGTAGGCGGCTTTGAAGACGGGCCCTAGCACCGCCCACTGTTCGTCAGAAAGATCCCCTCGCCCCACATCGAGATCATCACGACCCGGGACGAGGAACGGAGCCGACTTTCAAAACACGGCCTAGCTTGATCTTTAACCTGTGCGGCGGGGTTTGGGGGTCGTTGTCTTCTTCGTTTGCCGTTTCGTTGGCTGCGTCTTGCGTGGTGTGTGCACGTCGTG
>NZ_JBSFHO010000063.1:0-17848 GCF_053597075.1 Streptomyces sp. NPDC001514
GGTGGCCTCGACCAGCTCCACGATCTCCTTCTCGCGCCCTTGCAGCACGCTGTGCACCTGGGCGCCGGAGATCACCGCGAACGGGGGCACGGTGGTGGTCATGCGGTCCTCACCTCGATGGTCGGTGAGCAGTCGGCCAGGCGCACCGGGTCGGCCATCGCGACGAGTACCTCGCGTTCGCCTTCGTAGGCTTCTCTGCTGTGGGCGGTGCGGATGTTGTCGACCAGCATCAGGTCGCCGGCCTGCCACGGCTCACGCAGGGTGCTGTCCTCGTAGACCTTGTTCAGCAGCTGGATGACGTCCTCGCCGATCGGGTCCCCGTTGCCGTAGCGGGTGTTGAAGGGCAGCCCGTCCGCCCCGTACTCCTCGATGAGGTACTCGCGCACCTCCGGGGCGATCGTCCACTCGTTCAGGAACGCGACCTGGTTGAACCAGCACCGCCGGCCCGTCACCGGATGACGCACCACCGCGCTGCGCCGCTGGCGGGTGCGCAGGCTGCCGTCGTCCTGCCACGCGAACTCGATACCGTTCGCCCGGCAGTACCCCTCCACGGCGGCCCGGTCGTCGGTGCCGAACGCCTCGGCCACCGACGCCCCGATCTCGTCGTTGTAGGAGCGGGTGAGCAGCCAGCCCTCCCGCTCGAACCGCTCCACCAGCTCCGCGGGCAGGGCCTGAAGCACGGTCGGTGCATCGGCCACCCCGGTCGCCCCACCGCCGGCGGGCGCCCTCAGGCACGCGAACAGCATCAGGCCGGGGAACTCGAGTGTGTAACTCAGCTCGTGGTGCATGCACATCGGCTGGTTCGGCGGCCACGTCGACGACGAGTACACGCCATCCGAGTACATCTGGCGAGGGGCGAAGGCTTCCCGTTCGGTCAGCAGGCCCGTGGACAGCCGGTCGAAGACCGCACCGGCCCCGGCCACGTCACGCAGACCCAGCCCACGCACCAGAACCGAACCATGCTCGGCGACGACGGCACGCAGCGCGTCCCGCTGCTCGGCCACCCAGCTCGCCGCGTCGACGGTCGTCTCGACCCGCAGCACCGGAGGCTTGCCGGGTTGAGACTCCACATCGAGCGTCGATGTCGGGGATGAGGACGACATCTCGTTGTTCCTTTCAGTCGCGGCTCAGGAGGATGCCGGCCATTCGGCGGCGCGCAGCACGGCTTTGGCCGCCTCGGTCGGACGGGTACGCAGGAAGTAGTGGCCACCGTCGGCGAGCTCGTGGAGGTCGACGTGCTCGGCCAGGAATTGCCAGTCGCGGTGCCGGAGCGGATACGCGGCCGTGTGCGGATCGTCGGCGGCGACGACCACGGTCACCGGCGCGGAGAGTTTCACCGCCGGCGGGGCATCCAGGGCGTCGGCGAAGTAGCGGTGCGCGGACACACAGTCGTGCCGGTAGGCGGCGCCGACGTGCTCGGTGTGCTGCGCATCCAGCTCACCCAGCTCGGTATGGCCGCCGTCCGCGCTCAGCTCTGCGGCGATATCGGCGTTGCTCCGCCCGGTCAGCCCGGCGATGGCGGCGCGCCGGTCGACGGCGTCGCCGAGCAACTGCGCCGCGAGGAACACCCGCCCGACGTCCACCCCGCGCTCCTGCAGCGTCCTGGCCGTCTCCACGGCGAACGCGGCGCCGGATGAGTGGCCCCACAGCAGGACCCTGGTCAGGCCGAGCCGCTCGATCTCGGCGACGACCTGCTCGACCACCTGTGCCATCGTCGCGAAGGGCTCGTTCTCCGTGGCGGCGGCCAGATCGTGACCGGGCAGCTCGACTGCGTAGACCGCGCGCCCGCCGCCCGGCAATGCCCTTGCCATCGGCTGGAAGTTCGCCGCGTTGCCACCGGCGTACGGGAAGCACACCAGGGCACCGGCCCGCGCACCGTCCGACTCCGACAGCGGATGCAACAGCCCGGGTCGCCGCTGGGTTCTGCCGTCGACGAGTTCGGCGAGTTCGGCGAGGTGGGGGTGGCGGGTGATGTCCTTCAGGGAGACGGCCCGGTCCAGGGCGATCGCCAGCTTCACCGCGGACAGGGAGGTGCCGCCGCGGTCGAAGAAGTGGTCCATCCGCCCGATCTGGTCCTGAGGGATGCCCAGCACCTTCGCCCAGGCGGCCGCCAGCCGCTCCTCGGCCGGCGATGTCGGTGCATCACGCACGTCACCGGGCTCGTCCCCGGCCGCGGCAAGCTCCGTCGCGAGGGCCGTCAGCGCCTTCTTGTCGGTCTTGCCGTTGGGGGTCAGCGGGAGGCTTTCCCGCCAGTGGAAGACGGAGGGAACCATGTAGACGGGCAGGCTGGCGCCCAGCTGGTTCTGCAGGGCGTCCGTTTCGAGCGGGTAGGAGCTGGTGTAGAAGGCCACCAGATGCTTGCTGTGATCGGCGCGTTCGGTGACCACCACCGCGCCGTCGCGCACTCCCGGGGCGCGGAGCAGGGTGTTCTCGATCTCGCCGATCTCGATCCGGAACCCCCGGATCTTCACCTGTGTGTCCCGGCGGCCGAGGAACTCCAGCTTCCCGCCGGGCTGCCAGCGGCCGAAGTCACCGCTCCGGTACAGCCGCTGCCCCTGCCGGTGCGGATCGCGCACAAAGGCCGTCCTCGTGCGCTCCGGGTCGTTGACGTAACCGCGGCCCACGCACACCCCGGAGAACACGATCTCGCCCGGCGCGCCCAGCGGCACCGGCGCCAGATGCTCGTCGACGACGTAGACGTGCACGTTGTTCACCGGCCGGCCCAAAAGGACCTTCTCCGGGGCCCGGTCCATCACCTCGTGGTTCGTGTCGTCGGAGGTCTCGGTCAGCCCGTAGGCGTTGACCAGCTTGACCCTCGGCATCGCGGTGAACCAGCGCTCGGCCAGCTCCCGCTTCAACGCCTCACCCGTCACAGACACACACCTGAGGTCCGGCAGCTCGCGCGGATGCTGCTCAAGATCCGACAGGACGGCTTCCAGATAGGACGGCACGACCTGAAGGACTCCCACCCGGCCGTCGACGATCGTGTCGAGGAAGCGGGGGACGTCCAGGATGGCGTCCTGTTCGACCAGCAGGGTCCGCCCACCGGTCAGCAGCCCGGAGATCAGCTGCCACAGCGAGATGTCGAAGCACTGCGGCGCCGTCTGCGCCACCACCGCGCCTTCTGCGATCTGCAGGTCGTCGATCTTGGCGAAGAGGTGGTTCAGCATCCCCGCGTGCTCACACATCGCCCCCTTCGGCTCCCCCGTCGAACCCGACGTGAAATAGATGTACGCCAACTGATCCGCAGCCACGCTGATGCCGAGGTCGTCGTCGGCGTGGTTCTCCTCGTACGCCGCATCGACCAGGAGCTTGTCGATGCCGGGCAGTGCGGTCAGGGCCTGGTCGAGCGTCGTGGTGCTGCCCGCCTCCGTCAGCACCAGGGCGCAGCCGGCGCGCGACAGCGTGGCTGCGATGCGTTCGGCCGGGAAGTGCGGCTCGATGGGCAGGTACACCCCACCCGCCTTGAACACCGCCAGCACACACGCCAGCCAGTTCAGGTTCCGCTCCGTGACCACCGCGACCACACCCTCGCGGCCCAGCCCCCGCGCCAGCAGCGCCCGCCCCAGCCGGTTCGCCCGCGCGTTCACCTCCCCGTACGACCACACCCGCCCCCCGCACACGGCCGCCACCGCATCCGGATGCGCCCGCACCCGCCCCTCGAACAACTCGTGGAAACGGCGGTCGGGCAGCTCCCGCCGCCCTCCGGCAAGCCCCTCGACCTGGAACCGGAACTCCTCGGCCGACAGCAGACACTGCCGCCCATGCTCGGCATCCGGGTCGGCGGCGATCAGCCCGAGCACGGTGACGTGATAGCCGGCAATCCGGGCCGCGTACGTGGCATCCAGCACCTCGGTCCGATACCGCACCCGCAACACCAGCCCGCTGCCGCGCCGCGAGAATCCCAGCCCCAGCACCGTCTCCTCGCCGAGATCGAGAGCGTCACCGACGCCCGCCGGGTCGAAGACCGTCTCGAACGACGGCCCGGCAACGCCCAGCTCGCGCCCCAGCTCACCGACCGGAAAGTCCCGGTGCGCCAGCACCTCGGACTCGACCCGACCGGTGCTCCGCACCAGCTCCCGCCAGGAGCCGGGTCCGGCCGAAAGCCGGCAGGGCAACGCCCTGCCCCTCGCCTGCGCCACATACCCGGTCACCACGTCGGGCTCGCCCGACAACGCCACCAGCACCCTGGCATGCGCGGCCAGCAGCACCGAGCTGAACGGCACCGCCGTCTCATCCGCCACCTCGTGCAGCGCTCCCACCACGTCGCCCGGGACCGTCACCTCGTAGTCGGCAAGACCACCGGGCGCCGGGTCGGGCGTCCACCGCGGGATCGCGGTGGAACCACCGGCCATCAGCACGCCGTGCCAGAACTCCCGGCCGGCCTCCGTGCCCCTCACATGTGCTTCCATCGAATCCACCCCCGTCCCTCACCGCACAGCCGCTGCGGGCTGATAGGGGGCATCCCGCATTTCCGTGGCCGGATTCCCGCCCCACCGTGCGCGCTGGGGCATTTCCTCGCCTTTCATGAGGAAGGAGTCGGGGGCGAGTACGGCGCCGTCGCCGATCGTCACGCCGTAATGAACGAGCGCGCCCACGCCGAGGGTGCAGCCGGCACCGATGGTGCTGGGCTCGGACTTGAAGGTGCCGTCCTCCTGCGAGTGGCACTGGATGACCGTGCCCGTGTTCAGTGTGGAGTCGTCACCGATGGCAGTGAGTGTCCGCTCCGACAATGCGCACCCGTCGTCGAACACCCGCTTGCCGATCCGGACGCCCAGCATTCTCCAGACCAAGCCTTTGAAAGGCGTGCCGTTGAATACGGCCAGCCATTCATCAGGCACCTTCCAATGACGTTCATGCCACCAGAAATACGGTTCGTAGATGGAGCACAGCTGCGGTTGCAACCGACGGAATTTCATCATGCTGCGTTCCACCAGAACGTAGTAGCAGGCGCTGAATGCAAGGGCGAACGCCAAGTACACGGCAATCATCAGCTCCCCGAAGAAACCGTACATTTCGACGGTCGCGAGGCCGAGCAGTGTGAGCACGAAGAAATGCAGCCAGCGCACCGCCAGGAACCATCCCATCGTGCGGATGTTGTAGCGGTTCTTCGCGGCAAGATTGCGGTGCAGCGCGTCTCCGGTCCTGAGATGGTCGAATCGGCTGTCCCGCTCCACGGACCGGGGAATCTCGAAGCAGGGCGAGCCGAGCAGGCCCACTCCTTCGCGGATCTCGCCGTCGAGCGGAATCATCACCTTTGTGGCGAGCAGGCAATTGTCACCCGTCCTGCCCCCGGAGGGGTAGCCGATGCGGTTCCCGAGGAAATTGTGGGGACCGATCGATGCGCGGGACACTCGGAAGGACGTGCTCGAAAAGTCGGCGTTTATGATCGAGATACTGTCGGCGACCATTGTTCCGGTGCCGACGGAACTCAGATACGGCGTCTCGTGAGCGACTCTGCTGCCGAAGTTCGAACCGGTCTGCTCGACCTTGGACAGGTCATATCCGAGGCAGCGAAGGTAATGGACGATGTAGGAGCTGTCACCGAAGAGCGTGGTGAAGAACTTCCTGTTGGTCATACGCGCGATCGCGCGGTGTATCGAGTAATGCAGGCCGTACAGCGGATAAACCTTGTCCGGCTTGACCGCCAGGTTCAGCAGGCGGGGGACGGTGAACACCACGCCGAGACCCACGACAGTCAGGCCGAAGAACAGCGCGAGGGAGAGGTACAGCGCGTCGATGTAGAGCGTCGGCGACGTGATGGCCACTGTGTTCGGGGCCAGCACCCTGTCCACGACCGGAAGCTCCGTCAGCAACATGTACGCGCCCCCGACGGTCAGGGGTACGTACAGGAGGAACAGCTGGAGGAGGGTGACGAGACCGAAGGCGGCCCGGCGCAGCGTCCCGCAGCCCGTCGGCGGGACCCTCACGTAGTCGAGCTCCGTGCGCTGTGCCGGGGAGCCGTGCCACCGCTCGCCGTCCGGGACGACCTGGCCGCTGTGCAGCGCGGACGTGTGGCCGAGCTGCGCCCCGTCGCCCATGGACGTGTCGATGTCGAACACGGTCTTCTCACCGATGAACACGTCCCGGCCGAGGGTGATCCGGCCGGTCTGGATACGCCCGGCGTGCGCCCGGTAGCAGAGGAAGAACGACTCCTTGCGGATCACCGTACCGGCGCCGATCGTCAGCAGGTCGGTACAGACCGGAACGCTGCGGGAGAGGATCGTGACACCCTTGCCGATCCGCACCCCGAGGGCCCGCAGGTACAGGATGTACAGCGGATTGCCGACGAAGAAGATCATCGGGTTGGCGTGGACCAGCGCCTTGACGGTCCAGAAGCGCAGATAGGTCGGTCCCCAGACCGGGAATTCGCGGGGCTTCCACCGGCCGATGAGTATCCATTTGGCCACGATCGGGAAGACGCACAGGCCTACGAAACCGGCGCCGCCGAAAACGAGCGACCGCAGATAGACGTCGACCAGGCCCGATCCTTGGGAGACCCACTCGTAGCCTCGGGCGGTGACAACACCGGCGAGGAGGCAATACCCGACGAAAATCAGGAGCTGCAGCATTCCGCAGACGACGTATCGCCTTGTGCTTCCTGGTGCCACTTCCTCGGCCGGCACCGGGACCTGCGAATCGGCCGAGGTGGGTGCGTTTTCGGCGAGGGCCGCCGCCAGGCTTCGGATCGTGGGGTGCCGGTAGATGTCTTTTATCGATACCGATGGCAGGTCCGTCCGCTTCCTTACCCGCGCACAGAATTGGGCCATGACCAACGAGTTGGCGCCCAGGTCATCGAAGAAATGGCTGTCGACCGACACCTGCTCGACAGCCACGACATCAGCCAGTACCTCGGCGAGGTTACTCTCGGTGTCCGTCGACGGGCCGGCATGCCTGCGATCGGCAATCGCATCATCCGGCCCGGGCGTCAAGACCTCGACAGATTTTTCCGCCATGCCAGCTCCTTGAGGAGATTTCGGCCACCGGATGCCGACGCAGCCGAGCACCCGGTGTCCTCGTGCTCCAGCGGCGGGCGGTACCGGCAATCCCGAAGCGACGAGGTCGTGAGCCCTATATCGGTCACGAAACCACGACCTTCAGTGTCCGTCGTCCACCGTCGGGTTGCCACTCGAACTCGACCGTCTGGACACGGCGGTGGCCGTCGCCGGTGTTCAGGCCCGCCCGGGGAGCCGGACGCCTCGGCGGAGGACGTCGGGTGGCATGGGCCTGAACGGGTGACTGAGCCGTACAGTGTGCACACAGTAGCCACAACAAGGAATTCGTCACCGCTGTCCAGCTCGATGGGAAAATGCCCGTAAAGATCGTGGCAATTCCTGGCCAACAGTTCAGAATATCCCCTGAGAAGCCTTTCGTGAATCCTGCCTCTCAGTTGTCCTCGGTCGCTGCCGATTCAGCCGCAGCGGCGGCCGATTCCGCGGCATCCACAAGTTTCTGCATCTCCGCCACCTCCGCCGGAGCGGGGGTCGCCGACTCGCTGGTTGCCCCGCTGCTCTCCCCGTCGTCGCCACGACCACAGCCGGTGATGCACGTGATGCCGATGAGGCAGATGGCCGCAGCCGCCACGGCGACGGCGGTGCGCCGGACGGCCGTCACTTCTCGCTCCCGTTGTTGTTCGCCTGGCACCAGGACTTCACCGCGGCCAGGTCCTTCTGGCGCTTCTCCAGCGTCGGAACGAGAGAACGGCGGAAGCTGAGCTTGCCGTTGAGGTAGGTCTCGATCTCGGTGTGACCGGCCTTCCTGGCGTTCTCGACGCGCTTCTCCAGTCGGCTGATGGACCCGATCCGTGTCGCGTCGCCGCCGAGGCGGTCCAGGGCCCGCTCCAGTCGCTTCTCGATCTTCGGCACACGCTTGCACAGCGCCTTCGCGCCGTCACCGGTCGGCGTGCTTCCCGGTGACGGCGTCCCGGTGTCGGCCGAGGCCGCGCCTGCGGTGGCGGTGAGCAGGGCTGCGACGGCGGTGAAGGCCAGAGCGGCGGTCTTCGAGGTCCTCATGACGGTCTCCCTCCTGATGGGGGCGGCAAGGCCCATGCGCCTGCGCCCGGCCAGAAGTTAGGAGCCGACTTTGTGGAAACCTTGTGGGTGCTGAGCCGTTCCGATCAACCAGTCCCGATCGGCCGGCAACGACGGCACGGTCCCACCCTGCACGGTGAGCACGGGGATGCGGACCTCGACCCGGGTGCCGCGGCCCGATGGCCGGTCCTGGACCTGCACGCCGCCGCGGTGCAGGGCTGTCTGCTGCGCGACGAGGGTGAGGCCGAGTCCGGAGCCCGGGCTGTCCGGTCCGCGCCGGAAGCGCTGGAACACCGCATCACGCTGCGGGGGCGGGATACCGGGCCCCTGGTCGTCCACCGTCAGCACCGCGACCGGTTGCGAGGGGTGCCCGCCGGCTCTCAGCCCCACCTCGATACGGGCCCGCCCGTCGGCGCTGCGCCCATGGACCAGGGCATTGGCCAGGAGGTTGTCGACGAGCGTACGCAGCCCGGGCTCCCATCCGTACACGCTCAGGCGCGGCACCTCCGGGACCCCGATCTGCGCCGCGGGATGCCTGCGCCGGGCATCGGCGACCGAGGCGTCGATCACCTCCGCGAGGTCCACCGGGCCGAAGGCGTCGGCCTCGACCAGGTCGCCCCGGCCGAGCTCCCGAAGCATCACCAGCAGGCCCAGCATCCGCGTGTGCTCACTGTGCAGATCCGCCAGTACCTCGGTGCGGTCCGACGCTCCGAGGTCGGGGTGCTCGGTGAGGATGTCGAGGTTCGTCCGCATACTCATCAGCGGCGTGCGCAGTTCATGCGCGGCGGCGGCCGCGAAGGACCGTGCGGTGGCCAGGGCGGCGGTGGTCCGGGCGGCCTGCTCGTCGTAGCGGGCGAGCACGGTCTGCAGGGTCCGCCCGAGGTCGTCGACCTCGGTGACGCCGGTCGGAGCGTGCTCGAGCCGTGCCGCGTCCGCCGTCGGGTCGAGGCCGCTGGTGCGCTGCTGCAGACGCCGCAGCGGGCGGGTGGCCCGGGAGGCGACAGCCAGGCCCAGCAGGCCGGCCACCGGAGCGGCCAGCAGGGCCACGGTCACCACGCGCCTGCGGACGAGCTTCAGCCGGTCCTGGCTCGCGGTGTCGGGCGAGAAGAGCCACAGCGTGCCGTCGACACCGGGTCGCGGTCCCCGTACGCGGACCGACAGGACGCGCCAGCTGTCGTTCCCGTCCTCCACAGTGACCGGTCCGGGTGCGCTGTCGGGGAGGGGTACGGAAGCGCCGGGCTGAGGACCGCCCGACACGGTTCCCTGGGGCCCGGTCAGCCGGATTCCGACGTCCAGGGCCGAGGCGTACAACTGCCGCTCACGGGCCTGCTCGACCGCCGCAGGCCGGTCGGCCGCTGTGACCCGCAGCAGTCGGCGGGCATCTCCCGCGACCAGCGCCGCTCGCGTTCGCAGATGGGCGTCCTGTTCCGCATGCAGATCACGGGCGACCAGCTGGAGGAGCAGCCAGCCGGCCGCCAGGACCAGCACCGGCACGGTGATGCCGACGGCGAGCGCGATACGCGTGGACAGTTTCATGTGCTCCGGCCCCTGTCGTCGTCGCAGCGCAGGACAAAGCCGACTCCCCGTACCGTATGGATGCACCGCGCGCGGCCGCCGTTCTCCAGCTTCCGCCGCAGATAGCTGATGAACGTGTCGACCGCATCGGTGCGCACCTCGAAGTCGTACCCCCAGACGCGGTCGAGCAGCTGGTCCCTGGTGAGCACGATCCCCGCATTGCGCGCGAGGACCTCCAGCAGCTCGAACTCCCGCCGGGTCAGCGACAGCGGCTCCCCGTCCATGCGGGCCTCGCGGGCCGCCGGATCCAGCACGAGCGGACCGACCCGCACCACGTCCGTGGCCCTCGGCGGCCGTCGGCGGAGCAGCGCCTCCAGCCGCAGCACCAGCTCCTGCAAAGCGAATGGCTTGACCAGATAGTCGTCGCCACCCGCCTGGAGCCCGGCGATCCGGTCGGCGGTCTCGTCCAGCGCCGACAGCATCAGGACGGGCACGTCGTTGCCGTCGTCGCGCAGGGTCCGGCACACCTGGATCCCGTCGACGTCCGGCATGGAGATGTCCAGCACGAGGACATCGGCCGTCTGTTGCCGTACGTGGGCCAGAGCGGGCCGTCCCCCTTCGGCCAGCGACACGGCGAAACCGGCCAGCCGCAGCCCTCGCTCCAGCGACCGCCGGATCGCCGGATCGTCGTCCACGACCAGAACGCGTCCCCGGCCGAGGTCACCGTCCATCCGCTCGCTCCCGTCCGTGCTGCTCCCGAGTGTCCGGGCCTCCGCAGTCTCCGGGCCGGCCCGTCGGCATCGTAGTGGCCGAGTCACGGCAGCCCGGCGCGGGTGCAGGCGGCATGGTCCAGAACCCAAGGTGTCCATATACGTGAATCCTGAGCGTCAGCCGGAGGTGTTTCCTGCAAGATCGGTCAGTTATCTGAACAGATTTCATCTGTACGAACTCTTGAGTGCCGCGAACGACCGGTGATAGGCCTGGGCCCGACGCCGATCCCACTCCCCGCGAACCGATCCGTCATGCCTGGAGGCGACCTCCTTGAGACCCACCGGATCCACTGAGCCCACCGCACCCACCACCGGACCCACCGGCACCGCCATGTCCCGCCGCACCTTCGCCCGGCTCGCCGCAGCGCCCGTCCTCGCCTCGCTGGCCGGGGGCCTGCAGTCCGGCCCGGCGCAGGCCGCAGAGCTGCCGCAGCCGGGCTCCGGCAGTGTCGGTAACGACGCCGTCCGGGCGGCCATGAGGCGTGCCGCGGTCTTCATGGACGAGCACGTGTCGTACCGGGGTGCGTACGTGTGGAGCTATCTGCCCGATCTCTCCACCACCTGGGGCGAGATGGAGGCCCGGCGCACCATGTGCTGGGTCCAGCCGCCCGGCACCCCGACCGTCGGCCACAGCATGCTCGACGCCTACCACGCCACCGGCGACGAGGAGTTCTACCGCGCGGCCGAGCGCACCGGCCTCGCCCTCGTGGACGCCCAACTGCCCGTCGGAGGCTGGAACTACATTCACGACTTCGCCGGCGAGACCTCGCTGCGCCAGTGGTACGACACCATCGGGGCCAACGGATGGCGTCTGGAGGAGTTCCAGCACTACTACGGCAACGCCACCTTCGACGACGCGGGCACCTCCACCGCCGCGCAGCTGATCCTGCGCCTCTACCTCGAGCGCCGACACCCGAAGTTCAAGGCCTCACTGAACCGCGTCATCGACTTCATGCTCAAGGCCCAGCTGCGCGGCGGTCCCGCGGACGGCGGATGGCCGCAGCGCTTCCCGGCGTTCTCGGGCGCGGTCAGCGAGATGCCCTGGCCCGCCGACCGGCCCTCATGGCTGGCGCCCGACGTCGGTCACGGCATGGAGGACGGCGACTACACCCGGCACGTCACGTTCAACGACGACGTGCTGGGCGAGAACATCAAGTTCCTGCTCATGTGCGCCTCGGCGCTCGGGCGGCGGGATCTGAACCGGCCAGTACTGCGCGCCATGGCCTGCCTGCACCGTCTGCAGCAGCCCGGTCCGCAGGCCGGATGGGGGCTCCAGCACCTCGCGTACGCGGTGGGCGGCCGCCCCGCGGGCGCACCCGCAGGCGCCCGGTCCTACGAGCCCCGGGCCCTGACCACGCACACCACCCAGACCAATGTGCGCCAGCTGTTCCACTACTTCCGGCTGACCGGCGACCACGCGTACCTGCGCCGCGTGCCGGAGGCCATCGCCTGGCTGGAGAGCTGCCCCCTCACCAGCGAGCAGAAGGGGGAGAACCCGCGGCTGAAGAGCTCCACGCATCCGACGTTCGTGGAACTGGACACGAACCGCGCCCGCTTCGTCCACCGCTTCGGATCCAACATCCGCAACGGCGCCTACTACTACGACCACGACCACCGGAACACCCTGAGCCACTACTCCGGCGGACGCTCGATCGACATCACGGGGCTCAAGGCCACGTACGACGAGCTCATGTCGCTCAGCCCCGCCGACGTCGCCGACCTGCGTGCCCGGTCCCCGCTCACGCCCGGCCGGCCCGGCGAGCTGCCCCCGTACTTCAGCATCCGTGATCTCGACCTGACCGACCTGTTCCGGGACGCCCCGCTGCCCCTGCCCACGGTGACCGAGGCCGAGGCGGGCGCCCTGGTCGACGATCTCGGTACCAAGGACCACTGGCTGACGCGCATCGGCAACGCCACCAACCCCTACCGGGGCCCGGCTCCCGCAACTCCGTACGACGGCACGGCCTATATGAGCAAGCACGTCGGCGACACCTACGACACGTCGCCGTACAACCCGCTCGACGTGCCGGCGGAGCCGCCGTACCAGTCGCAGGAGAGCGCGTTGGGCATCACCTCCTCGGCCTACACCGGGAACATGGCCAAGCTGATCGCCTACGTCTCCGGCTGACGGCGCGACTCGGCGCAGCCTGACCCGTATGTGAAAAGGGTTCCCCGCTCCGCACGGATTGCGGAACGGGGAACCCCGAGGCGCGCGAGGCGCGCAGTGATCGCCGTGCTGCCCATCGAGCGCCACTGATCACTCTCGGTGAGGTCACTCGGTGTCACGTGCACTGATCCCGCACCGAGTCGCCACTACTCCTTTCGAGGTGCGATCCGCCCCGTCGTGGCCGAGATTGGAGGTAACCGAGTGTCCGCTCGCCATCCCGCCGACAGACCGGCGGGACGAGCGGAAGGAGCGCACCATGACCAGTCATGTGAGCGGAAGCCCTCAAGGCAGCGCGGCGCAGACTCCCACGGGGAACGGCTTCGCGACGGGGTGGATGATGTTCGCCGCGGTCCTGATGGTCTTCGGCGGATTCATGACGCTCTTCGCGGGCATCTCCGCCATCGCCAACGACGACGTATTCTTCGCGACCCGCAACTACGTCTTCAAGTTCAACCTGACGAGCTGGGGCTGGATCCATCTGATCCTCGGGGTCTTCATCATCCTCGCGGGATTCGCGCTGTTCACAGGCGCCATGTGGGCGCGCGTCGTCGGCCTCGTGCTGGCCGGACTGGGCATGCTCGCGAACTTCATGTGGCTGCCCTACACCCCGTTCTGGGCCATCATCCTCATCGCCGTCGACGCCTTCGTCATCTGGGCGCTGTGTGCCGCTCCGCGCCCGTCGGCCACTTGACGCCCCAGGACCGCGACGCCCAGGACCGTGGCACACAGCACTCAGCGCGTTCCGGCAACCGACGGCGATCCGCCACCCCTCGTGTTGCTCATCGTCGGTGTGTCGGGATCGGGGAAGTCCACCGTGGGACACATGCTCGCCGACCGTCTCGGGTGGTCCTTCCTGGAGGCGGACGACCTTCATCCCCCGGCGAACCGGGCCAAGATGGCGGCCGGCGTACCCCTGACGGACGAGGACCGCCGGCCGTGGCTCCACACCATCGCCGCACGGATGGACGAGCAGCTCGCCGCGCACCGCCCCGTCGTGGTGACGTGTTCCGCGCTGAAACGTGCCTACCGGGACTACTTGGTCGCCGGCCGGCCCCGCGCACGCATGGTGTACCTGGAGGGCTCGCGTGAGCTCATCCGCTCCCGTATGGCCGCCAGGCACGGCCACTTCTTCCCCGCCGAACTGCTGGACAGTCAGTTCGCCGACCTCCAGGAGCCGACCCCCGACGAACAACTGTGGGTGGTGCCGGTGGACCGGCCGCCGGACGCCGTTGTCGCAGCCGTCGTCTCGCTGCTGGGCCGGACCTCCTCGTACTCGACCGGCGAGCAATGGGAGCTGCGCCACGGCTCCCACACCGCCGTCGTGGCCCAACTGGGAAGCGCGCTCCGGCACTACTCGGTGGGCGGCCGGCCCGTGCTGGACGGCTTCGACGCCGACGCGACGATCACCGGCGGCCGCGGCCAACTCCTCGTGCCTTGGCCCAACAGGGTGGGCGGCGGCCGCTACACCTGGAACGGCCGGGACCTGCAACTCCCGCTGAACGAACCGGCGAAGAACAACGCCATCCACGGCCTGCTCCGCTGGACCCCCTGGAACCTGTTGGACCACGAGGAGAAGGTGGTGAGAACGGGCACCACGCTCTTTCCCCAGCCCGGCTACCCCTTCCGGCTGCAACTCACCGCCGAGTACCGGCTCGGCCCGGAGGGACTGGCCGTCACCGTCACCGCGACGAACCTGGGGGAGACCGTGGCGCCGTACGGGGCGGGGCAGCACCCCTACCTCACCGTGGGCACCGACCTGGTGGACGAGGCGGTGCTGACCGTACCGGCGCGACAGTGGCTGCCCACCGACGAGCAGGGCCTGCCGGTCGGCAGCGAGCCGGTCGAAGGCACGCCGTACGACTTCCGTACCCCCCGGCCCATCGGCGACCAGGCCCTGGACACGGCGTTCGCCGGACTCGACCGGGACCCCTCCGGCCGGGTCGTCGTACGCCTGGCACATCCCTCCGGACACCAGGGCATCGACGCGTGGCTCGGCGAAGGCGCCGAATACGTGCAGGTGTTCACCGGCGACACCCTCCCCGAGGCCGAACGGCGCCGCAGCATCGCCGTCGAGGCCATGTCCTGCCCGCCGGACGCCTTCCGCAGCGGCACGGCGGTCGCCGCCCTGGCCCCCGGCTCCCGGCACGTACTCCGCTGGGGGCTGACGCCCTGGGGGCCCACGACATGAGGCCGCCCGCGGAGCGGGGACCGTGACCCGGCCACGCCGGGCCCTGGGCGAAGCGCTGCGACGGATCGAGCCCCGCCTGGCCTCCGTCAGCCCCGGCCTCGCCCGGCTCCATGGGCGCCCGGCGGGCGAATGGCGCACGGACCTGGTCGCCGGGCTCACGGTCGCCGCCGTGACCGTACCCGCCGCGATGGGCATGGCGGAACTGGCCGGGGTACCGCCGGTCGTCGGCCTGTACGCCGCCACCCTGCCACTCCTCGCCTACGCCGTGTTCGGGTCGTCCCGGCATCTGGTGGTCGGCCCCGACGGCGCCTTGTCCGCGCTGGTGGCCACGTCGGTCGCCCCGCTGGCCGGCGGCGACGGCGGACGCTATCTCGCGCTGACCTCCGCCCTGGCCCTGCTGGTCGGTTGCGTGATGTTCGCCGCGGCGCTGCTGCGCCTCGGCTTTATGGCCGACTTTCTGTCCAAACCGGTTCTGCTGGGCTACCTCAACGGCGTCGCTCTGATCATCATCGTCGGCCAGCTGGGCAAACTCCTCGGCCTGGACATCCAGGCCGGCGGATTCTTTCCGACGCTGCGTGAACTCGTCGCCGAGCTGGGCGACATCCAAGCGGCGACGGTGCTGCTGAGCGCCGGTCTGCTGGCCGCCATGGTCGCCCTGCAGCGCTTCACCCCCCGCCTGCCCGGCAGCCTGATCGTGGTCGTCGCGGCCGGAGCTGCTTCCGCGGTCCTGAACCTGCAGGCCCAAGGCATTGCGGTGGTCGGCGCCGTCGAAGGCGGGCCGCCCTCGTTCGGCCTCCCGCACGTCGGCTCGCACGATCTGTCGGTCCTGTCGCTTCCCGCCGCCGGCATGGCGCTGCTGTCCTTCGGGGACGCGACCGCCATCGCCCGGGGCGCTGCGGCCCGCAACGGCTACGAGCTGGACTCCAACCGTGAACTCGCCGGGCTCGGCGCGGCCAATGTCGCCGCCGGGCTGATGCACGCCATGCCGACCTCATCGGCCGGTGCCCGTACGGCCGTCGCAGAAGCGTCCGGCGGCCGCTCGCAGCTGGTCGGCATCACTGCGGGCGCCGTGGTCCTGGTGGTCGCCTCGTTCGCGACCGCGTGGATCGAACCGCTGCCCAGGGTGGTCCTCGGGGTGGTCGTCGTGGTCGCCGCCTTCGGCATGCTGAACGTGAAGGGGGTCGTACGCCTGCGCAAGGTGCGGGACTCCGAGGCGGCCGTCGCCGTCACCGCCATGGTCGCCGTGCTTGCTCTCGGCCTGCTCGGCGGTCTCCTCGTGGCGATGGGCCTGTCCCTCGGCATCTTCGTGTACCGCTCCGTCCGCCCGCACGACGCGGTGCTGGGGCGCGTACGGGACCTCGACGGCTACCACGACGTGGCCCGCTACGAGCGGGCGCAGACGGTGCCGGGGCTGATCGTCTACCGATTCGACGGTCCGCTGTTCTTTCCCAACACCCCGTTCTTCCTGCGCCGGGTCCGCGAGGTCGTGGAGGACTCGTCCCCCGACGTGCAGTGGCTGCTGCTCAACGCCGAAGCCATCGTCTACGTCGACGCTACGGCGGTCGACGCGCTGCGGGACCTGCACACCGAACTCGCCGACCGTGGCATCACTCTGGCGATGGCGCGGGCCAAAGCACCTTTGCACGCCGTCCTTCGGCGGACGGGTCTGGCCCAGCAGATCGGAACCGACCGCTTCTTCCCGACCGTGGGCTCCGGAGTGGCCGCCTTTCTGGCCCGCGACGAGGAGCAGGGCGGCCCTTCTGCTGAACCCGGCCCGGACTGAGCCGGCGATCGTCCGCCGCCCCGGCCGCGACGGACACAGCGGCGTGTCCCATGTCTGACGTGACGCGCTTGCGCCACGGGTAACCGCTCCACGCCCCGGGCGGCGGCCTGTAGGACCGTCGCATGTTTCCCCACGTACTTCGCTACCAACGCGGCTGGAAGACCCTGGCCGCGACGGTCGCGTGCGCCGCGACCGTCTCGCTGCTGACCGGATCGATCGGCCCCGCGGCGGCCCGCACCGCGACCCCCTCGACCGGGACGGGGACGGCGCCTCATGCCGTGACCCACACGGTCACCCTCATCACGGGCGACGTCGTCCGCTGATCGTGTCGTACGGCAAGGCATCGAAGTCCACGCGGTCGGTGCCCGTCGCACCGAAGGGCACCACCAAGGTGCGCTCGCTGCCCAGCATCAATGCCGCCGCGGTCAAGGCCACCAAGAAGCAGGCACGGCAGACCTGGAAGGCCGTCACCCCGGCCGGGGACCGTTCCGGTGCCGCGACACCCGCTGCGGCGTCAGCCGGCACCCCCGCACTCCTCGACGATCGCGAAGATCTGGCTCGACGGCAAGGTCCACGCCGACCTGGCGCAGAGCACCGCGCAGATCGGCGCCCCGCAAGCCTGGGCCGCGGGCCTGGACGGCAAGGGTGTCAAGCTCGCGGTGCTCGACACCGGCGTCGACCTCAACCACCCCGACATGGCCGGCCGGGTCACCGAGTCCGTCAGTTTCGTACCGGGTGAGACCGTCGCGGACGCCAACGGCCACGGCACCCACACCGCCTCCACGGTGGGCGGCAGCGGCGACGCCTCGGACGGGGCGGAGAAGGGCGTCGCGCCCGGTGCCGACCTGCTGGTGGGCAAGGTGCTCGCCGACGGCGGCTACGGCGAAGACTCCTGGGTCATCGCCGGCATGGAGTGGGCCGTCGCCCAGGGCGCCAAGGTCGTCAGCATGAGCCTCGGCGGCTCGATGCCCAGCGACGGTACGGACCCGATGAGTCAGGCGCTGAACCAGCTCAGCGCCGAGAGCGACGCCCCGTTCGTCGTGGCGGCGGGCAACGCGGGCATGGAGGGAGTCATGGGCGCGCCGGGCACGGCGGACGCGGCGCTGACCGTCGCCGCGGTCGACGCCGAGGACCGGCTGGCCTCCTTCTCCACCATGGGGCCGCGCTACGGCGACTACGCGCTCAAGCCGGACATCGCCGCCCCCGGCGTCGACATCCTGGCCGCGAAGAGCGACGGCACCGCCGACAGCAT
This sequence comes from Streptomyces sp. NPDC001514, assembly GCF_053597075.1. Lineage (NCBI taxonomy): Bacteria > Bacillati > Actinomycetota > Actinomycetes > Kitasatosporales > Streptomycetaceae > Streptomyces > Streptomyces sp. NPDC001514. The sequence continues at coordinate 17,706 of NZ_JBSFHO010000063.1, forward strand.
CTCGCAGGAGGTGACCCGCGCCTACGGCCTGAAGGGCTCCGGGCACGGCCTAGCTGTATTGATCACGAGCGTTGTTAACAGTGCTGGGTCTTGATCATGGCGAAGACCTCCGGTGTGGTGGAGGTGTCTAGGCTCCACACCAC
>NZ_JBSFHO010000064.1:0-16010 GCF_053597075.1 Streptomyces sp. NPDC001514
GACGCGGCCGTGGTGGCGGCCGGGGTGGCCATGGGGGCCCTGTGGTCGGCGGGGCTGGCGTATGCTGCGTGTGCCGGGGCTGGGGGGGCCCCGCGGGGGGACGGGTTGGCCGCCGCGGCCGCGGACACCGCTGTCCGGGCGGACTCGGCCGCCCGGTCGGCAGCGGCGGCCGCCCGCGACGCGGCTGCTGACGCCTGCCCGGCGGACGACTGGGCCGCCTTGGCCTCGCGGGCCGCCTCCAGTGCGGCTTCCTTGGCCCTGAGCGTGGCGGTCTCCGCCTTGGCGGCTTCTTCCGTGGCCTGCTCGGTCAGCTGTGTGGCCTGCTTCTGTGCACGGTCGGCGAGTGCAGCCAGCTGCGAGATGCTGAGCGTCTCCTGGTCCCGCGCGGCGGCGACCTGCCACCCGTGGTCCAGGAACTCCTGGATGTCCTCCGGAGAGCCGCCCAGCGCCTGCTGGGCGAGCTTCTGTACGTTCGGTCCGCCCGTCGACTTCAGCTGCAGGACCTGTACGCGGTTGTCTTCCTCGCGCGGCCGGAACTGTCCCTTGTCGATGAACTCGCGGTAGTCGTCGGGCGTTCCGTCCATGGCCGTGCTCGCCGCCTGCCGCACAGCCGGACCGCCGGCGGACATGATCTGGCCGACCTGAACGCGCAGGTCGTCTTCATACGGCTTGACGAGTCCGCCGTTCAGGAACGCCTGCAGTTCCTCGGCCCCGCCGTCCAGCGCGGTGTTGGCCGCGGCGCGGACGCCCGGACCGCCCATGGCCATGATCTGCATGACCTGGACGCGCAGGTCGTGTTCCCAGATGCGCGGCAGGTCCTTGGCCATGAAGGTCTGGACGTCTTCGTCCGACCCCAGCAAGGCGGCCTCGGCCGCCCGCCGGACCCCTGGGCCGCCGTCCTTCCACGCCTCGAGTACGTCGGTTCTGTCGTACGCCGGCACCTCCTCGGCCGCGGCAGGACGCGTATTGATGCCCAGGACAAGCGCCAGGGCCATCAGCGCCGCCACGAAGCCACGCCCGGCAGGCGTAACGCGTGACCTGATCAGCAATGCATTTCTCCCTTGTCGGAGTGATGTTCAGGAAGGGACACGTCGCCGTCGGCGCTGTGGGATTCCCTCCACCGGATGAAGTGGTTCGGGTGGTCGGCGACGGCACCGTCGACGCCCTACGACGTCGGGGCCCGCCACTCGCTTCCGCTGCTGGTCGTCCGGGCGGACGTCTCGACGCCTGTCGCCTCGAACTGCTCGTCGGCGCCCGGCCCGCCGGAACCCAGGGGCCGCCGTCGTCTCCCTCGCAGATCCGGCCTCCGGCCGGTCTCAGGGTGTGTCGATGGTGCTGCTCGGGTTCACCGTGCCGTGTGAGGGCCGTTGGACACCACGTCGCGTCGGCACGTTCGTACCGCCTGCGACGAGCGCGGCGCCGCCGGCGGGAGTGGTGCCGGGGTCGCCGACCGGGACGACAGAACGCACAGGTCCCCGCGGGGCACCGGACAGTCGACTCTCACCGAAGTCTCAACGAGCGCGTCGGACCCGTCGGCGGCGCTGGACACACCGGCCTTCGGCCAACTGCCAGGTGGTTGCCGCGGCCATCGCCGTCGGCGTCACGGCAGTCGGCCGTCTGAGCGCGCTGCGTCATGCATCCATCCCCCATAGAACTGCCGCTTGGTCATGCGCGGCCGGCTTCGAGCGACTGGTCATCGCCGCATGCCCACGCCGATCGAACGCCCCTGCCCCCTCAGAGTGGGGTGATCAGCCCGATGATCTTCACTTGGCGTCCGGGGGTTTCACAGTAGGTTCACAGCCAACTTCAGTCACACTTTGGCCGATTCCAGCCCCTGGGACTCTGCCAACGACGGGCTTGGTGAGGGCGTCACGCGGCACGGACGGCACAGTCGGCACAGCTGCGGATCACCGAGCCGGGCGCGAAGGGGCCATCTCGACCCACTGGACACCGATCAGCGGGTGCGCCACCAGCGTCGGAGGAGGCCGCCGGCAACGGCGCCCACGGCGACCAGCGCCACTGCCGCAGCAGTGACCGCAAGGGGAACGCCACCCGAGCTTGCTGTGCTCGACGAGGGCTTCGCGGCGGCTTCCGGTCGGGACGAGGCGGGGGCCTCCGGCGGCTGCGGTGCCGTGGGCCGGCCGGCGGAGACGCCCGGGGCCGACGGTGAGCCCTCGGCGTCCGTCGAGCTGCGGTTGTCCTCGGCGTTCTCGTCGACCTGCGCCTCGTCGCCGGCAGCGGAACCGGCATCGGTGACGACGATGTCGGAGCAGGAGTAGTACGTGTCGGGCGTGTCGGTGTTCCGCCAGATCGTATAGATCAGATGGCGACCGGTTCGCCTCTCGGGCAGAGTGCCCTTGATGCGGTAGCTACCGTTCTGGAGTACCGGGTCGGTGGCCGTCACGAACGGCTCATTCTCCAGATCGTCCCAGGACAGCGGCGTGTTCGGATCGTAGCCGTCCTTGGTGAGATACACGCTGAAAGTGCCCCGGTGCGGGATGGTTGACGCATAGGTGAGAGTGAACGGCTCGCCTGCTTCGAGCGTGCCGGCCGGCCAGTCGGCGCGCGCGACGTCCAGGCCCTTGTACGCGTCGATGCCCGCACTGCACATCTTCCGTCGGGGATTTTCGTACGGTCACGCCCCGCCACATCTGCCACACGGATGTTGTCCCATTCCTCGAACGCCGCGCTCCCACCCGCCTCGGCAGCTGCGACGCAGGCGGCCGAGCCGGCATGCCCACCCTGCTGACTGCACGCGACGGCCCGGCTGATCGGATCGGTCGGGGCGCCATGTGCCTCGGCGGGGCCGGCGGCGACCCCGACGAGGAACAACGGGGCGCTACCGACGAGTGAAACCATGACCATGGTGCTGCGATGAGTGGACATCCTTGACAGACCTCCCTGGGCCGAAACGGCAGACGCTCGCCTTGCCCACCAGTACGGCGCAGAACCACGGCAGTGCTCAGCCCGAACCCCGATCGACGTCGAGCAAAAGGCCCTCACCCGCCAGCAACCAGTGAACTGGCGCTCAGATGGCGGAAGATGGCCTGCATCCGACGGCGGTGCGGCGCGTCGTCCCGCATGTACACCGGTCGACCGTCCATGCCACCACCGGTGCACCGGGTGCCCTCGATCGCGTCAGTACGCGTTGTGACGCCGCAGCATGCGAGGTCTGCCGTCAGGGTCGATGAAGAGGCGGTACGGCGGCACGGAGAGCGTCATCGCCGCACGTGAGAGGTCCGGCAGGCGGTAGGTGCGAAGGCGCCCGGGAGGCCGGGCACCGCGGCGACCGTTGGCATGCCAGGCGTCCAGCGCGTCGGCTGCGGCCGCGAAGCGATCGAACGCGGTCACGGGATCGCAGAGGTCGTCGGGCGCGTCCCGGCCCTCGGGCTGCTCGCGGTCCAGGTGCTCGCGCGAGAGTTCCAGTCTCAGGTTCCTGGCGTAGCTGCGGGCGCCGTCACCGAGCCCGCCGGGGTCGCGCGGCTCACGCGGATCAGTGTTCTCGTCCAGAACGGCGCAGTTGAGTTCGGAGTCGTGGGTCCAGGAACGGAGATTGATGTTGTCGGATCCGACCGAGGCCCACACGTCGTCGATCACACACACCTTGGCATGGACGTACACCGGTGTCCCGGCGTGGTTCTCCACCCCGTACACCGCGACGCGCCCACCTCCCGCGCGACGCAGCTCGTCCAGGGCCCTGATCCGTCCGACCAGGTTCATCGGCAGCGTGAGCCGCCCGTCCTGCTCCGGTACGGAGGGGACGACGGCGATCAGGCGCAGGTCGGAGTGGGCGCTCAGCGCGTCGGCGAAGCACTCGACCACCAGCGGTGACCACAGGTACTGGTCCTCCAGGTAGATGAGTGACCTTGCCCGCCGCAGAGCCTTGAGGTAGCCGCGCGCGACGCTGCGCTCGCCGTCGGGAGCGAAGTCGTAGCCGCGCAGCAGCCGGTTGGGATAGGTACGCAGCACCTGGACGGCGTGTCGGCTGCAGGGCTCCGGGTCGGGGAGCTGGGGCGGCAGCGGGTCCGCGTGGGTGTCCTCCCGGTGGGCGAACTCACGCAGGCGGGTGAGCGGGCTGCGGGTGAGTGGGGAGGGATCGTCCCAGCGTTCGCGGAAGCACGCCTCGATGTCGCCGACGGCCGGTCCGCGTATCGCGAGCTGGATGTCGTGCCACGGTGGGCGCGGTCCGTACGCGGCTGCGATCGGGAGTGACTGCGGGTCGCCGCGGTGGGAGGCGTCGTCGTTGCGGTTGTGGCACAGGTCGGTCCCACCGACGAACGCGATGTCGTGCTCGGGGCGGCCGGGATGCCGGAGCACGACCAACTTCTGGTGGTGCGAGCCACCGGGGCGCACGCGCATGTCGAGCAGGCACTCGCCGCCCGCGGCCTTGATCTCCTCTTCGAGGTGGCGGTTCTCGGTCTCGCTGAACTGGAAGCGGTCCAGATGGGATCGCCACATCAGCCCTTTGACGATCACACCGCGCTCGGCCGCCTCGGCCAGAACGGTGCCGATTTCGGTACCGGGACCGGCGAGCCGCTCGTCGGGATCACCGCGCCAGTCGGTGAAGAGGAGCAGGTCTCCGGTGCGCTGCGAGCGGATCGCGTCGAGGAGCACTGGAAAGTACGTCGCGCCGTGGACCAGGGGCCGCACGTGATTGCCGTCGGACCAGGCCATCCGGTCCGGCCGCCGGTCGTCCAGCCGGGTCGCCGGATTACCGCGCTCACCGCGGGTCAGCAGCCAGTCGTTGAATTCCACACCAAGGCCCTCCGACGCCCTGTCGGTCCCCACAGTGCGGCTACCCGGTTCGTGGGCGTTTATCGGGAGCGCGGGAGGCCGCCGGCGCCTGCGGCGAGCTACCGGTGGGCGGCCGGTCGCGCCGACCCGCACACAGTGTGTTTGCGGACCGGTGTACGCCTCCCACCGCGGCGACCCTCTGAAGGGCCGTGACCCCATGTCCTGCGGCCGGAAAGGCCGCAGGACATGGCACCTGGCAAAGATCAGTCGCGTGCGGCGCGGCGCTTGCGCGTCGCCACCAGGATGCCGCCACCGGCCAGGACAGCGAGGGCTGCCGCACCGGCGATCACGGGGGTGGCGCTGGATCCACCCGTCTCCGCGAGGTCGCCCGGCGGCGTGGTGGGCGCCGGCGAGGGAGCGTCGGAGACAGGGGGCGCGGAGGTGGTCGGAGTGTCCGAAGGCTTCGGCGGCTCCGAGGGCTTCGGAGTCTCCGACGGAGGCGTGGATTCGCAGACCGGCGAGGTCTTCACCTCGTCGTGCGAGAACTTCTCGCCGTCGCCCGCCTTGACGACGAGGCGCACCGACACCTCCGCCTTGTGCTCCGGCAGCTGCAGCTTGTCGTGGAACTCCCGCCCGAACTTCTTGGCGGGCAGCAGGTCCTTGCCATCGACGGTGATGGTCACCGTGTTGGTGACGTCGTCGTTGTATGCCTTGAGGTCGACGGTGACTTCGGAGCAGGTCACCGTCCACAGGGGAGTGTGGGCCGATGCCGGAGTGGCGCACAGGCCCACTCCGATGAACCCAACGGCCGCGCCCGCTATAAGAGCGCCCGAGCGCTTCCACGCACGGGTAGGTGCATTCATCAATCCTCCACGTACTTCCGTACTTCCGTACTTCGGTCTGGTGGCAGCGCACAGTACTCCTCCCGCGGCCCCGTCTCGCACCTCGCCCCCCTGCACGCGCCGCGCATCGATGGCGAAGGGGAGCAGCGAACCATGGCCGCATCAGCGGTACTTGACGGCAACAGGAGGACGCTTCGGCCCGCAGTTTCATGCCAGGGTGTGCAGTTGGTCGGTGTTCTTGGGCACCGGACCGGCCCCGGGCGCGCACGGAGTCGATCCGCACTCGTGGCAAATGCGGCGACGGCCACGAGCATCCAGGCAGCGAGGTAGACGAAGGCGGCCGTCGGGGACAGAGCCGTCCAGAAAATGCCGGCGACGGCCGAGCGGCCAGATTGCCCAGTGACTGGACCGAGCCGATCAGCAAAGTCCGAGAAGCCCTCGATCGCGCCGAGTGCCACGGCCGGTGCACCGAGCGTTGAGGCCAGCAGGTCTTCAGCAGTCCGTACCCGGACCCGTACTGGAGGAACATACAACTCTCATGGGGTGCCCATGGCCCTTCCGGCTCAGCGAGCGGGGCGGCGTCTCGGGACGCCGTGCACCGGACGACCACGCTCTGGCCGCGTGGTCCGGTCGGTGGCTCGTGGCAAGCGTGGACACCGGCCGCGCCCTAGATTGATCGGAGAGAGGTTCGTCGGGGCACAAGCACTGGCAGGGAGCCTGTGGCGACACGGGAGATCGATTATGCGGCGCTGTTCGCCGCGACGCCGAGTCCTTACCTGGTGCTGGGCACGGACCTGGTGATCGTCGACGTCAACGATGCTTACCTTCAGGCGACCGGGAGGACCCGTGACGACCTGCTCGGGCAGCACCTCTTCGACGCCTTCCCGGACAACCCCGAGGACCCCGACGCCGATGGCGTGCGGAATCTGAACGCCTCGCTGCGCCGGGTCCTGGCCACCCGGGAACCCGACACGATGGCGCTGCAGAAGTACGACATTCCCATCGCGTACCGGCCCGGCGAGTTCGAGGAGCGGTGGTGGTCTCCGATCAACACCCCCGTTCTCGCATCCGACGGGACGGTGGCGTGGATCATCCATCGGGTGGAGGACGTGACCGCGTTCGTCCTTGCCCGGCGCGCCCACCACGGCCTTCCCGGTGCTGAGTTGAGCGAGCGGGAAGCGGGGATGGAAGCCGAGCTGTACGCACGCGCGCGGGAACTGCAGCGGCTCAACGATGACCTGCGCCGTGCCCACGCCCGCGAACGCGAGATCGCCGTCACGCTGCAGGAAGCCATGCTCCACTCCCCGGACCTGGCCGGCCACCCTGACGTCGCCGTGCGCTACGTGCCCGCCATCGGCTCGCTGAACGTGTGCGGCGACTGGAACGACCTCGTCGACCTGACCGAAGGCCGCTTCGCGGTGGCGGTCGGCGATGTCGTCGGCCATGGTCTGGAGGCCGCCACCGTCATGGGCATGCTCCGCAGCGCGCTGAGCGCCGCCACCCGCACCGTCGACGGACCCGCCAAGGCCCTCGAACTCCTCGATCAATACGCGGCCTCGGTCGAAGGTGCGCTGGCCACGACCGTGGTCGAGGCACTGATCGACACCACGGATCGCCGGATCGCCTACAGCAGTGCCGGCCACCCGCCGCCGGTCCTGCTGCACGCCGACGGTTCCACCGAACTGCTCGACCAGGCCACCGATCCGCCCCTGGGCGCCCGCACCGAGCCCGTCCCGCGCCCCCAGGCCTGTGTCTCCTGCACCCCCGGCGACACCCTGGTGCTGTACACGGACGGGCTTGTCGAACGCCGGGGCGAGGACATCGACGCCGGCCTGGCCCGGCTGACCGATGCGCTGGCCCACTCCAGCCGGCTCGCCCCCGAGCGCCTCGCCGATTTCCTGCTGGCCCGCCTCGGCCTCAGCGGTGGTGCCCGGGACGACATCGCCATCGTCGTCGTCCGCCTCTGACACACTCGCGGGCACACACTCGCGGGCTGACGCACTCGCCGGCCGCCGCATTCGCCGACCGGCGCACCCGCGCTGACGCACTCGCCGACCGGCGGCGCCGGTCGGTCCTGGCCTGTGACGAGGAGCTGGACCGGGAACCCCGACCCGAGGCGCCCCTGCTCAGAGCACGTCCTCGATGCTCAGAGCATGTCCTCGACCGTGATCGGCAGCTTGCGGATCCTGCGGCCGGTGGCGTTGTGGACCGCGTTGGCGATGGCGGCTGCGACGCCGACCTGGCCGATCTCGCCGACGCCCTTCACCCCGAGCGGGTTGACGACCGGGTCCTCGACCTCGATGAGTTCAATGTCCACGTCGGGGGCGTCGGCGTTGACCGCGACAAGGTATTCCCCGAGGCTCGAGTTGGCCCAGCGCCCCGTCCCGGGCTGCATGTAGTTGGCCTCCAGCAGCGCCTGCCCCAACCCCCAGAGCATGCCGCCCATGAGCTGGCTGCGGGCCGTCTTCGGGTTGAGCACCCGTCCGGGGGCGAAGGCGCCCGTCATCCTCCGCACCCGGATGAGCCCGAGCTCCGGGTCCACGGCCACCTCGGCGAACTGTGCGCCGAACGTGAGCATGCCGTACTCCCCGTCCGGGCCGGGCGGGCTCCAGGATCCGGTGGCCTCCGCGTCCGGCCGGAAGCTGCGCTGGAGCAGCGCCGCATACGACTCGCCCGAGGCTCCCGCGGTCATGACGCCGTCCTGGACGACGACATCGACCGGATTCGCGCCGTGCAGCGGCGATCCCGTATCGACGACGGCCCGGGCGATCATCTGGTTGCGCAGGGCGGTCGCCGCGCTGTGCACCGCCGCGCTGATCATCCCCGCACCGGAGGAGCCGACGGCGGCGGCGATGCTGGGCAGGTCGGTGTCGCCGTTCTCGAAGCGGCACCGGTCGAAGGGCATGCCGAGGGCGTCGGCGGCGACCTGGGTCATGACGGTCGCCACGCCGGTGCCGAAGTCGGGGGTCGCCGCCTGCACGACAGCGGTGCCGTCGGCGTAGACACGGGCGCGGGCCCGTTGCGGGCTGCTGGGCGCGAAGACCGGGTATCCGGCCGTGGCCATGCCCGTGCCGATCAGCCAGTTCCCGTCGCGCCGGGTGCCGGGCTCCGCGGTGTGCCGGCCCCAGCCGAAGCGGGCGGCGCCGCGCTCGTAGCACTCCCTGAGGCCGTTGCTGGACCAGGGGTTGCCGGTGTTGGGGTCGCGGTCGCTGAAGTTGCGCAGGCGCAGCTCGATCGGGTCCAGGCCGAGTTCCCACGCGAGTTCGTCCATCGTGCACTCGAGGGCGAACATCCCGGACGCCTCGCCGGGCGCGCGCATGAAGGTGGGCGTCATGGTGTTGCCGCGGATCAGCCGGTAGACGCCCTCGTAGGCGGGAGCGGCGTAGATCTGCGAGGAGACGCCCAGCGACGGCTCCGCCCAGTTGTCGAAGTGCGAGGAGACCGAGAGCTTGTGGTGGCGTATCGCGGTCAGCCGGCCGTCGCGCGTGGCGCCGACCGTGAGGTGCTGCTCCTGCTCCTCGCGGTGGCCGACCGAGGTGAACATCTGCTCACGGGTGAGGACGAGCTTGACGGGACGGCCGACCTCGCGTGCGGCCATCGCGGCCAGCGCCGGATGGTTGTGGATCATGGCTTTGCAGCCGAAGCTGCCGCCGACGAAATGGCCGATGACGCGGATCTTCGCCAACGGGATGCCGAGCAGCTGTGCGACGGTGATCTGGGTGGCGTTGACGCCCTGGGTCGCGTCGTACAGCACAAGCTCGTCGCCCTGCCACTCGGCGGTGGTGGCCGACGGCTCGATCGGGTTGTGATTGTTCGCGGCGAACGTGTACGTCGCGTCCACCCGCACATCGGCCCGGGCGAGGCCCGCTTCGGCGTTCCCGCGCTCCACCCGGCCCGGCACGAACCCGCCGAAGATCGTCTCGGGTTCGTACGCCTGGTCACGCCCCTGGTCGATCGTGGTGACCGAGGGGGTCTCCTCGTAGGTGATCCGCACCAGGCTCGCCGCGTGCTGGGCGCGCTCGTAGGTGTCGGCGACGACGAGAGCGACCTGCTGGCCCGCGTAGTGGACGGTGTCGTCCTGCATGGGGAAGAACGTCTGGCCGGGCGCGGCGGTGCCGGCCAGCGAGGGGATGAGCGGCGGCTGGGTGGCGATCTTGGGCAGGTTCTGGTGGGTCAGTACGGCGACCACACCGTCCTCCGCCAGGGCGGCGTCCGTGTCGATGGCGGTGATACGGCCGCTGGGGATGCGGGCTCCGACGATGTACGCATAGGTCAGGCCCGGGATCGGGACCTCGGCGGAATAGCGCGCCGCGCCCGTCACCTTGGGGCGGCCGTCGACGCGATCGAGGGACTGTCCGATGGCCGGGGTTGCCGTGGTCATGCTGGGCTCCCGTTCCCCGCGAGGGTTTCGAGGGCGCGTACGATCGCGCGCTGGGCGAGTTCGACCTTGAAGGCGTTCAGCGCGGTGGGCCGCGCGTCGGCGAGCTCCACCCGTGCGGCCTGCACGAAGTTCACCCGTTCCGCGACCGCCCCGATCAGGAAGTCCTGCGCGCGCCGGGCACGCCAGGGCTTGGTGGCCACACCGCCGATGGCCATCCGTACGTCCGCCACCGTGTCGTCCACGAGCGACAGCGCCACGGCCACGGAGGCCAGGGCGAACTCGTAGGACTCCCTGTCGCGGACCTTCAGATACAGGGACCTCCGGGCGACCGGCGCGGCCGGCACCTCGATGGCGGTGATCAGCTCACCGTGCGCCATGGGGTGCTCGCGGTGCGGGGTGTCGCCGGGCAGCAGGAAGAAGTCGTCGATGGCGTAGGTGCGCTCGCCCTCGGCACCCTGGGTGTGCACCTCGGCGTCGAGGGCCATGAGGGCCACGGCCACGTCGGAGGGGTGGGTCGCGATGCAGTGCTCGCTGGTGCCGAGCACCGCGTGCCCGCGGCTGAAGCCCTCGATCGCGGAGCAGCCGGTGCCCGGCTCCCGCTTGTTGCAGGGCGACTCGGCGTCGCGGAAGTACGAACAGCGCACGCGCTGGAGCAGATTGCCCCCCATGGAGGCCATGTGGCGCAGCTGCGCGGACGCGCCGAGCTCCAGAGCCTGGGCGATGACCGGGAAGCGCTCCCGGACGACGGGTGCCGCGGCGACATCGCTCATCCGGGCCAGGGAACCGATGCGCAGACCACCCTCGGGGGTGGCCTCGATCCCGGTGAGGGGGAGATCGTTGATGTCGACGAGACGGCGGGGGGTGAGGACGTTCTGCCGGAGCAGGTCGACCTCTGTGGTGCCTCCGGCAAGGAAGTCGCTGGTGGGGTCGGAGCTGACGGCGGCGATCGCGGTGGCCGTGTCAGGGGCGCGGGAGTAGGTGATGGGCCGCACGGCGGGCTCCCTGGGTTCGGGTCACATTCGGGTCGGCGTGCTCTGCTCGGTCGGCGTGCTGGTTCGGTCTGCCGGGCCTGCTCGGACTACTCGGCTCGGTCGTCCCGTTCTGCCCGGCCTTCCCGTTCTTCCCGTTCTTCCCGGCCTTCCCGGTCACGGACGGCGCGGATGGCGGCCCGGATGTGCGGGTACGCGGCGCAGCGGCAGATGTTGCCGCTCATCCACTCCTTGATCTCGGTGTCGTCGCCCGCGTGCCCCTCCTCGAGGAGCGCCACGGCCGACATGATCTGGCCCGGGGTGCAGTAACCGCACTGGAACGCGTCCTCGGCGATGAACGCCTGCTGCATGTCGTGCAGTTCGCCCTGCTCCGCGAGCCCCTCGATGGTGGTGACCTCACGGCCTTCGCAGGTCATGGCGAGAGTGAGGCAGGCCAGTACGCGCCGCCCGTCCACCCACACCGTGCAGGCGCCGCACGTGCCCTGGTCGCAGCCCTTCTTCGCCCCCGTCAGGTACACGCGCTCGCGCAGGGCGTCGAGCAGGCTCACGCGTGGCTCGATCTCCATCGTGTGCTCGGCGCCGTTGATCTTCAGGGTGACCTCGACCGGGCCGGGTCCCCGCTCCTCGAGCATGCGGCCACGCTCGGTGACTGCCGAGCCACGTGCAGGCATAAGCTCCTCCTGGGGCAATGTCATCCTCAATGCTCATACAGTGATAAATAGGCCGCAACTGGATGCCGGTACGGGAGCGGAGTCGCCACCGGGGTGTGGGAAGGCGGAGCGAGCATGCGCGACAACGGAGTTGGCGCGCGAAGGCCGGTGACCATGGTCTTCACCCGGGACGTCACCGCCGGCAAGGAGGCCGAGTTCGAGCAGTGGGCGCACGGGCTGCAGCGCGCGGCGGCCGGGTTCCCCGGCAACCTGACGTACCTCGTCACGCCCTGACTCAGCCGGCGGCTGCGGCGCCGGCTGTATCCGGAGGGTTAGGGTCGCTCCCGCACGGGGCGATGGGGATCACAGGAGTACGGATGCACGAGGACCGCGACCTGGCGGAAGCGCAGCGTGCGCACTGGCAGCAGACCTATGCCGCTCACCCGGGCATGTACGGCGACGAACCCTCCGCCCCTGCTGTCCACGCCGCCGCGGTCTTCCGCGCGGCCGGAGCCCGAGAGGTGCTGGAACTGGGGGCAGGGCACGGCCGGGACGCCCTGTACTTCGCGCGCTGCGGCTTCACGGTGCAGGCCACGGACTTCAGCCCCACCGGCCTGGAACAGCTGAGGTCCGCCGCGGGTCGCCTTGGGCTCGGCGCATCGGTGAGCACCACGGTGCATGACGTACGTGAGCCGCTTCCGCTGCCGGACGCCTCAGTGGACGCGGTCTTCGCGCACATGCTGCTGTGCATGGCGCTGTCCACCAAGGAGATCGAGCAACTCGTCGCCGAAGTCCGCCGCGTCCTGCGCCCGGGCGGTACGTTCGTCTTCACCGTCCGCCACACCGGCGACGTCCACTACGGCGCGGGCATCGCGTACGGCGACGACATCTTCGAACACGGCGGCTTCGCGGTGCATTTCTTCGACCGAGCCCTGGTGGACACCCTGGCGGAGGGGTGGGAACTCGTAGAGGTGCACGCGTTCGAGGAGGGCGAGCTGCCACGACGGCTGTGGCGGATCACCCAGACGGTGCCCAGGTGACGCCGGACCCCGACTCGACGTCCGGGAAGGCCGGCTCCGCCAGGACCATGGCCGTGCCCTCGCGTAGCGTTCCGTCCCACCGGCTCAGTGGCCGTCTCCGGCGGCGACCTCGAGCCGCTTGGTGAAGGTCCTGCCGCCGTCCGGGGACTCGTAGACGCCGTCCTGGGTGGCGGCCAGGACATGCTCGGCGTCAACCGCGGTGAGCGCCTGGGCCAGGTCCTGCCCGGGCGCCGCCGTCCAGCCGTATCCCCAGAGGGCGTCGTCCAGGCGGTCAGGACCGCCGTGGACGGTGTGTTCGCGGTGCTCCACGGTGACGATGTACTGCCCGGGCTGGTTGCCGAGGCGCAGCACGGCGGTGGCGTACCTGAAGAGGGCGCTGTGCTTCTCACACAGGTACGGAGGAGGACCTCGACCGAGGGCTGCGTCAGCTGAAGTGGACGTCGGAGAGGTCGATGGAAACCATGACACGGTCCATGAGCGGGCGACCGTCGGTGTCGCGGCGGTAAGCCCGGCGTTTGGTGGGCAGCACGATGCCGTCAGCTTCTGCGTAGTCGTAGACGTACTGTGCGGCGGCGAATCCGCCGGCCACGTCGACGCAGTAGTCGTGGCGCCGCAAGAGCCGGTCGGGACCGAAGTAGAAGTCCTGGTGGGTGCTGTGGCTCGCGATGTGGAGCGGGAAGGTGGCACGCAGTCCCGGCCAGAGCTCATCTCCTTCCCGCCACGGCTCGATGTCGGTGACCGTGAACCCTGGCATGGCGAGCAGGAAGGGCGTGGTGAGGTAGGTCCACAACGCATAGCCGTTGAAGTAGGCGCGGTCCAGCGGGTCCCAGGGTGTGTCAAGTGTGTGTCCGGAGAAGGACGTCCGAGGGTCCTTGCGTTCGGCCACCACGTGCCCGTCGAGTCTCTCGATGCTCACTCGTCCGGGTGTGAAGTCGGTTCTCTGGTCTGGAGCGCCGAAGGGCTGTACCGAGGCATGCTCCTCGTGCAGCCTGACGGTCATCGTGCGCGGCGCGGCATCCTGCGCAAGGCCCTTGAGGGTGAACAGGTCGCCACCGCTGACAAGGGTGGCTTGCGCCTGGGCCAGTTCCTGCCAGCGTTCGCTGCCGCCATGGGCCTCGATCGCCTTGGTGAGTAGATCATTCACGTTGGTTCCTACCGTGCTTTGTGTTCGCCGGTCCGGGAGGGGAGCCGTTGCTTCGGCCGGATGGGCCAGTGCCGGGCCACGCATCGTCGCTATGCCGTCGTCGATGGCGTGGGTCAGGTGGGGCGTGGTGTGACACCGCCGTCGGCTTCGAATGCAACATCCTTGCGTTCAATCATGAGCAACCTCCTGGAGGAAACCGGGGCTCAGCCCGGTGGAAGTGAAAGGCGTCGACAACGCCGGGGATCTGTTCATGCAGCTCAGGAGACAGTTGCTGCACGCTGGCCCAGCGGCCTTGCGGCAGGGTCACCAGGTTGGTGACGAACTCGCCGGTGTCACGGATGTTGACCCCTCGCACGAAATAAGCGTATGGACTTTGCTTCTTTCGAAACAAGGGAAGGTCCCCGTTAGCAGGTGCAGTCCCGGCCCGGTCCTGGTCGTCCCCGCAGACGGCGGAGCGGCGCCGGCCGCCTGTGCCGCGACCGCGACCGCGGGCGTGCGGGGCGTAGAGGGCGGCGAGCTCTCGGTTGGCCGTACGGGCCGCGGTGAAGGCGCGGCGCAGCTTGGCCTTGGCTCTCTGTCTGCGGCGGTCTCGGTCGGCGTACGTGGCCGGTGCCGCTTCCAGCACGTCGGCGGCGGCCCGGGTCTGGGCGCGGCCGCGGGCGGCGGCCGGCTGCTGCTCGGCTCGGCACGTCGTGTGCTGGTGCAGCGCGCCGAAACTGACCGTGCATCACTCGGGCGGTGACCGCACCGCGCCAGTCCGGGTGTCAGAACCCGGGTCTGGGCCGGGGTGGACCTCGGTATGGAGCATCACTACTGCGTGGTGCTCGATGCGCAGGGCGAACGGCTGCGGGTGCAGCGCGAGTTCCAGCCGACGATGTCGGCGGCGCGGGCCCGGCAGGCGGCGGAGAACGCCGACGGGGCGGCGTACGCCGACGCGGTGTCGGAGTACGCCGCCCTGGAGCGGGACGAGCTGCGGGCCGCGGCCCTCAAGCTGCTGACCGGTCCTTCTCCCGCTACTTCGGGTCGCGGTTGAACAGCGACTTGGACCAGAAGTAGCCGAGTACGGCCAGCCCCAGGCACCAGACGACGGCCAGCCACCCATTGTTGCCGATCTCGGTGCCGAGCAGCAGCCCGCGCAGCGTCTCGATGGCCGGGGTGAACGGCTGGTACTCGGCGATCGGCTGGAACCAGCCCGGCATCGCGTCGACCGGCACGAAGGCGCTGGAGAGGAGCGGCAGGACCATCAGCGGCAGGGCGTTGTTGCTGGCCGCCTCGGCGTTCGGGCTGGACAGGCCCATCCCGACGGCGATCCAGGTGAGCGCCAGGGCGACGAGCGTCAACAGCCCCACCGCCAAGATCCACTCCAGGGCGGTGGCATCCGTGGCCCGGAACCCGATGGCCACCGCGACGGCCCCGACGAGGACCACGCTCATCACGCACTGCAGCACGCTGCCGACGACGTGCCCGATGAGCACCGACCCGCGGTGGATCGCCATCGTACGGAAGCGGGCGATGATGCCCTCGGTCATATCCATGGCGACGGACACCGCGCTGCCGATCGTGGTGCCGCCGATGGTCAGCATGAGGATGCCCGGGACGAGATACGCGAGGTACTCGGACCGGCCCGCCCCGCCGTCCCCGATGCCGGCGCTCATCACATCGCCGAAGATGTAGACGAAGAGCAGCAGCAGCATGACCGGCGTGAGCAGCAAATTCAGCGTCAGGGACGGGTAGCGCCGCGCGTGCAGCAGATTCCGCCGCAGCATCGTGGACGAGTCGCGCACGGCGAGGAAGAGGGAGCTCATCGGACATCCTCCTTGGGCTGGTCGGGCTGGCTCGGCACGGTGGAACCGGTCAGGGCGAAGAACACGTCGTCGAGGTCGGGCGTGTGCACGGTCAGCTCGTCCGCCTCGATGCCGGCGGAGTCCAGCCGGTCGAGGATGGAGCGCAGCTCGCGCTGGGTGCCGTCGCTGGGGATCTGCAGCGCCAGCGCCTCGTCGTCCCGGGTGACCTCGCGGAGCGCGATGGCCGCGCTCTGGTACGCGGACGGGTCGGAGAAGCGGAGCCGGACGTGTCCGCCGGGGACGAGCCGCTTCAGCTCGTCGGCGGTGCCCTCGGCGGCGATCTTGCCGTCGTCCAGCACCGCGATACGGTCGGCGAGCTCGTCGGCCTCCTCCAGGTACTGGGTGGTGAGGAAGACGGTGACGCCGTCGGAGACCAGCTCGCGGAT
>NZ_JBSFHO010000065.1:0-15067 GCF_053597075.1 Streptomyces sp. NPDC001514
CCACACCTACAACCACCACCGCTGCCACACCGCAATCGGAGGGCAACCTCCGATCAGCCGCGTCAACAACGCTGCGGGTCAATACACCTAGGGCCGGCCCCGACGGGGTCCGGGACGAAGCCCCGACACGGGACCCGGGTGGCGGAGCCCCAAATCGGGACCCCGGGGCAGAGCCCCCGGGCGGGGTCCGGGCGGGGTCTGGGGGCAGAGCCCCCGAAACAGGGCCTGGGGCGAAATCCCCGCCCGGGGTCCGGGGCAGAGCCCCGGCGGGGGTCTGGGGGCCGGCCCCCGGTTCGGGAACGGGGCGGGGTGGGGAAAGGCTCGCCCTAGCGGATCAGCGCCAGCAGCCCCGCGAGCTCGTCCTCCATGCTCGCCGCAAGCCGGTCGACGTCCGGGAGGGCCTTGCCGTCGGCCACGAGGCCGACGTGCACATGCCCCCCGTACGTCGACATCGCGACGGCCAGCGACTGGCCGCGGGCGAGCGGCGCCATCGGAAACACCTCGCGCAGGGGGCAGCCCCCGAGCGAGAGCGCGGACCGCGGCAGCGGCACGCTCGTCACGAGCACGTCGAAGAGCATCCGGGCGGCGTTCCCGGCCAGCGGCGCACCGAAGCGGTGGGCCAGCGGCGGCAGTTGGTCGGCGAGGACCGCGACCGCGCCGGCGCCGCGCAGCGGGCCCGCCGCTTTGTTGCGGTCCATGCCGGTGCGGACCGCGTAGAGCCGGGCCCAGGGGTCGGGCTCGGTGACGGGCAGGGCCAGCAGATACGCCGAGAGCCTGTTGCCGGAGCCTGGCGCGCTGCCGGGACGGCGCCGCGACACCGGGACGAAGGCGCTGGGATCGCTGAGCGGCAGCACATCGCCCCGTTCGGTCATCCAGCGGCGGAGCGCTCCGGCGACGGTCGCGAGGAGCACATCGTTCGCGGTCCCTCCGACGGCCCTGCGCACCTGCTGGACATCGTCCAGGGACAGGACGGACGTGGCGAGCCGGCGCGTGCCGCTGGAAGTGGCGCTGAGCGCGGCAGTGCCGCGCGGGTCGAGCCGGCCGGCGCGGGCGAGCGACGCACCGAGGAGCGAGGCGCCGACGCCGACGGCCCGGCCGAGGTCCTCGATCCGGCCGCGGGCCATCCCGGCGACCTGCCAGGGTCCCGGCAGCCAGGAGCGGGGCGCCACGCTGCGGGGTTTCCGGCCGTTCCTGCGGCCGCGCGGCGCGCGGGTGCCGGCGATCTCGTCGAAGATGCCGGCGCCGATGGCGACGGCGCGCATCCCGTCGGCGAGTGCATGGTGCAGTTTGACGAGCACACCGAACGGGTCGCCGGCACCGCCCGTGAGCAGGTACATCTCCCACGGCGGCAGCCCGCGCTCCAACGGACGCTCCATCAGTTCCCCGGCGAGCCGGGTCGCGGCCTCGGCGAAGTCCCCGGCCGGGAGCCGCACCTGGCGGACGTGCCGGCGCACGTCGAAGTCCTTGTCGACGGCCCAGGCCGCCCCGCCGACGGGCAGCAGGACGTCCCGCACCCGCATCCGCAGCCGGGGGATCGCGGCGGCGCGGGTGGCGAGCAGCTCGAGGATCTCCTCGCTGCCGCGCTCGCCGCCCGGGGGCTGGGCGAAGAAGGCAAGCGCGCCGAGGTGCATCGGGTGCTCGGCGGTCTCGAGATGCCAGAAAGCCAGATCAAGGGGTGCCAGGGGCTCAGCGCTCAAGGGGGTCCTCATGTCCTAGAAGGCCGGAACACAGGAAACGCAGGACGTACGGGAAGTCAGGAAGTGCGGAACACAGGACTACGGTCTACGCAGTCAATCGCTTGCGATCGGTTACGGTCAAGTACAGTAACGTTACATACGGTTACCATTCGGTATTGGTCAGGTTGCCGAGCGGTCAGGGAAGCGGGCCGGGACGATGAACTCGCACCACACACATTTGCCGCTGCCGCGCGACTCCACACCCCAGACGTCCGCCAGCCGGTCCACGAGCATCAGCCCCCGGCCCGAGACCCCGGACTCCCCCGCTTCCCGGCGGCGCGGCAGCGCGCTGGACGAGTCCTCGACCTCGATCCGCAGCCGCCGCTCCGGTCCCGACAGCACCCGTGCGGTCACGATCGCGCCGCCGTCCGTGTGCATCAGGGCGTTGGTGATCAGCTCGTCGGCGGCCAGCTCGATCTCGTCGGACCGCTCCCCCGCGCCCCACGCCCGCACAGCCGCCCGGATCATGTGCCGGGCGGAGCTCAGCGCCTCCGGGTCGTTCTGGGCGACGTGCTGCTGCAGCCTGCCGCCGGCCTGCGGGGCGTACGCGCCGTGGCGGCGCAGCAGCAGGAGCGCCACATCGTCCTGGCCTCCCCGTTCGTCGACCTCCTCGCAGAGTCGGTCGGCAAGCAGTTGGAGGTTGTCCGGGCCGCTGCGGATCGTGGCGGTGAGCAACTGCATGCCCTCGTCGAGGTCGGCGCCCGGCTGTTCGACGAGCCCGTCGGTGTAGAGCAGCAGGGTCTGCCCGGGGTCGAGTTCGACGGTGGCGACGGGGTATTCGAGCCGCCCGAACTCGGCGGAGAGCCCGAGCGGCAACCCGCCGTTGACCGGAACGCGGCGGCAATGGCCCTCGTTGTCGTACAGCAGCGGATCGACATGTCCGGCCCGCACCATCTGCACCACGCCGGTGGTCAGATCAGTCTCCGCGTAGATGCAGGTGGCGAAGCGTTCCGTGTCGAGCTCGTGCAGGAAGACGGAGGCGCGGGCCATGACCGTCGCCGGCGTGTGGCCCTCGGCGGCGTAAGCGCGCAGCACGATGCGCAGCTGGCCCATCACCGCGGCGGCGTGCGTGTCGTGGCCTTGGACGTCGCCGATGACCGCGCCGACGCGTCCGCCGGGCAGCGGGATGACGTCGTACCAGTCGCCACCAATGTCACGGCCGAGGCGCGCCGAGCGGTAGCGGACCGCGATCTGCGCGCCGGGCACGGACGGGATCCGGCGCGGCAGCATGGCCTGCTGCAGCCCCTCGGCGAGGTCGTGGTCCTGCTCGAAGAGGACGGCACGCTGGAGACTCTGCGCGATGCTGCTGCCGAGCGCGACCAGCAGATTGCGCTCCTCGGTGGTGAATCCGGTCTTGTCGCGGTAGAGCAGCCCGAGCGCGCCGATGGGGCGGGCCTGGGCGATGAGCGGCATATACGCGGCGGAGGTGATACCCAGTCCGCTGATGTGCGGCCACAGCCTCGGGTACGAGCCCGCGAAGTCCTCCTTGGACTCGATGAAGCGCGGTGCGAGGGTGCGGATGACCTCGCTCATCGGGTACTGCTCATCGACCCTGGTGTAACGCGTGCCGGGTACGAACGAGCCTTCGGGGCCTTCGGCGACCAGGTGGATCCTGCCTGACTCCAGCAGGCCCATGACGAGGCTGGTGGCACCGAGGTGCTCGAGTCCGTGGGAGTCCTTCAGCACGTCGATGACGTCCTTGACGGTCCTGGCGTGGGCGAGCGCGGCCATGGTGCTCTCGACGACGCTGGTCTGCCGGCGGCGCTCCGCGTCGAGCTCGACGCGCGCGCTGGACTCGGCGAGCTCCTGGGTCGCGTCGCGGACGATGCCGATGATGCGGTAGGGGCGGCCGGCGTGGTCGCGCTGGACCGAGCCCTGGGTGTGGGTCCAGCGCAGAGTGCCGTCGCGACAGCGGATCCGGAAGTACGCACCGTAGGTGTCGGCGCCGCTCTTCAGGGCCTGGGAAACCAGACCGTCCAGCCGGGTCGCTTCGCTGGGCGGGACCCGGGCGGTCAGACTGTCGGGGCGCCCGTCGTACTCCGCCGCCGTCACGTCGAGCACGTCGAGGGCGGCCTGGTCCAAGTGCATCAGCCCGCTGTCGAGATCCCAGTCGAAGCTGCCCATGTGGTTGAGGGCCAGGCTCAGATCCGGGTGGGCGGGCCAGTCGTCGGGAAGCGACACGGCACCCGCTGCCCGATCAACCATGGTGACACTCTGCCATCATTTGTCCGATTTTACGAGCGAACGGGTGGTCCCCCACCCGCCCGCCCGCCCGCCGGCTCGACCGCCGGCTCGACCGCCCGCTCAGCTCCGGGGGGCGTCACCGCCGCCGGCGGGCGCCGGCACGGCATTCCGCGCACGGTCGGGCCCGGTGGCGTCAGGAACGGGCACGCCGGACCCGCCGCCCCGGCCGCTGCTCGGACTGCCGGCCTGACCGCCGCCCTGCCCCCCGCCGGGGGCGTCACCCGGGCCGAAGAGGATGTCGTCGTCGGACCCGGCCGAGCCGTCCACGGAGCCGCTCTCGGTGTCGAACTCCTCGTACGTGTTCCCGCCGCCCGGAAGCGTCGCCTGGTCGTCGCCGAGGGAGCCGTCGGGAACGGGCGCGGGCTCGGGAGCACCACCGGAGCCACCGGAACCGTTCGCGTCGGGGACCGTCGGCACACCCTGCTTGGGGGCCGCTGCGCCGGGGCTCGACCCGTTCGGGTTCTGCGCATTCGGGTTCTGCGCATTCGGGTTCTGCGCGTTCGGGCTCGCTGCGGTGGAACTCGACGGATTCGGGCTCAGCGGGTACGGGCCCGCCGACTGGGGCTCGGGCACCTCGGTCACATGGAGTCCGGGATCGTACGTCGGCGGCACCTCCGGTGCGCGGTCCGCCTCGCCGTCGGTGCCACTCTTCCGCGCCAGCCAGGAGTTGCTCGCGATGTCGGCGATGATGAGGCTGTCGATCATCTGGGCGGAGCGGGTGATGACCACGACCCGCCCGCGGTCATAGCCGGGCCAGGCCTTGCCCTGCTCCTCGGGCTCGGCAGAGTCGACCACCGGCGAGGCCACCGGACTGCCGGAGGCACAGCGGACCCTGGGCGAGCCCTGCTCGTCGACCAGGACGGCCGTACCGCCCTGGAGGACCGCCTGGAAGCGTTGGGCAGCGCCTTCGCGGTAGCTGTGCCCCGTGACCCGGGCGTCGGCGCGCAGGACCACAGGGGTGAGCCCGCGCAGGAACGCCGGGATGTCCTCCTGGCTGACGCCTGCGCCGTGCGCGAAGGCGCGGCCCTTGTTGCCGTCGGCCATGAGGAAGCGGATCTGCTGCTCGACGTCGCAGCTCGCGACCGACTTCATCCCGCCGTAGAGGCCGGGCGTGGAACCCAGCACGGTGCGGATCGACCGGAAGGCGGGCCCGGATCCGGCCGACGCGGAGGCCCGCGGCACGGGGAGTTTCCCGCCCGCCCCCATGACGGTGGCCGTCGACGGGGTGAAGGGATCGGGGCCTCGCTCCAAGGCCGCCTGCAGATGGACCTGCTGCCTGGCAGCCGCGCCGGCCTGGCCCGAATTCGTCAGACTGCTGCAGCCTGTGACCAGTGCCGCGGCCGTCAGGCCGGCCGACAGCGCGGCGAGCCCGGCGTGCCGGCGATTCATCGGTGAGCGCACGAACATGACCCGCCATCTCCCGCCTGTTGTGTGTTGACCCGGAGTGATCACTCTTGTTCATGCCGTATTCCGACCCGTTCCGCGACTTGAACGCGTTCAACGAAAACCCTAGACTCCAGAGATAGGAATTGAACACGTTCAAGCAGGGGGGTGGGGGCATGAACGCCCTGGTCGGCGCAATCGTGATGCTGGGCATGCTGGTGATCGTCCCGGCGGGCCTCCGCCTGATCGGGGCCCCGGAGCCGGCACTGCTGCGCCGACTGTGGCCGCTGCTGGCGGTGCCCGGCGCGGTGGCACTCTGGCTGCCGCGCGGGCCCGTCGCCACGGCCCTGGCCTCGGTGTATGCACTCGCCACCGTCGCGCTCGCCCTGCACGCCCCGGGCCGGCTGCGGCGCACCGGCTCGCTCGCGCCCGCCGAGATCGCCACACTGACCGCCCTGGTCACTCCCGCGGTGGCGGGAGTCGCCCTGGTGGCCGAACGCTCCGGGCACCGGCTCTTCGGCTTCGACCTGGAGATCCTGGCGCTGACCGTGCCGCACTTCCACTTCGCGGGCTTCGCCGCCGCGCTGGTGGCGGGGCTGGTGTGCCGGGCCGCGGACGGGCCGGCGGGGCGTTTCGCGGCGCTCAGTGTCCCGCTCGGCACACTGCTCGTCCTCGGCGGGTATTTCGTCGACGACTGGGCAGAACTGGCCGGGGCGCTCGTCCTGACCGCCGGCATGTGGGCCGTCGCCCTGCTGACCTGGCGGGACGTGCGCAGTGGCAGCGCCGAACGGCTGACGCGCGGACTTCTCGCGGTGTCTGCGGCCGTTCTGGTGGCGACGATGCTCCTCGCACTGAGCTGGGCGGTGGGCGAGGCCACCGGCCTGCCGCACCCGAACCTCACCTGGATGGCCGCGACCCATGGTCTCGGCAACGCGCTGGGCTTCGCACTCTGCTCCGTGCTGGCCTGGCACCGACTGAAGGAGACCACCGCATGAACACCACCGACGGGCTCAGCTACCGCGAGATCGGAGCCACCCGCCTCGGCCCCCTCCCGGAGGGCTACCACCACCTCCACCACCGCACCCGCATCGGCCGCGGTCGCGGCGTCTTCGAGGCTGCCGGCAGCGCGGTCACCACCTGGCGCATGCACCGCGCGTCGGGCGCCCGGGTACGGGCCTCCTCGCCGCACGCCGAGCCGGGAGCGGCCGTCGAGATCTCCCTGGGCGTCGGGCCGCTCCGGTTCCGGGCGCCTTGCCAGGTGATCTGGACGGAGTACGAGGCGCACCGCACCGGATTCGCGTACGGCACCCGCGCAGGCCATCCGGAGTGCGGGGAGGAGTCCTTCGTCGTGGAGCTCGGGGACGACGGTTCCGTCTGGTTCACCGTGATGGCCTTCAGCAGGCCGGACAGCTGGTACACGCGGCTCGCCGGACCCCTCGTACCGCCGCTGCAGCGCCTGTACGCCCGCAGGCTCGGCGCCGTACTGCGGCGGATCGCGGCGCAGGCCGATACTGGAGGTACCGGAGGTCCGCGATGGAGTGGTTCACGGCACCCGACTACTGGCTGAGCAGGCTCGTCTTCCAGCGGGCGCTGGCCGCCATCTACCTCGTCGGTTTCCTGGGGGCCGCCCTCCAGTTCCGGGCGCTGATCGGGGCCCGCGGCATGCTCCCGGTGCCCGATTACCTACGTCTCGTGCCGATGCGGCGGGCGCCGAGCGTCTTCCAACTCCACTACTCGGACCGGTTCTTCGCGTGCTGCGCCTGGGCCGGGGCGGTGCTGTCGGCGGGGCTGGTGGGCGGGGCGGCCGATCAGCTGCCGCTGTGGACCGCGATGCTGTGGTGGGCCGTGCTGTGGGCGCTGTATCTGTCGATCGTCAACGTGGGGCAGACCTGGTACGCCTTCGGCTGGGAGTCACTGCTGCTGGAGGCGGGATTCCTCGCGATCTTCCTCGGGAACGAACGCGCCGCGCCGCCGGTGCTGGTGCTGTGGTTGCTGCGCTGGCTGCTGTTCCGGGTGGAGTTCGGCGCGGGTCTGATCAAGATCCGCGGCGACGAGTGCTGGCGGAGGCTGACCTGCCTCTACTTCCACCATGAGACGCAGCCCATGCCGGGCCCGCTGAGCTGGTTCTTCCACCATCTGCCGGGGCCGCTCCACCGGGTCGAGGCCGCGGCCAACCACGTCACCCAACTGGTGGTCCCGGTGCTCCTGTTCACCCCGCAGCCGATCGCGAGCGCGGCCGCCGGAATGATCGTGCTGACCCAGTTGTGGCTCGTTCTGTCCGGCAACTTCGCCTGGCTGAACTGGGTGACGATCGCGCTGGCGCTGTCCGCCATCGACGGTTCCCTGGTCACCGGCCCGCATCCGCTCCCGGCTCCGCCGCTCTGGTACGAGATCGTCGTGATCGCCGTGACCGTCATGGTGCTGGTCCTCAGCTACCACCCGGTCCGCAATCTGCTCTCCCGGCGCCAGGCGATGAACCGCTCCTTCGACCCGTTGCACCTGGTCAACACGTACGGGGCGTTCGGCACTGTCGGGCGGGTGCGGTTCGAGGTCGTCGTGGAGGGCACGGACGAACGGGTGCTGCGCCCCGGCACCGTCTGGCGGGAGTACGAGTTCCACGGCAAACCGGGCGACATCCGACGGTTGCCCCGCCAGTTCGCCCCGTACCATCTGCGCCTCGACTGGCTGATGTGGTTCGCGGCGCTCTCCCCCGCGTACGCCCGTCCATGGTTCGGCGCCTTCGTCGAACGGCTGCTCGACAACGACCGCGACACGCTGAAGCTGCTGCGGCGCAACCCGTTCCCCGGCGCACCGCCGGTGTACGTCCGCGCGCGGCTCTACCACTACGAGTTCACGAGCTGGCGGCAGCTGCGGGCCACGGGCGCCTGGTGGCAGCGGCGTTATCTGCGGGACTTCCTGCCACCGAGCCGGCTGAGCACGACGGACATCCCTGCCGAACGGGTGTAAACAGTGCGCAAAAAGGATGTAAACAGCCTCGTACCCCCTGACCCGTCCCAGGCCAGGGGGTACGTCATCCAACGACCGGGTCAGTCGACGCCGGGCAGGATGTGCGGTTCCTCGAGGTCGTCCTCGTATCCGGCGAGCCGGATGGGTGCGGACCTGGCCCAGACCTCAAGGCTGCCGAGCTCGTCGGGCCTGCCGGCCCGTTCGCTGCGTTCCGCCGGTCGCTGGTTCTGCTTCGTCACTTCAGTTGTCACCGCGCACTCCTCTGCGTCGCGTAACAGGGGGACAAGGGCAATTCGGTCGCGGTGGCGCCGTTTCCAGGCGGGATCGCGGCCGTGGTTGTGGGCCTGGTCCCAGGACGACCGAGGGGTTTCGTGGGCCCTTGGTGGCCGTCCGTTGGACACCAGCCTAACCAAATGAGCGCCCCTGCGCTCGATGGGGAACGTCACATCAGGTGTTTCTGTACAGGAAAACACCCAGAAATGACGATCCATCGGGTACAGAAAACCCCCGGACGGCCCTGTGCGCCCGGGGGTTACGGCCGAACGGGTTACCAGTTCGCCGGTGCGTAGTCCTTGAGGAAGCAGCCGTAGAGATCCTCGCCGTACTCGCCGCGCACGATCGGGTCGTAGACGCGGGCGGCGCCGTCGACGAGGTCGAGCGGAGCGTGGAAGCCCTCGGCCGCGAGCCGGACCTTGTCCGGGTGCGGGCGCTCGTCGGTGATCCAGCCGGTGTCGACGGCGGTCATCAGGATGCCGTCGGCCTCGAACATCTCCTGGGCGCTGGTGCGGGTCAGCATGTTCAGCGCAGCCTTGGCCATGTTGGTGTGCGGGTGGCCCGCGCCCTTGTAGCCGCGGCTGAAGACGCCCTCCATGGCGGAGACGTTCACGACGTACTTGCGCTTCGCCGCGGATGCGGCCATCGCCGGACGCAGCCGGCTGATCAGGATGAACGGTGCGGTGGAGTTGCAGAGCTGCACTTCGAGCAGCTCGACCGGGTCGACCTCGGAGACGGTCTGGATCCAGCTGTTGGTGTCGTGCAGATCGGGGACGAGTCCGCCGGCGTCGATGGCGGTGCCCGCCTCGATGCGGGCGAGCGAGGCCGAGCCGGAGACCAGCGCCAGTTCGGTCACGTCCTGGGCGGTCAGCGCGTCTGACTCGGAGCGGGCGGTGGGCAGCGCGGCGACCCGGTCCACGCTGCCGCTGCCGAAGGTGCCGATCACCTGGGCGGCGGGCAGCTCGCCCGCGGGCAGCGGGGCCCCCTCGGCGGCGACGAGCTCGCTGTACGCCTGCGGGGAGCGGCGCACGGTCTGCGCGGCGTTGTTGATCAGGATGTCGAGCGGGCCCTCGGCGGCGACCGAGTCGGCGAGCGCGACGACCTGAGCGGGGTCACGCAGATCGATGCCGACGATCTTGAGGCGGTGGATCCACTCGTCGCTGTCCGGCATCGCCTTGAAGCGGCGGATCGCGTCGTTCGGGAAGCGCGTGGTGATCGTGGTGTGGGCACCGTCACGCAGGAGCCGCAGCGCGATGTACATACCGATCTTGGCCCGGCCGCCGGTGAGCAGGGCACGCCGGCCGGTGAGATCGGTGCGGGCGTCGCGACGGGCCCGGTTCTCGGCGGCGCACTTCTGGCAGAGCTGGTGGTAGAAGGCGTCGACCTCGATGTACCGGGTCTTGCAGATGTAGCAGGACCGGGGGCGCTGGAGTATGCCCGCGATCTCGCCGGCCACGGACGAGGACGGCAGCAGCCCCTGCGTCTCGTCGTCGATGCGCTCGGCCGAGCCGGTGGCCGTGGCCTCGGTGACCGCCTTGTCGTGGGCGGTCTTGGCGGCCCGGCGCTCCTGGCGGCGGCGCTGCTTCACGGTCCGGTAGACCCCGGCGGTGGCCCGGCGGACCGTGATCGCGTCGGGGTGGTCGACCTCGAGTTCGTCGAGCTCCTCGAGCACGCTCAGGCAGACGGCCAGGCGCTCCGGGTCGATGCCCGGCCCGTACTCCTGGTCCGGCCCGCACTCCTGGCCGGGGCCGTCCTGTGTCACCGTCATCGCCGCTGCCGTTCCGTTCGCTGTGTTGCGTGAAGTTTCCAAAAGCGGAACTTTACGTCAGTCGGGTGACCTGACGCCAAATCGTCCCCTTGAAATCGTCCCCTTGCGTGCGGCTCCCGTGGGCCGCCGGAGCATGACAAGATCCGATACCGATGACCGAGATGACAGGCTGCGTCCTGTGCGGCGGAACGGTCGCCCCCGATGGCCATTGCTGGGATTGCGGTGGGGCGCAGCCGGGTTTCCGCGCGCATGTGGAGATCACGTCGGACGACGGTGCGGCGGGAGTCAGCGACCGCGGCAAGCGGCGCGGCATCAACGCGGATGCCATGGCCCTGACGAGGACCGGCGTGTGGACGGTCGGTGTCGTCTGCGACGGGGTGTCCATGTCCCCCCGGGCCGAGCGGGCCGCTCAGGTCGCGGCCGAGGCCGGCACGGCAGCCCTGGCGGCGCAGCTGCGGGCGGGTGTGCTGCCGGAGATCGCGCTGGTCGACGCCGCCGTCCGCGCCGGCCGTGCGGTCTCCGCCCTGGCGGCGTCGGTGGACGCGGCGCCGGCCTGCACGTATGTCGCGGGCATCGCGGGCCCGGAGGGCATCTGGAGCGCCTGGGTCGGCGACAGCCGTGCGTACTGGCTGCCCGACGAAGGGCCGGGCATGGCGCTGACCGAGGACGACACGGGCGAGCTCGACGTCCTCGCAGCCTGGCTGGGAGCGGATGCCGGCGATCCGCAACCGAGCGTCCGAAGCTACCGGCCACCGGGCCCCGGCCGTCTGCTGCTGTGCACCGACGGGCTGTGGCGCTGTCTGCCCGGCGCCGATGCGCTACGCGCCATGGTTACCCGTGGCAGGCGCGCACCGGCGGTCGGCGGCGGGCTGCTGGGGGATGCGCGAAGGCTGGTCGGGCACGCCCTCGACGCCGGCGGCGACGACAACATCACCGCAGTGCTCATCCCGGTGACCGCCGGCGCAGCGACGGCGACGGCGGCCGGGGCCTCCTAGGTCCTGTCCGGTCGATCAGGCCGGATCAGTGAGCGGGGTCTGGTGCCGTACATCGCAAGGCGGAGGAGGAAATCGACGCGGAGCGTCGGTGACCGACGACAACGCAGCGAGGTGCGGCACCAGGGCACGCGAGCCCGGCAAGATCGGCCGGACAGGGCCTAGGAGCGCCACGGGTCACAGCACCGGCTGCCCCTTTCCGAGGGCGATCACCCCGCCCTTCGACACCGTGTACAGCTCCTGGTCCCGCTCGGGGTTGACCCCGATCGTCGCGCCGGGCGGGACGTCCACGTTCTTGTCGAGGACGGCGCCGCGCACCACGGCCCCGCGTCCGACGCGGACGTTGTCGTGCAGGACCGAGCCCTGGACGACGGCGCCCGGCTCGACGGTCACACCGGGCGAGAGGACGGAGCGCGTGACCTGGCCGCGGATCACGCAGCCGGGGCTGACGACCGACTCGCTCGCGATCCCGCCCGCACAGAAGCGCGCGGGCGGCAGCTGTCCCGGGTGCGTGTAGATGGGCCACCGGCGGTTCTCGAGGCTGAAGACGGGCTGATCCGCGAGGAGATCCAGGTGGGCTTCGTAGTACGAGTCGAGGGTGCCGACGTCACGCCAGTAGCCGTGCTCGGCGGGGCTCTCCCCCGGCACATGGTTGCTGTCGAAGTCGTAGAGCTGGGCCACCCCGCGCTCGGTGAGCATCGGCAGGATCGAGCCGCCCATGTCGTGCACCGAGTGCGGGTCCTCGGCGTCTCGGTGGAGCGCGTCGATCAGCACCTTGGTGGTGAAGACGTAGTTGCCCATCGAGGCGAACACCCGGCCGGGGTCGCCGGGAAGCCCGGGCGGGTCGGCGGGCTTCTCCAGGAAGCGGTCCACACGGGTGCCGTCCGATGCCGGGCTGATGACCCCGAACGACGAGGCATCGGCGCGCGGCACCCTGATCCCGGCGACGGTGACGCCCGCGCCGCTCTCGACATGCTGCTTCAGCATGTGGCGCGGATCCATGCGGTAGACGTGATCGGCGCCGAACACCGCGATGTAGTCGGGCTGTTCGTCGTGGACGAGGTTGAGGGACTGCAGGATCGCGTCGGCGCTGCCGAGGTACCAGCGCGGGCCGAGCCGCTGCTGGGCGGGCACGGGGGTCACATAGTTGCCGAGGAGGCTGGACATCCGCCAGGTGGTGGTGACATGGCGGTCGAGGGAGTGCGACTTGTACTGGGTCAGTACGCAGATCCGCAGGATGTCCCCGTTGACCAGGTTGGACAGGACGAAGTCGACGAGCCGGTACGTACCGCCGAAGGTGACCGCGGGTTTCGCCCGGTCGGCGGTGAGCGGCATCAGCCGTTTGCCCTCGCCGCCCGCCAGGACGATTCCGAGCACCGAAGGTCCACCGCGCATCGCGCCCCCTCACGCCGCCGGCTCGCGCCGTCAGCTCGCCTTGAGCGTCTCCTCGTACACGTCGTACGTACGCCGGGCCACCTGGTCCCAGCCGAACTCGCGGACCGCACGCTCGCGCCCCGCCGCGCCCATCCGCCGTGCGGTGGCGGGGTCGTCGAGCACCCGGTTGAGTGCTTCGGTGAGCCCCGACTCGAAGTCGTGGGGATGCCGGGAGTCGTACGGTACGAGCAGCCCGGTCACCCCGTCGTCGACGACCTCGGGGATGCCGCCGACGGCCGACGCGACGACCGCCGTGCCGCAGGCCATGGCCTCCAGGTTGACGATGCCGAGCGGCTCGTACACGGAGGGACAGACGAACACGGCGGCATGGCCGAGGAGTTGGACCACATCTGCGCGGGGCAGCATCTCGGGGATCCAGTGCACCCCGTCGCGCGCCCGCCCGAGCTCCTCGACGAGTTCACGGAACTCGGCGCCGATCTCCGGGGTGTCGGGCGCCCCGGCGCACAGGACGAGCTGGGCTCCCGGGTCGAGGGCGCGGGCGGCGCGCAGCAGATGCGGGACACCCTTCTGGCGGGTGATGCGGCCGACGAAGAGGACGAACGGGCGGCCGGGGTCGATGCCAACGCGCCGAAGCACGTCCGTGCCGGGATCGGGGTGGTAGAGGCCGGTGTCGATGCCGTTGTGCACGACATGGACCCTGGCGGGGTCGAGGGCGGGATAGCAGTCCAGGATGTCGGCACGCATGCCGTGCGAGACGGCGATGACGGCGTCCGCTGCCTCGATCGCGGTCCGCTCGGCCCACCCGGACAGGGCGTAGCCACCGCCGAGTTGCTCGGCCTTCCAGGGGCGCAGCGGCTCCAGTGAGTGGGCGGTGACGATGTGCGGGATGCCGTACAGCAGCTTGGCCAGGTGGCCGGCGAGGTTCGCGTACCAGGTGTGGGAGTGGACCAGTTCACGGCCCGCCAGCGCGGCGGCCATCGACAGATCGACGGAGAAGGTGCGCAGCGCATCGTTGGCGCCGTCGAGCCCGGCCAGTTCGGTGTGCCGCACGACACCGCCGGCGTCCGCGCCCTCGCCCCAGGCGTGCACGTCCAGGTCGGTCAGGGCCCGTAACTCCCGGGCGAGGAACTCCACATGGACTCCGGCGCCGCCGTAGACATCCGGCGGATACTCGCGTGTGAGCAGTCCCACCCTCATACGTTGATGGTCACTCAGATGCGGCCGGTGCGGAAGACTGCGGGCGCGTACCGATTCGGCGCGTGGTGTCGCTGCCGCATGTGGATGACCGCCGTCGTGTGGATGACCGGTCTGCCCGTCCTCGAAGGCCCCCGGGCTGAAGTGGCGTGCCGCCGCACGTCAGGCCCTCGGACGCCGGGCGGGCTCGGACGGCGGGCGGTCGAAGACGCAGTCGCCGCAGAGCCCGCCGCCGGGAACGCGGTAGTAGAGGCAGCATGTGGTTCTGCGCAGCGCCGGTCCGCGCAGGGTGCCGGACAGATCGGGATGGGCCAGCAGCCCGGCGGTGAGTTCCGCGGCGCGCCTGCCGGCCTCGGGGCGGTCATGGGTTCGCGCCCAGCGGTTCAGTTCGCGCAGCGCCCCGGCGAGTGCCGAGCCGGCGTTGCCCCACAGCAGTCGGGGCGAGATGCGTACGTCGCGGCGGACGGCGTCGGCGAGCGGTACGAGATGGCCGTACTGGACGGCCTCGCGGATGGCCTCCACGGTGCCGGGCAGGGCCCGGGCCCGGGGCCGGCACAGGTCGTCGGGCGCGGTGAGGGCCGGATCCCAGTACAGGCCCGCGGCCGCCGGGTCGGGGAACTCGCCGTACAGTGCGGCCGGGCCCAGCGCCGTGGACCAGAGCCTTGCCGCGAGCCCCAGGTGGGCGATGGAGGCTGCGACCCGGCGCTCGGGCGTGCGCAGCCGGGCCGCGACCCGGTCGACACGGGCGGTCAGCGGCGTGAGGTCTCCCGCGTACAGGCGGGCGAGGGGAAGGTGTCCGGGTCCGGGCTCGCCGGTCCCGACCTCGAAGTACCCGCCCACGGACCCCTGGTGGTCCCCATCCATCCATGCCCCGCTTCGGTCACATCTCGGTATCACGTCGATCAAAAACGAAAAGGCCGCTGCCCGTACCACGTCACCTTGACATGTGACCCTTCAAAGCCGCCGAGCAGTACTCGGCATGACGGCTGCGGCCATGACCGTGGCACTGCCCTCCGCCCGCGCCGCGACGCCGGCAAGGTCCTGCTGATCGCCGGCTCGGGCAACAACCAGAAGAACTTCGACGCGAAGAAGTTCGAGTCGGTGCTGTGGGACCC
>NZ_JBSFHO010000066.1:0-15013 GCF_053597075.1 Streptomyces sp. NPDC001514
CCTCCACACCTACAACCACCACCGCTGCCACACCGCAATCGGAGGGCAACCTCCGATCAGCCGCGTCAACAACGCTGCGGGTCAATACACCTAGGACCAGTGGCGCATGGCGCATCCGTGCACCTCCGGCGAGACTGCGTGCATGGAAACCCGACCGCAGCAGCCGCCGCCGGAGACCGTCGACGCCTACCTCCGCCGTATCGGAGCCCCGCGCCCCGAGCGGGCGGACGCCGAGGCGCTGCGCGAACTGCAGCTGCGGCACCTGCTCTCCGTACCGTTCGAGAACCTCTCGATCCATCTGGGGGAGAACCTGGTCCTGGAGGACAAGCCGCTCCTCGACAAGGTCGTGGGAGCCCGCCGCGGCGGCTTCTGCTACGAACTCAACGGCGCCTTTGCGGCGCTGCTTCGCGGGCTCGGCTTCGGCGTCACCCTGCTCCAGGGCCGGGTGTTCGGGAAGGACGGACGGCTCGGCATCCCGTACGACCATCTCACCCTGCGCGTGGAGGCCGGGGACGGAACGGGCCCCTGGCTGGCCGATGTGGGGTTCGGCGACCACAGCCACCACCCCCTCCTGCTGGAGGAGCGGGGCGAGCAGAGCGACCCGGCGGGTACGTTCCGGATCGTCGAGGCGCCGGAGGGGGATCTCGACGTACTGCGCGACGGCAAACCGCAGTTCCGGATGGACCGGCGTCCGCGTGCACTGGCGGACTTCGAGGCGGGTGCCTGGTACCACCGCACCTCGCCCGCCTCCCACTTCACCCAGTCCCTCGTCTGCTCCCGGCTCACCGAGGACGGCCGGATCACCCTGACCGGCCGGAAGCTGGTGGTGACGGTGCACGGCGAGCGGGAGGAGCGGCAGCTCGGGGACGACGCGGAGGTGCTTGCCGCGTACCGGGACCACTTCGGTGTCGTGCTGGACCGGGTCCCGGAGGTGCGTCGGCCGGGCGTCGGATGACCGGCACAATATGGCGGTGGACGATGTGAGACATGTGCTGGTGCTGCCCGATCGCGACGCCGCGGAGGAGGTCGCCGAGACCGTGGGGGAGCGTTTCGGTGTGGCCGAGGAGCCCCAGCTGTTCCGGGACGCGCTGGCCGGCGAGGACGACGCGGAGGACGCCCAGTGGCTGGTCGTCGTCGAGGATCCGGAGGGCCGGCTCGACGCGGCCGAACTCGACGATTTCGTCGCGGACTGGGACGGCTGGCGCGAGCAGGCCTAGCGAGCCGTAGCGCCGGGGCAGGCCCCGGCGCCCCGGCGGACCGCGGAGTGTCGGTGCCCCGTGCGATGCTGGACCGCGATGGCCACCAGGAAGAACACGAACGACGACCCCCTCGCCCCCCTCACGCTCGCCGTGGGCCAGGAGGACCTGCTGCTGGACCGTGCCGTGCGGCAGGTGGTCGCGGCCGCCAGGGCCGCCGACCCTGACACGGACGTACGCGACCTCGCCCCGGAGCAGCTCCAGCCCGGCACCCTCGCCGAGCTGACGAGCCCCTCGCTCTTCGCGGAGCGCAAGGTCGTCGTCGTGCGGAACGCGCAGGATCTGTCCGCCGACACGATCAAGGACGTCAAGGCGTATCTCGACGCGCCGGTCGAGGAGATCACCCTGGTCCTGCTGCACGCGGGCGGAGCGAAGGGCAAGGGCCTGCTGGACGCGGCGCGCAAGGCCGGCGCTCGTGAGGTGGCGTGTCCCAAGACGACGAAGCCGGCGGAGCGCCTGACGTTCGTGCGGTCAGAGTTCCGCGCGCTGGGTCGGTCCGCGACGCCCGAGGCGTGCCAGGCCCTGGTGGACTCCGTCGGCAGCGATCTGCGGGAGCTGGCGAGCGCGGTGTCGCAACTCGTCGCGGACGTCGAGGGGACGATCGACGAGGCCGTCGTCGGGCGGTACTACACGGGGCGGGCGGAGGCGTCCAGCTTCACGGTCGCCGACCGGGCGGTGGAGGGCCGTGCCGCGGAGGCACTGGAGGCGCTGCGGTGGTCCCTGTCGACCGGGGTCGCTCCGGTGCTGATCACCAGCGCGCTGGCCCAGGGCGTGCGCGCGATCGGCAAGCTCTCGTCGGCGAGGGGCGGCCGGCCGGCCGACCTTGCGCGGGAGCTGGGGATGCCGCCGTGGAAGATCGACCGGGTGCGACAGCAGATGCGTGGCTGGACGCCGGACGGGGTGGCGATCGCGCTGCGCGCGGTCGCGGAGGCGGACGCAGGCGTCAAGGGGGGCGGGGACGATGCGGAGTACGCACTGGAGAAAGCGGTGGTGACGGTGGCGAGGGCGGCGCGTCTGCGGCGTTAGCGTGACGGGGCTGCGCCCCGAGCCCGAGCCCGAGAGCGAGCCTGACCCCGAGCCCGAGCCCCCGCCCCGGTCTCCGGGCCCCCCGGCGTCAGCCGCGCCCGCTTCCCGACTCAGTCCCGCACCCGCGCCCCACCCCGTCCCACCCGGTCCCACCCAGCCCGCCCCCGCACCCCGCGTACGGCGAAGGCCCCGGGCTCGTCCTGGGGAAGGGCGAGGCCGGGGCCTTCGGCGTAAGACGTTGGACTCGCACCCGCGTGGCGAACGCAGGCCGCGTGCGAGTCCGGGGGTGCCGGTCGGGGGCGGATGAGAGGGCCCGCCTGGTCCTTTCCGGCGATCAAGTCGTCCGGCGTGTCACCCCGTGGGGTTTCTGCCGGGGTTCCGGGGGTCGCCCCCCGGGCTTATAGCAGGAGTGCTCAGCCCTGGAGGGAGGCAACCTTGGACGCCAGCGCCGACTTCTTGTTGGCGGCGGCGTTCTTGTGGATGACACCCTTCGAGACAGCCTTGTCGAGCTTGCGGGAGGCCTCGCGAGCGGCCACGGTGGCCTTCTCGACGTCACCCGCCGCGACAGCCTCACGGGCCTTGCGGATCGCGGTCTTGAGCGAGGACTTGACGGCCTTGTTGCGCAGGCGCGCCTTCTCGTTCGTCTTGTTCCGCTTGATCTGGGACTTGATGTTCGCCACGAAAGAGCCTTTTCAGGTTCGATGATCTTCAGAGGTGTGACTCGCGGCCGAGAGGGCGTACGAGACACAGCTGCCCAGGCTACCAGCCGCTGTCGGACCGGCCCAAACCGAGCACCGGGCCGCAGCCATGGGACGATGGAGACTGCGTATCGATCCGACATCGTCCGACTTCGACCCGAGACACGAGCGCCCGGCGCTCAAGAATCAGGACCCTGCGTGCCCGCGACCCCTACCCATGTGCCCGAGCCGAGCCGTACCGACCCGGCTCTGATCCGCAACTTCTGCATCATCGCGCACATCGACCACGGCAAGTCCACGCTTGCCGACCGGATGCTTCAGCTCACCGGTGTGGTCGAGCAGCGGCAGATGCGCGCTCAGTACCTCGACCGTATGGACATCGAGCGTGAGCGCGGCATCACGATCAAGTCCCAGGCTGTGCGTCTGCCCTGGGCGCCCACCACGGGCGAGGGCCAGGGCAAGACCCACATCCTCAACATGATCGACACTCCGGGCCACGTCGACTTCACGTACGAGGTGTCCCGTTCCCTCGCCGCCTGCGAGGGCACGGTCCTGCTGGTGGACGCCGCCCAGGGCATCGAGGCGCAGACCCTCGCCAACCTCTACCTTGCGATGGAGAACGACCTCACCATCGTCCCGGTCCTCAATAAGATCGACCTGCCGGCCGCGCAGCCCGAGAAGTTCTCCGAGGAGCTCGCGAACCTCATCGGCTGCGACCCCTCGGACGTGCTGAAGGTCTCGGCCAAGACCGGCGTCGGCGTCGACGCCCTGCTCGACCGGGTGGTCCAGGACGTTCCCGCCCCGGTCGGCGTCAAGGACGCCCCGGCCCGCGCGATGATCTTCGACTCCGTCTACGACTCCTACCGCGGCGTCGTCACGTACGTACGAGTCATCGACGGTCAGCTCAACAAGCGCGAGCGCATCAGGATGATGTCCACCGGCGCCACGCACGAGCTGCTGGAGATCGGCACCAACTCCCCGGAGATGCTCCCGGCCGACGGCCTCGGCGTCGGTGAAGTCGGTTACCTCATCACGGGTGTGAAGGACGTCCGCCAGTCCAAGGTCGGTGACACGATCACGACCCTGCACAAGGGCGCCACCGAGGCGCTCGGCGGCTACAAGGACCCCAAGCCGATGGTGTTCTCCGGCCTCTACCCGCTGGACGGCTCGGACTACCCCGAGCTGCGTGACGCCCTCGACAAGCTGCAGCTCAACGACGCCGCCCTCGTCTACGAGCCGGAGACCTCCGCGGCCCTCGGCTTCGGCTTCCGCGTCGGCTTCCTCGGCCTGCTCCACCTCGATGTGATCCGCGAGCGGCTCGAGCGCGAGTTCGGCCTCGACCTGATCGCGACCGCGCCCAACGTGGTCTACCGGGTCGTCATGGAGGACGGCAGCGAGCACACCGTCACCAACCCGAGCGAGTTCCCCGAGGGCAAGATCGACGAGGTCTTCGAGCCGGTCGTACGGGCGACGATCCTCGCGCCGAGCGAGTTCATCGGCTCGATCATGGAGCTCTGCCAGAACCGCCGTGGCGTGCTGCTCGGCATGGACTATCTCTCCGAGGACCGGGTCGAGATCCGCTACACCCTCCCCCTCGCCGAGATCGTCTTCGACTTCTTCGACCAGCTGAAGTCCAAGACCCGCGGTTACGCGTCGCTCGACTACGAGCCCACCGGCGAGCAGAACGCCCAGCTGGTGAAGGTCGACATCCTGCTGCACGGCGACAAGGTCGACGCGTTCTCCGCGATCACCCACAAGGACGCGGCGTACGCGTACGGCGTACGGCTCGTGGCCAAGCTCAGGGAGCTGATCCCGCGCCAGGCCTTCGAGGTGCCCATCCAGGCCGCCATCGGCTCCCGGGTCATCGCCCGCGAGACCATCCGCGCCATCCGCAAGGACGTCCTCGCCAAGTGCTACGGCGGTGACATCTCCCGTAAGCGGAAGCTGCTCGAGAAGCAGAAGGAGGGCAAGAAGCGGATGAAGATGGTCGGTTCTGTGGAGGTTCCGCAGGAGGCGTTCATCGCGGTGCTCTCCAGCGACGACTCCGCAGGTGGCAAGGCGAAGAAGTAATACCGGCGAAACAAGGACGCGGGTCGGCGGAGAAGCTTCGCAGAAGTGGCGAAGCGGTGGCGGCCGGGTAGCTCAGAAGCACCAAGTGCCCCATTTGCCTGACCCGGCCCATGGGCCCCTGCGCTGCGGCGCGGGGGCCCGTTCGTTATCAAGCGGCAGCCCACAGCCTCTTACGCGGCGGTGCGCGGCGCTCTACCCTGATCTCGCTCGGGGTTACTCACGAGTTAAACAACCGTGACCGGCCGAGCAGAACAGTCAGCCGTGCAGTTCAAAGTCAGTCGTGCAGTCAAAGCCAGTCGTGCAGCAACGCCGCAGCAGGCCCGGAGGATGTCGTGACCGACACACAGACCCAGATCGAGAACCGACCGCCCTCTGTGGCGACCCTCTTCGTCCAGCGCGTGGCGGCGACTCCGGATGCGGAGGCGTACCGCTACCCGGTCCCGTCCGCCACCGGTCAGGGCCCCGACGAATGGAAGTCGCTGAGCTGGGGCGAGGCCGCCGAGCGGGTGTACGCCATCGCGGCCGGGCTGATCGATCTGGGGGTGCGGTCCGAGGAGCGCGTCGCGCTCGCCTCCGCCACCCGGGTGGAATGGATCCTCGCCGACCTCGGCATCCTCTGCGCGGGTGCGGCCACGACGACCGTCTACCCCCAGACCAACGCCGAGGAGTCGGCGTACATCCTCTCCGACTCCGAGAGCCGCGTGCTCGTCGCGGAGGACGCGGCCCAGCTGGCCAAGGCCCGTGAGAAGCGCGCCGAGCTGCCGAACCTCCAGCACGTCGTCGTGATCGACCCTGCCGCTGCCGAGCCGGCCGAAGGCGACCCCGAGGGCTGGGTGATCTCCCTCGCCGACCTGGAGGCGCGCGGCGCCGAGTACCTCGCCAAGCATCCGAGCGCGGTCAAGGAGCGCGTCGAGGCGATCACCTCCGAGCAGCTCGCCACCCTCATCTACACCTCGGGCACCACGGGTCGCCCCAAGGGCGTCCGGCTGCCGCACGACAACTGGTCGTACATGGCCAAGGCCATCGCCGCGACCGGCCTCGTCACCAAGGACGACGTCCAGTACCTGTGGCTGCCGCTCGCGCACGTCTTCGGCAAGGTCCTGACCTCCGGCCAGATCGAGGTCGGGCACGTCACCGCCGTCGACGGCCGCGTCGACAAGATCATCGAGAATCTCCCGGTCGTCCAGCCGACGTACATGGCGGCCGTGCCCCGCATCTTCGAGAAGGTCTACAACGGGGTGGCCGCCAAGGCGCGCGCCGGCGGCGCCGCCAAGTACAAGATCTTCCAGTGGGCGGCCGGGGTCGCGCGCGAGTACGCCAAGGAATCGCAGGACAACTTCCGCCGCACCGGCACGGCTTCGGCCTCCTTCGGTCTCACCGCCAAGCACAAGGTCGCCGACGCGCTCGTCTACTCCAAGCTCCGCGAGGCCTTCGGCGGCCGGCTGCGCGCCGCCGTCTCCGGCTCCGCGGCTCTCTCGCCCGAGATCGGGTTCTTCTTCGCCGGCGCCGGTATCCACATCCTGGAGGGCTACGGCCTCACCGAATCCAGCGCCGCCTCCTTCGTCAACCCGGGCGAGGCGTACCGCACCGGCACCGTCGGCAAGCCGGTGCCCGGCTGCGAGGTCCGCATCGCGGATGACGGCGAGATCCTGCTGCGCGGCCCCGGCATCATGCAGGGCTACCACGGGCTGCCGGAGAAGACCGCCGAAGTGCTGGAGCCCGACGGCTGGTTCCACACCGGTGACATCGGCGAGCTGTCGGCCGACGGCTATCTGAAGATCACCGACCGCAAGAAGGACCTCATCAAGACCTCCGGCGGCAAGTACATCGCCCCGGCCGAGGTCGAGGGTCAGTTCAAGGCCGTCTGCCCGTTCGTCTCCAACATCCTGGTCCACGGCGCGGACCGGAACTTCTGCACCGCCCTCATCGCCCTCGACGAGCCGGCCATCCTCGGCTGGGCCAAGGAGAACGGCCTCGACGGCAAGTCCTACGCAGAGGTCGTCGCCGCCCCGCAGACGGAGCAGCTCATCGAGGGCTACGTGAAGCGTCTCAACCAGGGCCTGCAGCGCTGGCAGACCATCAAGAAGTTCCGCCTGCTGCCGCGTGACCTGGACATCGAGCACGGCGAACTGACGCCCAGTCTGAAGCTGAAGCGGCCGGTCGTCGAACGTGAGTACAAGGACCTGATCGAGTCGATGTACGAGGGCTCGCGGGAGGCGTAGCACCGCGCACGGCTTGTCGGCGCAGGGGGCATGGCCCTCTGCGCCGACCTCTTTCCGGGGCGCGGCTCCCTGCTTCCTCTGTTCGGGGCGCGGCCCTCTGCGCCGGCCCCCCTGCGCGCTCACCGGCACACCTCGCGCCCCTTTCATGACGGAATGCCGCCGTCCGGGTATGTTCGGGCCCCCCGAGTTCGATGACTCGCCGCTTACGGGCGGGCTCGGTCTGTCACTCTGTCCCTGTCGTCAGTCGCCGTGGGGCGACGCCAGATCCGGACAGGAGCCGCAGCGTGGGGTCCGTTCCGATGCAGCAGGAGACCACTCACCGGTCGGTGCACCTCATCTCGCAGCGCGGCGACGCACGGGCCGCGGCGCGCACCAGCCTGCCGGGGAATCCGCTGGCCGCGTCCGCCGCGCGGCGGTTCGTGCGGGTGGCGCTGGCCGACTGGACGCGGCTGGGCATGGTGGCCACGCGGGGCGCGGACCGGATGGCCGACGATGCCGTGCTCGTCGTGAGCGAACTCGTGACCAACGCCGTCGTGCACGCGGGGACCACCGTGGAGGTGCTCGTGCGGCTGGACGGGGCGAGCGACGACGATCCGGCGTCGCTGGTCGTCGAGGTGGCCGACCATCATCCG
Organism: Streptomyces sp. NPDC001514; assembly: GCF_053597075.1. Lineage (NCBI taxonomy): Bacteria > Bacillati > Actinomycetota > Actinomycetes > Kitasatosporales > Streptomycetaceae > Streptomyces > Streptomyces sp. NPDC001514. The sequence continues at coordinate 7,905 of NZ_JBSFHO010000066.1, forward strand.
GCGCGCGCGGTACGGAGCGACGCGCCGGATCCCGGGGCGGCGTCCGACGAGCCGGAGTACGGCCGGGGGCTGCAGCTGGTCGCGGCGCTCGCCGCGTCCTGGGGGATCACCTACCGGCCGGGGCTCAAGGCGGTGTGGGCACGGCTGGCGCTCGACGGGTGCGGTGCGGCGGGGGCGGGCGTGGCGCAGCGCGGGCTGCGGGCCGCCGAGATCCTCGCTCCGGCGCCGCGCAGGGCCGTCCGGGACGACCGGGACTGGACGGGCCGCGGGGCACTGTCGTTTCTCGCCGAGGCGTCCGACCTGCTGGCAGGGCAGCTCGACGAGGACATGGTCGCGGCGCTGGCCGGGCAGCTGCTGGTGCCGCGGCTCGCCGACTGGTGCGCGGTGTGGCTGGACGGCGAGACAGGGCCCCTGCCCAGGCTGGCCAAGGTCTGGCACGCGGACGAGTCCGCGATCGAGAGCCTGCACGCGGTGCTGGCCAAGGAGCCGCCGCGGCTGGCGCACGATGCCCGCGGTGCGGCCGTGCCCGTTCCTGTCGCCTGGCCCGAGGACCCCGCGGCCGGGGAACGGAGCGCCGTCGCGTTCCGGCTGATCGCCGGCGCGCGGCCCGTCGGCACCCTGCTGCTGGGCCGCGAAGGCCCGCCGGACGCCCGCGCGGGCGTCTCCGGCGAGGAGACCGCGCTGATCGAGGACTTCGCGCGCCGCGTCGGCCTCGCGATCGGCGCCGCCCGCGCCTACACCCGGCAGGCCACCATCAGCCGGGTGCTCCAGCGCGGCCTGCTGCCCGCCCAGGTCGCGCAGATTCCCGGCGTCGACAGCTCCCTCGTGTACGAGCCCAGCGACGAGGGCCTCGCGGGCGGCGACTTCTACGACATCTTCCCGGCGGGCAACGGCGGCCGCTGGTGCTTCATGCTCGGCGACGTCCAGGGCAGCGGCCCCGAAGCCGCCGTGGTCACCGGCCTCGCCCGCCCCTGGCTGCGCCTGCTCGCCCGCGAGGGCTACCAGGTCGGCGAGGTCCTCGACCGCCTCAACGGTCTGCTCCTCGACGACGCCCTGGAGGCCGCCGAGGCGGCGGCGCTCATGGTCGCGGGTCCCGACCGGGCGACCCTCGACGGTACGTACGAGGGGCCGCAGTCGCGTTTCCTGTCCCTCCTGTACGGGGAGCTCACCCCGCTCCCCGACAGCACCGGCGTCCGCTGCACCCTCGCCTGCGCCGGCCACCCGCTCCCCCTGCTGCTGCGCCCCGACGGGACGGTTCGCCCGGCCGCCGAGTCCCAGCTGCTTCTCGGAGTCGTCGAGGACGCCGCGTACGAGAGCCAGACCTTCGACCTGGAGCCGGGCGACACGCTGCTCTGCGTCACCGACGGGGTCACCGAGCGGCGCTCCGGGCAGCGGATGTTCGACGACGGCGACGGGCTGGCGCGGGCCCTCGCGGAGTGTGTCGGGCTCACGGCCCAGGGCGTCGCCGACCGGATAAGGCAGGCCGTGCACACCTTCGCGGATGCCCCGCCGGGCGACGATCTGGCGCTGCTGGTGCTGCAGGCCCGCTGAACGCCGGCTGTCCGGAGAACTCCGCACGTGGCGGACAATGGGGCGTATGCCTTCCGTACTGCCTGATGGTGAGCCCATGCCCCTGGACGGGGCACTGCCCGCGCACGCCCTCGCGGGCGCCGGCGACCGGCCCCTCGGGTTCTATCTGCACGTTCCGTACTGCGCCACGCGCTGCGGCTACTGCGACTTCAACACGTACACGGCGACCGAGCTGCGCGGCAGCGGCGGCGTGCTGGCGTCCCGAGACAACTACGCGGACACGCTGATCGAGGAGATCCGGCTCGCCCGCAAGGTCCTCGGCGACGATCCGCGCCCGGTGCGGACGGTCTTCGTGGGCGGCGGTACGCCGACGCTGCTCGCCGCCGCGGATCTCGTACGGATGCTCGGGGCGGTCCGCGAGGAGTTCGGTCTCGCGGACGACGCGGAGGTCACGACGGAGGCGAACCCGGAGTCCGTCGACCCCGCGTATCTGGCGGAGCTGCGGGCCGGGGGCTTCAACCGGGTGTCCTTCGGAATGCAGAGCGCACGGCAGCACGTACTGAAGGTGCTCGACCGTACGCACACGCCGGGGCGGCCCGAGGCGTGCGTCGCCGAGGCGCGGGCGGCGGGCTTCGAGCATGTGAACCTCGACCTCATCTACGGCACGCCGGGGGAGAGCGACGACGACTGGCGGGCGTCGCTGGACGCGGCGATCGGGGCCGGACCGGACCATGTCAGCGCGTATGCGCTGATCGTGGAGGAGGGCACGCAGCTGGCGCGGCGGATCCGCCGCGGCGAGGTGCCGATGACGGACGACGACGTGCACGCGGACCGGTACCTGATCGCCGACGAGGTGCTGTCCGGTGCGGGCTTCGAGTGGTACGAGGTCTCGAACTGGGCCACGACGGAGGCGGGGCGCTGCCTGCACAACGAGCTGTACTGGCGCGGGGCCGACTGGTGGGGGGCCGGGCCGGGCGCCCACAGCCATGTGGGCGGGGTGCGGTGGTGGAACGTGAAGCATCCCGGCGCGTATGCGGGGGCGCTGGCGGAGGGGCGCTCGCCCGGGGCCGGGCGGGAGGTCCTGGCGGACGAGGACCGGCGGGTGGAGCGGGTGCTGCTGGAGCTGAGGCTGCTGGAGGGGTGCCCGTTGTCGCTCCTGCGCGCGGCGGGCCTGGAGGCGTCCCGGCGGGCGCTGGCGGACGGGCTGCTGGAGCCCGGGCCGTACGAGGCGGGGCGTGCCGTGCTGACCTTGCGCGGTCGGCTCCTGGCCGATGCGGTGGTCCGGGACCTGGTGGACTGAGCGTCCACGCCGCTGGACCGGGCCTCCGGGCCCAGGGCCCACCTGTACGGCACCCGGCACCGGGGGTTGTGCCCACCCTCCCCCACTAGGCCCTGTCCGGCCGATCTTGCCGGGCTCGCGTGCCCTGGTGCCGCACCTCGCTGCGTTGTCGTCGGTCACCGACTCCCCCGTAGCCCTTCGGGCACGGGGGTGCCCCCATTCGCTTCGCTCGCCCTGCGGAACGACTGCCCACAACGGTTGCGGCGCGACTGCCCGCAACAGCTACGCGGTGACGAAGTCGATCAGTTCTTCCACCCTGCCCAGGAGCGCCGGCTCCAGGTCCTTGTAGCTCGTCACATGCGACAGGATGTGCTGCCAGGCCGCGCCCGTGTTGGAGGGCCAGCCCAACGCGCGGCACACGCCCGTCTTCCAGTCCTGGCCGCGCGGCACGGACGGCCAGGCCGCGATTCCCAGTGACGAGGGCTTCACGGCCTCCCACACGTCGATGTACGGGTGGCCGACCACCAGGACGTGCGGGTCCGTGACGGAAGCGGCGATGCGGGACTCCTTCGAGCCCGGGACCAGATGGTCCACCAGTACGCCCAGGCGGGCGTCCGCCGAGGGGGAGAAGTCCGCGACGATCGAGGGAAGGTCGTCGATGCCCTCCAGGTACTCGACGACCACGCCCTCGATGCGCAGATCGTCGCCCCACACCTTCTCGACCAGCTCCGCGTCGTGGCGGCCCTCCACGTAGATGCGGCCCGCGCGGGCGACCCGGGCCCGCGCCCCGGGGACGGCGACCGAGCCCGAAGCCGTGCGGGTGGGTCGTCCGGGGGCGCCGGAGGACGGCCGGACCAGCGTGACGACCTTGCCCTCCAGCAGAAAGCCGCGCGGCTCCAGCGGGAACACGCGGTGCTTGCCGAAGCGGTCCTCCAGGGTCACCGTCCCCGCCTCGCAGCGGATCACCGCCCCGCAGAAGCCGGTCGTGACCTCCTCGACGACCAGGTCCGGCTCGGCCGGCACCTCTGGAGCGGGCTGCCGCCTCTTCCAGGGAGGGGTGAGATCGGGGCTGTAGCTGCGCATTGGGCAGACGCTACGACACCGCGAACCGCCGGGCCAGCTCGTCCCGTTGGGCGCGGACGAAAGCGGCGTCCACCACCGCCCCGTGCCCCGGGACGTACACCGCGTCCTCCCCGCCCAGCGAGAGGAGCCGGTCCAAGGCCGCGGGCCAGCGGGAGGGGATCGCGTCGGGGCCCGCCTGGGGGTCACCGGACTCCTCCACCAGGTCGCCGCAGAAGACGATCTCCGGGTCCGTGGCCGTGGCGGGCACGAGCAGGGTGAGGTCGTGGCCCGTGTGGCCAGGGCCGACGTTCGCGAGGAGGACCTGCCGGCCGCCGAGGTCCAGCGTCCACTCGCCGGAGACCACGTGCTGCGGCGCGACCAGCACATCCGTGGCCTGCGCCGCGTCGGCGGGCGCCACCCCGTGGCGGATGGCGTCGTCGCGCAGTATGTCCCGGTCCCGGACGAGCAGGTCGTCGACGCCGACCGCGCCGTACACGCGCACGGCCGAGAACGCCGCCGTGCCGAAGACATGATCGAAGTGCGGGTGGCTGAGCGCGATATGGGTCACATGGCGGCCGCCGAGGAGGGTCTGGATCTGGGCACGGAGTTCGGCACCCTCGCGGAGTGTCGCGCCGGTGTCGTACAGGAGGACCGAGTCGTCCCCGACCACAACTCCGGCCGTCGCGTCCCAGATCGGCAGGCGGCGGCGGCCCACGCCGTCGGCGAGCCGTTCCCAGCCGAAGTCTTCCCAACCGACGTCCATACGGCGACGCTATCCCGGGCGACCAGCGGCGTCCCCTCGACAGAGTGCCTGGCCGCCCTTGCTCGGGGCGTACCCACCGGCCGTACACTGGCCCGGGGAAGGCTGGCACTCCGACGCAACGAGTGCCAAGCAGCCAGGAAAGCAACAGGCAAGCAAGACCGACGACCCGCCGATGATCCAGCTGGAGGTGCGCGCGATGCTCAGCGAACGCAGACTCGAGGTCCTTCGCGCCATCGTCCAGGACTATGTCGGCACGGAGGAGCCCGTCGGCTCCAAGGCCCTCACCGAGCGCCACAAGCTCGGTGTCTCGCCGGCCACCGTGCGCAACGACATGGCGGTGCTGGAGGAGGAAGGGTTCATCGCCCAGCCCCACACCAGCGCCGGCCGGATCCCGACGGACAAGGGCTACCGCCTGTTCGTCGACAAACTGGCGGGCGTCAAGCCGCTGTCGTCGCCCGAGCGGCGCGCGATCCAGAACTTCCTCGACGGAGCCGTCGACCTCGACGACGTCGTGGCCCGTACGGTACGGCTGCTCGCCCAGCTGACCCGGCAGGTCGCGGTCGTCCAGTACCCGTCCCTCACCCGTTCGACCGTGCGCCACGTGGAGCTGCTGGCACTCGCCCCGGCCCGCGTGATGCTCGTGCTGATCACGGACACGGGACGGGTCGAGCAGCGGCACGTGGACTGCCCGGCGCCGTTCGGCGAGACCTCGCTGGCGGATCTGCGGGCCCGGCTGAACAGCCGGGTGGTGGGCAGGCGCTTCACCGACGTACCGCAGCTGGTGCAGGACCTTCCCGAGTCGTTCGAACTCGACGACCGGGGCACGGTCTCCGCGGTGCTCGCCACCCTCCTGGAAACCCTCGTCGAGGAGACAGAGGAGCGGCTGATGATCGGCGGCACCGCCAATCTGACGCGCTTCGGCCACGACTTCCCGCTGACGATCCGGCCCGTGCTGGAGGCGTTGGAGGAGCAGGTCGTGCTGCTGAAGCTGCTCGGCGAGGCCAAGGACTCGGGCATGACCGTACGGATCGGGCACGAGAACGCCCATGAGGGCCTCAACTCCACGTCCGTCGTCGCGGTCGGCTACGGTTCGGGCGACGAGGCAGTCGCCAAACTCGGCGTGGTCGGACCGACCCGCATGGACTACCCCGGAACGATGGGAGCGGTACGCGCAGTGGCACGTTACGTCGGACAGATCCTGGCGGAGTCGTAGTGGCCACGGACTATTACGCCGTACTCGGCGTGCGCCGCGACGCATCGCAGGACGAGATCAAGAAGGCTTTCCGGCGGCTGGCGCGGGAGCTTCACCCGGATGTGAATCCGGACCCGAAGACGCAGGAACGCTTCAAGGAGATCAACGCCGCCTACGAGGTGCTGTCGGACCCGCAGAAGAAGCAGGTCTACGACCTCGGCGGAGACCCGCTCTCCGCGTCCGGTGGCGCCGGCGCGGGTGCCGGAGGCTTCGGCGCGGGCGGCTTCGGGAACTTCTCGGACATCATGGACGCCTTCTTCGGTACGGCGTCCCAGCGCGGGCCCAGGTCGCGGACGCGGCGCGGGCAGGACGCGATGATCCGGCTGGAGATCGAGCTCAGCGAGGCGGCCTTCGGCACGACGAAGGACATCCAGGTCGACACGGCTGTCGTGTGTACGACCTGCTCGGGCGAGGGCGCGGCGCCGGGGACCTCGGCGCAGACGTGCGACATGTGCCGGGGCCGTGGTGAGGTCTCCCAGGTGACCCGGTCGTTCCTCGGCCAGGTCATGACGTCCCGTCCCTGCCCCCAGTGCCAGGGCTTCGGGACCGTCGTCCCGACGCCGTGCCCGGAGTGCGCGGGCGACGGGCGGGTGCGTTCGCGTCGTACGTTGACCGTGAAGATCCCCGCCGGTGTCGACAACGGCACGCGCATCCAGCTCGCCGGCGAGGGCGAGGTCGGGCCCGGTGGCGGTCCTGCCGGTGACCTGTACGTCGAGATCCACGAGCTGCCGCATCCGATGTTCCAGCGGCGCGGCGACGATCTGCACTGCACGGTGACCATTCCGATGACCGCGGGCGCGCTCGGCACGAAGGTGCCGCTCGAGACGCTGGACGGGATGGAGGAGGTCGACATCCGTCCCGGCACCCAGTCCGGGCAGTCGATCCCGCTGCACGGGCGCGGCATCACGCACCTGCGCGGTGGGGGCCGTGGTGACCTCATCGTCCACGTCGAGGTGCAGACGCCGTCGAAGCTGGATCCGGAGCAGGAGCGGTTGCTGCGGGAGCTTGCGAAGCTGCGGGGTGAGGAGCGGCCGATGGGGCAGTTCCAGCCGGGGCAGCAGGGGCTGTTCTCCCGCCTGAAGGACGCGTTCAACGGCAGGTGAGGGGGGTACCCCCTCACCTGGCTCCCCCCCTCGACGACATACACCTCCGGAATGTCGTCGCGACCGCCGAGAAGGCCGGGAAACGGGTCGCCCTGACCCTGCTCACGCACGGCCACCCGG
>NZ_JBSFHO010000067.1:0-13980 GCF_053597075.1 Streptomyces sp. NPDC001514
CGAGGAGGCGAGCCCGGAGGGGCCCCGCACCACCACCCACCCACAGCAGCCGCACCAAGCCCGTCCGGCGCTTGAGGACGGACACACCGGGTGCCCACCCGGTTCCGGGCAACACCGGACGCGCGCCCGGCACCGGGCAACACCGCACAGACCCCGCCCACCGCCGGAGGCGTCAGCGGATGACGCGGACGGTGATACGCAGCTCCCGCGGGCCGGACGGTCCCGTGCCGGTCGTCCGTACGACGACCTCACCCGGGCGCTCGGCGCGGATCTCCCACTCGCGATAGCCGGGATCGGACTTGTAGGCGACGGGCACGAGCGTGACGCCGGTACCGTCGACCGAGGGCGTCTCCCACTGCAGGTGACTGTCGAGTCTCAACGGCACCGTCGCTCCCACGGCCAGCGTCACCGTCCGCCCGTCGTCGGCCTCGGTCAGGAAACGAGGCGTGGGCGTGGACGGCGGAGCCGGTTGCGGCGGCGACGCGGCCGGTGGTGACGCGGCCCGGGACGACGCGGCCGGGGACGACGCGGCCGGTGGTGGTGACGGCGAACGCGGATTCGTGCAGGCGGCCGCCGCCACCCCAAGAACCAGGGTCGCGGCGGCCGCACTCAGCACACGTGCCTTCGTCATACGAGCGGTACGTTGATGCAGGTCAGGATGCCCGCCTGCGTGGTGAGTTCCGCATTGGTCGCGTCCGGGTCGAGCCGTACCTTCTCGGCGTTCTGCACGGCCTCCAGGAACGGAGTGTCCGCCTTCAGATCACCGTCGGTGTCGACCAGTTCGTCCGCGTCGAAGGCACCGTTGGCGAAGTTCAGCCAGGCGGCGAGAAGTTGACGGTCCAAGGCCCGCTTCGGGTTCAGCAGGGTCAGGAAGAGGGTGCTCGCCGCCTTCTCCTGCGTGGACACGTCGACGATCTCCGAGAAGACCGCGCTCGAGTGCTCGACGATCTTCAGGTAGCAGTCGAGCCGCTCCTTGCCGAGCCCGGTGAGGTCCCCGGTCAGGTACTTGACGTACCAGACGTCGGCGAGCAGGGACAGCGGCGCGTTGCCCTGCACGATCAGCGGGATCGCGTCGGTGCCGGTGCCCCCGTCGTCGTCGCGGGCGGTGAAGGACAGGTTGTACAGGCACGGCTTGTCGTACGTGTGCGCCTGCGAGTCCGTCACGTCGCGCGGCTGAACGCTGGGGCTGCGCGCCGGGTCCGGGTTCGGCGGGTTGACCAGCGAGGTGGTCGCGGTGCTCGGCGAGCCGTCACCCCAGGACCAGGTCATGGTCTCGTCGTCGCTGCCGGGGTCGGTCACGCGCGCGGCGTACGTCTTCTCCTCCCCCGCGTGCACGACGAGCGTCCTGCCGCCGGCCAGCTGGACGGCCGCCGACGTGTCGATCGCCGCCTTCGGGTCGACGTTCGCGACGGTGATCTCGGCGTCGCGGCAGGTCGTGGTGTCGTCGTCGCTGCCGCACACCTTCACGGTGAAGGTGCCGTTGTCGCCGAAGACGACCTGCCTGCTGAACGTGAGGGTGGCGTCCGGCCGGTTGTTCTCCAACTGTCCCGGCAGGGGTACGGGCTTGCCGTCACCGGGATCGATGGTGGCGGTCAGCGGGTCGAGCCAGCCCGGGTCGGTGACTGTACCGCTGACCGTGAGGCTGCCGCCCTCCTCCCGCGGCCCCGCGACGGTGATGCTGATCGCGGGCGCGACGTTGGTGACGGTCACGGTCGCCGTGTCGGTGTCCGCTCCCGCCGCATTGCCGACCCGCAGGCCCACGGTGTACGTACCATCCTGGCCGACGCGGTCGAACACCGGGCTGACGCCGGTGGCATCGTCGTAGGCACCGTCGCCGTCGAAGTCCCAGGCGTACGTCGCGCCTCCGCCGGGGCTCGTGCTGCCGCTCGCGTCGAGCCGTACGTCCGTGCCCTCCTTGGTGGTGTACGGTCCGCCGGCGTCGGCGGTGGGGCGGCAGCTCGCCGGGAAGTCGGTGGCCGGGTTGGCCTGGCCCTGGCTGGGCGAGGTGGCGCCCGCCCCCATGCCGCGCCGGGCGAAGACGCCCCACAGCAGGCACTGGTCGGCCCCGCCGTTGTCGGCGCGGTCGGCGGCGAGTATGCCGTCGCGGGCGTCCAGGAAGTCCGGCGTGGCCGGGGTCAGCTTCATCCCGTCGACCATCAGCTGCTCGTGCCGGCGCTTGCCCGCGGCGTAGCCGTGCGCGCCGATCAGTGCGCTGCGCATGTCCCACAGGACGGTGGCCCAGATCTCACCGTCGTTGTGCGACTCGCAGCCCTCGTTGCACAGGTCGCCGTAGGTGAGGGTGCTCTGGTCGTAGCGGACGCGCCGGATGCCGGTGGGGCGACCGTTGTCGTACTCCGAGAAGAGCGGATCGTTGAAGTACGTCGTCGACAGCGCGTCGCTCCAGCCCTCACCCAGGGCGTCCGCCTGCACGCCGCCCCCGAGCTCGCCGCCGCCGACCAGGCGGTTCGACAGGCCGTGGCCGTACTCGTGGATGACGGTCTCGCCGTCCATGCTCTCGTGCACGTCGAGGAAGCCGTTGCCCTCGTACGTGCGGGACACGAACAGGCGCATCGTCGGGTTGGCGCCGTCGGCCGGTGTGGAGAAGTTGGCGTTGCAGCAGTCCCCCGGGTCCTGGCTGTTGCCCTGGTAGTCGACGTAGACGTCGACCCGGTCGCCGCCCGCCCCGCCGTTGCCGAGGTTGTCCTCCTGGAAGTTGCCCGACGCCTCGTCGAAGCCCAGCTCGTAGAGGAAGTCGTGCGCCCTGTTGACGTAGTAGAAGGCCTGGGTGACGACGGCGTCCCGGTCGGTCGTCATGTCCGTGCCGCCGCTGGTGCGGTAGGCGTCGGTGAAGGTGTAGTCGAAGTGCTGATAGGCCGGGTCGCCCTGCGGCGGGGTCTGCGGCTGGTGGCCGAGCGACTCGGGTGCGTCGAGGTCCTGCGAGGCCTCGGCGTTGTTGCCGCGCGTGGTCCTGCCGTCGACCCAGGACCGGCCGAGACCGCTGAACGGCACGGTCTGCTGGTCCGAGACGTCGGGGTTCTGACCGGTGTGGACGCGCCCCTGCGGGCCCTCGTTGTGGGTGAGGTCGTTGCGGAGGAGGATCCTGCCGCTCTCCGCGTCGACGACGGTGTCGTACAGATGCCCGTTGTCGGCGGTGAGCGTGGTCCGCCACGCGGGCCGGGCGGTGCCGTCCGCTAGCGGGAAGGTGACGCGCTCGGCGGTGACGGTCCTCGGCTCGTCCGTGCCGACGGCGCCGGCTGCCCGCCGCACGGCAGCGCCCTTGTCCAGCTCGGCCGTTCCTCGTGCGTGCGCGCCCGGTACGAGGCTTCCGGTGGCGGTGACGACACGGCCCTGCTTGTCGACGGCGACCTGGAGCCGCGCGCCGTGCACGGGGACGCCCCGGTCGGTCTGCCCGATGAACACGTGCTGAAGTGAATTGTGCTTCGTCCGGTACGCCTTCACGACCTCCAGGCCGTCGAGGTCGGCCGCGGAGAGTCCGTACAGCTCGGCGTGCTCACGTAAGAATGCGAGCGCGATGGCCTGCGGATCGCCGCTCCTGGCGGCGCTCAGCGCCTTGCCCTTCCCGAGCGGCGACACGAGCCGGGGCGTACCGTACCGCCCCCAGCGGACGGCGGCGCCCTCCAACTCCCGTGCCGCGCCCAGCTGTCCGGCCCGTGGCGGGACGCGTTCGTCGCCTCGTACGTCGATGTTCGGATACGGCCTGTCCTGCCGGTCCTCGGCGGCCGGTCTCTCCTCCCGGCCGGCCCGGTCGGCGGCCGTGGCGGTGGTCACCGGCACGACCGTCGTCGCCGGCAGCGCCAATAACACCGCCCCTAGGATGAATGCCCGAGCCCGGGCACCCTGTGCGCGCGTGGACAGCATCGCCTTCCCCCGTTCCCCCGTTGACTGATCCGGGTCCATCGGCAGCGGACCCCGGGCAACGGTATGTGGACATGACAAACCAGAGGAAGGGTCCATAGGAGGCTGGCGAGAATTCGCCTCGGACGGGATTTCGACTTCGGGCCGTACGTACAGTTGTCGACAGGTACGAAGAGAGGACCGAAGACCCGCGTGAACCAGACACCCGAGCCGTTCCAGCTCGTCCCCGGCGCCGACGACTCCCCCGTCCTCCTCCATGTCCCGCACTCCGCACGGGCCGTGCCCGAGGCGGTCCGCAGCGGCATCACCCTCGACGACCGCGCTCTCGAGCGCGAACTGGACCACATCACCGACGCGCACACCGCGGAACTGGCCGCCGCGGCCGCCGAGGCGGCGCCCCTCACCCCCTGGCGGTTCGTCAACGGCCTCTCGCGCCTCGTCGTCGACCCCGAGCGGTTCCCCGACGAGCGCGAGGAGATGCTGGCCGTCGGCATGGGCGCCGTGTACACGCGCACCACGCACCGCGAGCAACTCCGGCCCGCGGACGTCGACCCGCAGCCGTTGATCGACCGCTACTTCCGTCCGTACGCGGCCGCGATGACGTCAGCGGTGGCCGGCCGGCTCGCCGCCACCGGGCGGGCGGTCGTCATCGACGTGCACTCGTATCCGACCGAGCCGCTGCCGTACGAGCTCCACGGCGAGGGCCCACGCCCGCCGATCTGCCTCGGGACCGATTCCTTCCACACACCCGCGTGGCTGCTCGCCCGGGCGGAGAGCGCGTTCGGGAACTTCGGCGGCACAGGGGTCGACTCCCCCTTCGCCGGGACGTACGTCCCCCTGGACCACTACGGCAAGGACGACCGCGTCAGCGCCCTGATGATCGAGATCCGCCGCGACGTCTACATGCGCGAGCCCGGCGGGCCTGCGGGCCCCGGCATCACCGCGCTGGCCGCGGCACTTGCGGAACTGGTGGCCGCGGTGTCGCGGCCATCGGTGCGGTAGAACCCGCACAGCGAACTGGGGGGCCGGCCAAGGTGATGGCACTGCTCTGCACCGACGTCATCACCGGAGAGCCTCCGAATCCCGGCATCGCGCAGCAGGCTCGTCTACACCCTCGTGCGCTGACCGCGGAACGCGGCGCGGTAGCCGTGCGGCGTGGTTCCGGTCACTCGCTTGAAGCGCTCGCGGAATGCGGTGGGCGAGCCGAACCCGGCCTGGTCCGCCACGCGCTCGACCGGGTCGTCGGTGGTCTCCAGCAGGTACTGGGCCCGGCGGACCCGTGCGCGCAGCAGCCACTGCAGGGGCGTGGTGCCGGTCTGTTCGTGGAACCGCCTGCTGAAGGTCCGCTCGCTCAGCCCGGATCGGGCCGCCATGGTCTCCAAGGAAAGGACATCTGTGGATGGTGGGGTTCCGCCTCTGCACCGGTACGGATCGGACCGTCAGGCACTTCTACGTCGTCCGGGCCGCCAAGGACGAGCACGACGCCCGGCAGCTTGCGGCACGGCTGGCCGATTCCCTCCCGGAGCGGGAAGCGCGCGAGTACGCGCCGCTCGACGAGACCTGGACCGAGGTCCTCCTCCTCCGCCGCGACGCCCTGGGGAACTGGCGCCCGTCGGCCCACCGTCCCAGGGCCGGTGCCCATTCTCCGACAGCTGTTGGTTGACCCGGCTCCCTGCGTGACGTCGGCCTTCAAGACGTGGTTGTGGTCTTGAAGGCCGACGTTGTCGCATGGGGAGGGTGTCGATGTCGTTGCAGCCGCGGGAGCCGGGGGAGGTTCCGGTGGAGACGGTGCGGGTGGCGCGTGCGGATGCCTCCTCTGACTGCCGGATCGCAGGCGATCAGCAGCGGGACGAGCGGGACCGGCCCGGGGTGAGCGTGTGTCAGGCACGCTCGCCGTGGATCGCCTTTTCGAGCACGTCCAGCACGGTGTCGCGCAGCAGCTCGACTTTGTAGCGGGTCCCCGGCAGGGGCGTGCAGCGGGCGGTGGCTGCGGTCGCGGCGGTGAGCAGGTTCTCCGGGGTCGCCTCGCGTCCGAGCAGGGCTTCCTCGACCTCCGGCAGCCGCAGCGGAGTGTGGGCGATACCGCCGGCGGCGACCGCGACCGTGGTGACGATGCCGTCGGAGACGGTCGCGCGGGCCACCGCTTCGACGAGCGGCCATTCCGCCTTGGCACGGCTGATGGCCCGGTTGTAGGCGGCCCGTTCGCCGGGAAGCGGGGCCGGGAGGGTGACGGCGGTGAGGATCTGCTGCGGGGCGAGCAGGTGGTCGCGGGCGGGGTCGGGTCCGTCGCCGTACAGGTCGGCGACGTTCAAGGTCCCGAGGCCGTGCACGTCGGCCTGGGCGTCGTAGGCGAGAAGGGCGATCGCGATCGACGACGGGTGGGGGGCGATGCAGGGGCCCTGGTCGATCACCGCGGCGTGCACATGGACGCCAGTGCGCGCGGGACAACCGTCGCCGCCGTCGCGGTGGCAACTGAAGTGGGGATTGCGGTAGTACCAGCAGCGGTTGTGCTGGAGCAGATTGCCGCCGAGGGTGCCGGCAGTGCGGATCTGCGGTGTGGCCAGCGCGCCGGCGGTCTTGGTCAGGGCCGGGTAGTGCGCCTGCAGCCCGGCGTCGGCAGCAAGCTCGGCCACACCGGTCAACGCCCCTATCCGCGTGGTCCCGTCGGGATGGCGGATGATGCCGTGCAGTGCGGGAAGCAGCGGGATCTGGACGCACGCGCCGTGGGTGACCCCACCGCGCCGGCGGGCGGTCGTATCGGTGCCGCCGGCGCGCAGTTCCCCACCGCTGTCGAGAACGGCGGCCGTGGCCTCGTCGAGGGTGAGGGGCTGGTTCACGGGCGCAGTCCTTCCAGGAGGCGGTCCGGGCGGATCGGGAGGTGGTGGGGGCGCCATCCGGTGGCGGCGTGGACGGCGTTGCCGATGGACGCCGCCACCGGCATCGTCGAGACCTCTCCCAGTCCGACGCCGCCGCCGTCGACGTGCTCGAAGCCCTCCTCGTGGAAGTGGATCTCGATCTCGGGAATGTCCCCGATGCCGGGGATGCGGTAGTCCTCGAGATTGTCGGACAGCACGACACCGGTGAGGGTGTCGGTGACGCGCTCCTCGTACAGGGCATAGCCGATGCCCTGGATGATGCCGCCCTGGCACTGGCTGACGGCGAGCGCCGGCGCGTAGATGCGACCGGCGGCGATCCCGCCCCAGACGCGGGTGACGCGTGTCCGGCCGAGGCGGGTATCGACCTCGACCTCGGTGACATGGACGGCGCCGCTGAAGCCTCTGCCGACGATCAGGTGGTCGAGTTCCATGGGAGTGACATAGCCACGGCGGTCCCGTGGGCGCTTGCCGACGACCCGAAGACCCTCCGCGCCGGCGAGAAGCCCCTCCACGGTGCCGCCGCCGGTACCGGCCGACGCATCCCCGGCTCCCAGGGCGGCGCGCAGGCGAGCTGCGGCGTCGCGGGCGGCGGGGGCGATGGACGTGGTGGTCCTGCTGCCGCCGGATGTGGGTCCGTGGACGGTTCCGGTGCGACCGATGTCGACGCGTACCCGCCCCGGAGGCAGGCCCAGTTCGGCGGCGATCACGTCGGCGATGACGGACCGGGAGCCCTGGCCCATGTCCTGGGTGGCTGTCCGGGCGACCACAGTGCCGTTCTCCACGGTGAGTTCGACCTTCGTTCCCGGGTCGAGGAAGTACATCCAGTTGGCGGCGGCAACGCCCACGCCGCGCCGGAAGCGGCCGGTCCCGGAGCCGATGGCCGGCCGCTTCACCCACATCGGCAGGGCCGCAGCCGCGTCGTACAGGGCCCGCCGCTTGGCGTTGCCGTCCCAGCGGCGGCGCAGTGCGATGGGGTCTTCGCCGCGGCGGTGCGCCGTCTCGTCGACGGCCTGCTCCAGGGCCCAGGCCAGGGGTGGTCCGCCGGGCCCGCGGAACGGGGTGGCGGGAGGCCGGTTGGTGACGATGTCGTAGTCCCGCAGCCGCCGTGGCGCGTGCCCGTAGATGAACTTCGCCAGCACGGCCACCCCCGATCCGACGGAGATGCCACCGTTCCCGTGCACATCGAGGGTCAGCGCGGCCAGGTTCCCCTCGTCGTCGGTGAGCATGGCGATGTCGGCGCGGGCGCCGGGCCGGTGACCGCCATCGGTGAGTTCCTCGGCCCGGCTCAGGACGACCCGTACCGGGGCGGTGTGCAGCCGGGCCAGTTCGGCCGCGGCGACGATGTCGTCGGTCATGCCGAGCTTCGAGCCGAATCCGCCTCCGACGTGCACCGCGGTGACGTGCACCTGCTCGGGCCTGAGCCCGAAGCGCTCCGCGGCCTTCTCGGCGACGGCGCCGATGGCCTGGGTGGAGACCCACAGATGAAGCTCGCCGTCGCTGTCCCAGGAGGCCAGGCAGGCGTGCGGCTCCAGCGGGGTGTGGGTCTGGGGTTCGGCCGTGAAGGTGGCCTCGACGAGACGCCGGTCGTCGCCCTGCTCGCGAGCCTGCTCGATCCTCCTCACGGCGAGGCCGCCGCGCCGGCTCAACCGCACCGGGCCTCTGACGTTCCCGTTCCACCTGGCGGGGATCAGGACACCCTCCGCGGAGCTGGGGGCCTGCTTCCGGTCCTGCTTGGTGGGGTAGACGACCGCACTGTCCGCCGTCTCGGCGCGGGCCGGGTCGACGGCGGAGGGCAGCACCTCGTACTCCACCCGGACGTTGGCAGCGGCTTTTTCGGCCTCGGCGAGGGTCGGGGCGGCGACGGCGGCTATCGGCCTGCCGATGTACCGGACCGTGCGGTCCGCGGGCAGCAGGTCGACCAGCCGGCCGTCGCCTCCGGTCACGGACCTGACGCGGGCGTGGGCGTGCCGGGACCGGATCATGACGCCTTCGAGCAGACCGTCCGGCCGGATGTCCGTCGTGTACAGGGCCGCCCCGGTGATCTTGTCCATCGCCTCGACACGGGCCGGCGGAGCACCCTCCTCATCGATGTCGTGTGCACCGGTGCATGCCGCGGCGACGGCGGCGTAGATCCCCTCGTACGCGCCGCAGCGGCACAGGTGTCCCGCCAGCGCGGCGGCAATCTCGGCCCGCGACGGGGCGGTGTCGCCGTACTCCGCCCGCCACCGGTCCACGAAACTCGACGCCTCCATCACGAACCCGGGCGTGCAGTAGCCGCATTGCAGCGCGTCATGGGCGGCGAACGCCCGTTGCACCGGGTGGCCGCCCCCGAGACCTTCGACGGTGGTGACGGACCTCCCCTCCAGGGCTGCCGCCGGCATCAGGCACGCCACCCTCGGAACACCGTCGACGTGCACCGTGCACGCCCCGCACACCCCCGCCCCGCAGACGAGCTTCGTTCCGGTCAGCCCCAGAGTCTCGCGCAGGACCTGGGCCGCCGTGGCGTCCGGTTCATGCCCGGCCTGACGCGCGGATCCATTGACGGTGACATCCATGAGCAGATTCCTCGGAGATGAGCGGCGGCTACCTGGCGGTGCCACGCTTCCGGACCGGGATGCTCCGTGGATGAGTAACCGGTGCTCATTCCGCCACGCACCGAGGCGTCTGACGATGAGACGGGCCGGTTGTCGTGGAGCGCCCACATACGGGCAGTGATGGATTGACACGTGGTGAACGAGTACGAGCGGAACCCTTCTCGGGGCGGGACCCAGTCTTCGGTCGGGGACCGGGGCCCGGCCGGGACGGACAGTGCTGCGGCGGTGTCCGGCACAGAACTCCGGCAGCAGCGGGCGGGCTGGACGGAACTCTTCTTCGACCTGGTCTTCGTGGTCACGGTCGCGCAGCTGGCCCACTATCTGGAAGGCGACCCCGGGCCGGCCGAATTCGGGGAGTTTCTGCTCCTGTTCGCCGCACCCTGGTGGGCGTGGCTTCAGTTCACCACCTACGCCAACGTCTCCGGTGGCACCGACCGCGTACGGAGCCGGCTGCTGATGCTCGCGGCGATGGCGTGCATGGGGGTCGTGGGTGTGTCGGTCCCGGACGCGCTGGGCAGCCGTGCCGACGTCTACGCCCTCGGCTACGCGGCGTCCCGGGTCGTGGTGTTCCTGATGTGGCTTCCCACGGCCCGGGATCCGGGGCAGGCGTGGCACATGCGCAGGGTGGTGTGGTTCAACGGCATGCCCCTGCTGCTGTGGGCGGGATCGGTGCCGGCGTCGATGCCCTGGCAGGCCGTGATGTGGATGGCCGCCCTGTTCTTCGAAGTCGTTTTCCTGATCGTCCTGCAGCGGCGTGCCCGTGAGGTCTCCTACCAGGTCTCCCACATGGTCGAGCGGGTGGGCCTGTTCGTCATCATCGTGCTGGGCGAATCCGTGGCGTCCTCGATCAGCTCCCTCGACGCGTACTGGTCGGCTGCCGGGTGGGCGGTCATGGGATGTGGGTTCGCCCTCTTCGCGGCCCTGTGGTGGGGATACTTCGAGCTGGCTTCGCAGGCGGCGGAGACCGCGCTGGCCGGAGGGGAGAACGCGCGCACCCGGGACATCCTCGGCTTCGGCCACTTCCCGCTGATCACGGCGCTGACCGCCATGGGCGCGGGCCTGGGCACCGCGGTCGCCGAACCCCATCATCTGCCGACGGGGGCCGCCGTGGCTCTGTGCGGCGGTCTCGCCGTGCTCCGGCTGACGTACTTCGTCCTCGCCGTACGCCTCGGACGCCCGGTCCGCACGGGGCTGTCGCGGATGCTGGCGGGCGTGTCGGTGGCTCTGGGGGCCTTGGCCCTGCACGCCCGCATTCCCGTCTGGGCTCTGGTGGCGGTCCTGGCCGTCGAGGCCACGTTTCAGCTGCTGAGCGGCGTCAAGGTGAACCGTGCCCGGGAAGCCGCGGCGGAAGCCGAAGCGGCGGCCGGAGGCTGAGGACCGGGGACCGGCGGCTCGGGGCTCCGGACGGGCACGAGGCTCGGCAGGCCCATTGACCAGGGGTGAAGGGCGCCGCCCTCTCGATCATTGAACGAACTGACGTATCGTGCATAAAATGTCAACCCGTAAAGGGCCGGTCGGCGACCGCACCGTGCCGCGGGCGCTCGCCCGCCCCGCGGTTCCGTCGCCGGCCCGATGATCAGGATCTGGAGTCATGGCCTCTCGACTCGATCAGGTACTCGACGCGGCGTACGAGACCTTCACCAAGCACGGTGTACGCCGCGCCACCATGGAGGACATCGCCAGGGCGGCGGGCATGTCCCGCGCCGCCCTGTACCAGTACGTACGCAACAAGGACGATGCCTTTCTGCGGCTCGCCGAGCGGCTGCACGGCGAGGCGCTGGCCCAGGCCCGAGCGGCCTCGGTCGCCGAGGGAACCGCCCGCGACCGCGTCCGCGGGATCCTCGGCGCCAAACTCGACCTCTTCCAGAAGGTGGCACAGGACTCCCCGCACGCCGCGGAGCTGATCGACACCGCGGACCGGCTGTGCGGGCCCGTCGTCCAGCAGTTCTTCACGGACCTGCACGCACTCCTCGCCGACGCCTTCGCCGCGGCCGGTACCACGACCGTGACCCCTGCGCAGGCCGCCGATATCGCCATCGCCCTCGTCCTGGGCCTGGAACGGAGCCCGGACGCCGCCGCACTGCTCCGCCCTGCCGCCGACGCCCTCATTGATGGACTCACCGAGGAAGAGCGGGCCGTGAACACGCCGGCCACCTAGCCACCCACACGCGGCCCCCCACCCGGCGCCGCCGCCCAGACGCCGCCCAATCCGCCGGAAGGATGATCCGTAATGATCGACATGTCCCTCGGCCCGGCGGGCCTGCGTTCCGTGACCGCCGCCGGCTTCGCCGACGTGTTCGTGGGCCGGCGCGAAGAGCTGGAGCTGTTCTCCCAGGGGCTTGCGGACGGGCGATGCCGCGCGTTCCTGGTCCACGGGCCTGCGGGGGTCGGCAAGTCGCGCCTGGTCGAGGAGTGTCTGGGGCGGGCGGAAGGACTGGGGCTCCGGGTCGCGCGGGCGACGGCGAGCGCGGCCGCGGCGGCGGTGCCGCTGGGTGCCGTCGCACATCTGGTGCCTTCGGGGGTGGACCTGTCGGATCCGGTGGCGGGCTTCGCGACGGTGGCGCGCCGGCTGGCGGCCGGGGCCGACGGGGTTCCGCTGGTGCTGCTGGTTGACGACCTGCACCTGCTCGATGCCGCCTCGGCGGTGCTGCTGCGGCAGTTGATGGACGCGGGTGTGGTGCGACTCCTCGGCACGATCCGGTCCGGTTCGCCCGCGGGAGAGGCGGTCGACGCACTGTGCAGCGGGGACGCGGTGTGGCGGGTGGATCTCGCGGAACTGACCCCCGCCGAGGTCGAGGAGCTGTTGCAGGCCGTGCTCGGCGGGCCCGTGGCGCAATGGACACTGCGTGAGCTGAACGCGGCCTCCGGAGGCAACGCGCTGTACCTGCGGGAGCTGGTCACCGGAGGGCTCCGGCGAGGCGCCCTGGTCAGCGACGGCGAGATCTGGGAGCTGGTGAGGGGACCGGTCCGGGGGACCGCCAAGCTGGATGAACTGATCGGTGCACGGCTCGCAGCGGTCGGAGCCGAGGCCCGTCCGGCGCTGGAGCTGCTGGCGCTGTGCGAGCCGCTGCCCCTGGCCGACGTGGAGCAGGCGGCGTCGCCCGATGCGGTGGCGGCCCTGGAGCAGGCCGGACTGATACGTGCGAGGCAGGACGGCAGGCGTACGTCGGTGGCGCTCGACCATCCGCTGTACGGCGAGGTGCTGAGGGCGGGACTGCCGGTGCTGCGGCGGCGGACGCTGCTGCTGCAGCAGGCGGCGCGGGTCGAGGCGCAGGGGATGCAGCGGCGTGACGACGCGCTGCACGTCGCGTCCTGGCGGCTGACGGCGACCGGGACCGCGGATCCGGCGCTGCTGGTCCGGGCCGCCGCACTCGCCCGGCACGCCCACGACTACCGGCAGGCCGCGGCGCTGCTGCAGGGCCTGCCCGAAGACCATCACACCACCGCGACTCGCCTGATGCTGGGTGAGACGTACTTCGAACTGGGGGATTCACAGCGGGCAGAGGCGGTACTGGCCGCTGCCGACGCGCATGCCACCAGTGAGCAGGACAAGCTGGCGGTCACGCTGGCGCGCGGCTTCAACCTCTTCTGGGGCGCCGCGCTGGCGGACCAGGCGCTGGCCGTCAACGACGCTGCCCGTGCACACGTCAGGAGCGCGGACGGCCTGCGGATGCTGCGGTACAGCGAGGGAGCCATGCGGATCGCCTCGGGTGACCTGGTAGCCGGAATGGCCTTGCTGGAGGACCTGGAAGAGGACGTCCGCCGGGCTGCCGACCCGGTGGGCTGGCTCACCGGCGCCATGATGAAGCCGCTCGGTCTCGACCTGGTCGGCCGCTCCCGCGACGCCGTGGCGTGGGCCGAACGGGCGTACGCCGCCCATCTCTCGGTCGACCACCGCACCCTCTACCCCCACCCCGCGATCCAGCTGAATCTGCTGTGCCACGCGCTGAGCAGCGACGGGCGACTGGCCGAGGCCCGCGAGGCGGGCCACCGCGGATACGCCGAACTCGCCGGGGCCAGCACCACCCCCATCCACCAGGTCTGGATGGCCCTGATCATGGGCCGCACCGAATGGCTGGCCGGGCATCCGGCCAGCGCCCGCCGCTGGTACGCGGAGGCCGCCGCCCTGGCCCGTATCCACCAGCACCCCCGGCCCCTGGGCCCGGCCCTGAGCGGTCTGGCGGCCTGCGCCGCCGTACTGGGCGACCTCGACGCGGCCGAACAGGCCTGCGCCGAAGCCCGGACCCAAGCATGGCCGGATGTGTTCGTGGCCCAGGAACCCACGGGACAGGCCTGGCTGCATGCCGCCCGGGGACATCTCGCCCGGGCCCGCGCGCTCCTCACTGACGCCGCCGTGCGCGCCCGCACCGCCGGCCTGGTCATGCCGGAGGCCATGCTGCTCATCGAGATCGCCCGCCTCGGCGGCGCCAAGGACGTGGCCGGGCGGCTCGCCGAACTCGCCCGGCGCAGCGACGGCGCCCTCACCCACGTCGGTGCTCGGCTGGCCGCCGCCCTCACCGCGGACGACCCCGACCAGCTCCTGGCCGCCGCCACCGCGCTCGAGGAGGCCGGTGCCGAGTCCCGCCTGGAACTGGACGGGCGGCAGCTCACCAGCACAGCGCCTGCCGACTCTC
>NZ_JBSFHO010000068.1:0-12045 GCF_053597075.1 Streptomyces sp. NPDC001514
AACCTTACCAGATTCATTTTCCGTTCCGTTCCCGGTTCGGATTCTGTTTCCGGCGGCCGTTGGAGGGCCTTTTGTCTTTCGACTGCCTTTCGGCGATCTCGACTTTATCAGAGTCTTTTCAGCCGAGCTAATCGGCTTCGTGATCCGAATAAGGAATCGAGTGGCTCTGCGGAAATCTCGTTTCCGTTGAGAGCGAGAGAGATTCTAGTTGTGACACTCGGACGTGTCCATCCGAGGCAACCGTTAAAATCTACCTCCCCACGCCGACCCTGTCAACGGTCTTCGTGGGCGGAGGAGAGACTAGCAGCTCACAGGCCCTGTCCGCACATCACGCGGCGGTGGGGAGCTCCGCGCTCCGTTCGGATACGTCCACGTCGCCCACGTCGCCGGCGCGGGCCGCACGGCCGCCGAGCACGTACACGTACGCGAGAAAGACCAGCTCGGCGACGATCCCGATGGCGATGCGGGCCCAGGTCGGGAGGCCGGAGGGGGTGACGAAGCCTTCGATCAGGCCGGAGACGAAGAGGACCAGGGCGAGGCCTATGGCCATGCCGAGGGCTGCGCGGCCCTGTTGTGCGAGGGCGGTGCGGCGGGGCTGGGGGCCCGGGTCGATGAGGGTCCAGCCGAGGCGGAGGCCGGTGCCGGCGGCGACGAACACGGCGGTGAGTTCGAGCAGGCCGTGCGGGAGGACGAGGCCGAGGAAGGTGTCGAGGCGGCCGGCGGAGGACATGAGGCCGATGCCGACGCCGAGGTTGGCCATGTTGAGGAAGAGGATCCAGAGGACCGGGACGCAGAAGAAGGCGCCGAGGACCAGGCACATGGCGGCGGCCTGGGCGTTGTTCGTCCAGACCTGGGCGGCGAAGGAGGCCGCGGGGTGGCTCGAGTAGTACGTCTCGTACTCGCCGCCGGGACGGGTGAGCCGGCGCAGTTCGTCGGGGGCGGCGATGGCCGACTGGACCTCGGGGTGGGTGCCGATCCACCAGCCGATGATCGCGGCGAGGAGGGTGGAGAGTACGGCGGTGGGGATCCACCAGTGGCGGGAGCGGTAGATCGCGGCCGGGAAGCCGGCGGTCAGGAAGCGGGCGGCATCGGTCCAGGAGGCGCGGCGGGTACCGGCGACGGTGGAGCGGGCGCGGGCCACGAGCTGGGTGAGGCGGGCCGTGACCATGGGGTCGGGGGCGCTGGACTGGATGAGGGACAGATGGGTGGCGGTGCGCTGGTAGAGGGCGACGAGCTCGTCGGTCTCGGCGCCGGTGAGGTGGCGCCCGCGGCGCAGGAGGTGGTCCAGGCGGTCCCACTCCGCGCGGTGGGTCATCACGAAGACGTCGAGGTCCATGGTCGGCTGCTGCTCCAGGCACTGGGGTCGTACGGAAGGGTGGTTCGTTTCGTACGGACGATTCGTACAACTGCTCGTACTGCTGCGGCGCGCTTCGGGTCAGCTTGGCAGACTGACGTTCGGAGGGGTCGTGAAGGTCGAAGACTGAAGGTCGAAGAACCGTCATGAAAGCCGGAGAGAGGGTGGGCGCGTGAGCGGGGTTGTGACCGGGGATGCCGTTGTACTGGGGCTTCGTCCGGCGAGGCTGCCCAGTCGGGCGCTGGCGCTCGCCATCGATCTCGCCGTGGTGTGGGCGGCGTACCTGCTGATATCCATCGGCCTCGCGATCGCGACCGCCTCGCTGGACGAGGCGGCGGTGACGGCGATGTCGATCGCGACGTTCGTGCTCGTGCTGGTGGGGGCGCCGATCGCGGTGGAGACACTCAGCCATGGGCGCTCGCTGGGGAAGATGGCGTGCGGGCTGAGGGTGGTGCGGGACGACGGGGGGCCGATCCGGTTCCGGCACGCGCTCGTGCGCGGGGCGATGGGGGTCGTGGAGATCCTTATGACGTTCGGGGTGATCGCCTGTATCGCTTCGCTGGTGTCGGCGCGGGGGCGGCGTATCGGTGATGTGTTCGCGGGGACCCTGGTCGTACGGGAACGGGTTCCGGCGGCGCGGGCCGTGCCGGTGCCTCCGCCACCGCCATGGCTGGTCGGGCGGTTCGCAGAGCTGGATCTGTCCGGAGTGCCGGACGAGCTGTGGCTGGCGATACGGCAGTACCTGACGCGCATGAATCAGCTCGATGCCGAGGTGAGCCTGTCTCTGGCGGGGCGGCTCGCCGACGACCTGGTGGCGCGTACGGGAGCGCCCGCGCCGGCGGGGGTGCCCGCGGCGGCGTATCTGGCGGCCGTGGTGAACGAGCGGCAGGCGCGGGAGGCGCGGAGGGCGTTTGCCGCTGCGGGGGCTGCGAGGGCAGGAGTTTCGGGGGCGGCGATGACGTCGATGCCGGACGGGTCGGCTGCTGCGGCGCACCCGGCTTCGTATCCGTCTCCGTACCCGGGGGCCGTGGCGCCGTACCCGGGGGCGGTGGCGCCCGGGGCCCCGAATCCGGCTGCGTCGACGCCGTACCAGGCTGGTCATCCGGTGCCGACGCCGGCAACGTCCCACACGCCGTCCTCGTCATCGGCGGGTCCCGCTTCAGCGGGTGCGGATACGGGTCGGCAGACAGACGGGGACGCGGCGCCGCCTGCGACGGGGTTCGCGCCGCCCGCCTGAGCGCCGGCGCGGAGCGGGGTCATGGAAAGACCGAGGGCGGGCTCTCGAGGTCTTCGAGTTCGATGCCGGGGGCCGAGAGGACCACGTCGCCGGCGATGTGGACCGTGTGCTGCTCGCCCGTGTCCAGCGCGCTGACCTGGTATTCGTCCACGGTCAGGGGGCCGTTGTCAGTGGCGTGCGCTTCACTCTTCGTGAGGGCCCAGGACTGGTCGACCGTGCGGGGGGCGAGGACCGGGTCCGTGAAGGCGACGAGTCGGACGCGGGTCGCGGGGGCGCCGGGGGTGAGCCGGAGCAGCCGGGACGTCGCGACGAGGAAAGCGGGGGACGTGCCGGTGAAGGCGTGGGCGCGGACATTGCCTTCCGTGGCATGAGTGCCCGTGGGGTCGGTGCGGACCCAGGTGACGCCGTCGATGGCGGCGCCTCGGACCTGCCAGCTCGCCGCGTGCAGTTCGA
The DNA here is from genome assembly GCF_053597075.1 of Streptomyces sp. NPDC001514. Taxonomy (NCBI): domain Bacteria; kingdom Bacillati; phylum Actinomycetota; class Actinomycetes; order Kitasatosporales; family Streptomycetaceae; genus Streptomyces; species Streptomyces sp. NPDC001514. Next base: position 3,045 of record NZ_JBSFHO010000068.1, read on the forward strand.
GACGGATGGGTCGGCCGAGCTCGTCGAGGGCCAGATCGACGGAGCCTGCATGGTCGCCGGAGGGGGTGGTCAGCTGGGAGACGTAGCGCCAGCCGGAAGGGCCGGGGGCGCAGTGGAAGTGTTCTTCACCGAGGGGGGTGTGATCGTGCGGATCATGGAGCGAATAGCGGCCGCGGGGCATGGGGGCGCCTGATTTCTCGGGGTACGGGGCAGGCCCCCGGCACGGGGGTGCGGGGGCCTGCCTGGTGCGCTGGTACCACCGCCGGCTGGTCGGCCTTGGATCAGCTGATCGGAGGCCGACCTGGCGGGTTGGTCAGTAGCGGTCAGTAGCGGTAGTGGTCGGGCTTGTACGGGCCCTCGACCTCGACGCCGATGTAGGCGGCCTGCTCGGGGCGGAGCGTCGTCAGCTTCACGCCGAGGGAGTCGAGGTGCAGGCGGGCGACCTTCTCGTCGAGGTGCTTGGGCAGCACATAGACGTCGGTCGGGTACTCCTGCGGCTTCGTGAACAGCTCGATCTGGGCCAGGGTCTGGTCCGCGAACGAGTTGGACATCACGAAGGACGGGTGACCGGTCGCGTTGCCCAGGTTCAGCAGGCGGCCCTCGGACAGCACGATGATCACCTTGCCGTCCGGGAAGGTCCACGTGTGGACCTGCGGCTTGACCTCGTCCTTGGCGATGCCCGGGACCTTGGCCAGACCGGCCATGTCGATCTCGTTGTCGAAGTGGCCGATGTTCCCGACGATCGCCTGGTGCTTCATCCTGGCCATGTCCGAGGCCATGATGATGTCCTTGTTGCCCGTCGTGGTGATGAACAGATCGGCCGTCTCGACGACCTCGTCGAGCGTCGTGACCTGATAACCGTCCATCGCCGCCTGGAGCGCGCAGATCGGGTCGATCTCGGTGATGATCACACGGGCACCCTGACCGCGCAGGGACTCCGCACAGCCCTTGCCCACGTCACCGTAACCGCAGACGACCGCGACCTTGCCACCGATCAGGACATCCGTGGCGCGGTTGATGCCGTCGACCAGGGAGTGCCGGCAGCCGTACTTGTTGTCGAACTTCGACTTGGTGACCGCGTCATTGACGTTGATCGCCGGGAAGAGGAGCGTGCCCTCGCGCTGCATCTCGTACAGACGGTGAACACCGGTCGTGGTCTCCTCGGTCACGCCGCGGATCTCGGACGCCAGGCGGGTCCACTTCTGCGGGTTCTCGGAGAGGGTGCGGTTCAGCAGGCGGAGGATGTGGCCGTACTCCTCGCTGTCCGCCGTGGACGGGTCCGGGGCCTCGCCGGCCTTCTCGAACTCGACGCCCTTGTGGACCAGGAGGGTGGCGTCACCGCCGTCGTCCAGGATCATGTTCGGGCCGCCGGTGGGCGAGTTCGGCCAGGTCAGGGCCTGCTCCGTGCACCACCAGTACTCCTCCAGGGTCTCGCCCTTCCAGGCGAAGACGGGGACGCCCTGGGGGTTGTCCACGGTGCCCTTCGGGCCGACGGCGATGGCGGCGGCGGCGTGGTCCTGGGTGGAGAAGATGTTGCAGGACGCCCATCGGACCTCGGCGCCCAGGGCGACCAGGGTCTCGATCAGCACGGCGGTCTGCACGGTCATGTGCAGGGAGCCCGTGATACGGGCGCCGGCGAGCGGCTGCGAAGCGGCGTACTCCTTGCGGATCGCCATCAGACCGGGCATCTCGTGCTCGGCGAGGGTGATCTCCTTGCGGCCGAAGACGGCGAGGGAAAGGTCGGCGACCTTGAAGTCCTGACCGGCGGCGACAGTCGTCATTGCGAGCTGCTCCTCAAGTGGGTGGTCGAGGGGTGGGTAGGGCTGGATGGCTCTGCGGCCACTGCGGCGATACGGGCACACGAAATGCCCGGACGCCCGCAGGCGTCCGCAGCGCAGTCCGTCGGAGGCCCTCTCTCCCTCGGCCGGTCCACAGTCGCGGACCGCCCGACCGCCATCAGCAGCGACGTCTGGCTCTGGTCACGAATCTACACCGATCGGCGTCGGCGCCCACAGCCCGCCCATGGCCCCGCCGTGGCTTGAAAGGGCCCGGAGACCCGCCGGAAGAGCGCCTTCCGCACCCCGGACGAGGGGCACGAACGAATCGAGCAGCCTGCACGCGAAGGGCCCCGGACCGTTGTCACGGTCCGGGGCCCTTCGCACACGTCAGTGGGCCGACTGGGGGCCAGGGCCGCCCGGGGACCTGGCCGGGTCGGGGCCCGCGGCAGCCGCCGCCTCGCTGTAGATGTCCGGCTCCAGGTAGATCACGCGCGCGATCGGAACGGCGGTGCGGATGCGGTCCTCGGCAGCGTTGATCGCCGCCGCGACCTGGGCGGCCGTGTTGTCGTGCTGGACGGCCACCTTGGCGGCGACCAGCAGCTCCTCCGGGCCGAGGTGGAGCGTACGCATGTGGATGATTCCGGTGACGGTGCTGCCGTCGACGACCGCCGCCTGGATCTTCTCGACGTCCTCGGCGCCTGCCGCCTCTCCGAGGAGCAGCGACTTGGTCTCGGCCGCGAGCACCAGCGCGATCAGGATGAGGAGGATGCCGATGCAGAGCGTGCCGATGCCGTCCCAGACTCCGTTGCCGGTGAGCAGGGCGAGACCGACGCCGCCGAGCGCGAGGACCAGACCGACCAGCGCGCCGAGGTCCTCGAGGAGGACGACCGGGAGCTCGGGCGCCTTGGCATGACGGACGAACTCCTTCCAGGAGCGGTCGCCGCGCAGGCCGTTGGACTCCTTGATGGCCGTGCGGAACGAGAACGACTCGGCGATGATCGCGAAGACGAGCACGCCGATGGGCCAGTACCAGTCCTTGATCTCGTGCGGGTGGCTGATCTTCTCGTAGCCCTCGTAGATCGCGAACATGCCTCCGACCGAGAAGAGCACGATCGAGACGAGGAAGGCGTAGATGTAGCGCTCGCGGCCGTAGCCGAACGGGTGCTGCGGGGTCGCCTCGCGCTGCGCCTTCTTGCCGCCGAGGAGCAGCAGGCCCTGGTTGCCGGAGTCGGCGACCGAGTGGACGCTCTCCGCGAGCATCGACGAGGAGCCGCTGAAGAGGAACGCCACGAACTTGGCTACCGCGATCGCGAGGTTCGCGGCGAGTGCCGCCACGATGGCCCTGGTTCCGCCTGACGCGCTCATGGGTGCGGGATGTCCTTCCTCGAAGCTCCTGATGTACGGGCGCGGCAAGCACCCGAACTCGTGCCGGGCAAGCCTCGGCACGGCGGGCCATTGTTGCAGCAGCCGGTAGGGACGGAGCGTCAGGCCACCACTGTGGCACGGAAGACCGTGCCTGAACCGGACAGTTCGGCCTTTTCTCCCGCCGGTATGAAGACCGACTCACCCGGCGCGAGCGTGACCTCGCCCGAGGCGCCGCTCGCCTTCGGGCGGCCCGCCGTCGCCAGGAGGATCTGCGGGGTCGCGGCGGTGACGTCGACGGGCGCCGCGCCCTCCGACCGCACGTAACGGGACAGCCGGAACTCGTCGATCGGGGTGTCGTACACCTCCTCGCCGGACGGCGACGCCTCCGGGCGCAGCACGCCGGGGTCGGACGCCTCGAAGCGGACGATACGGAGGAGCTCGGGCACGTCCACGTGCTTGGGGGTCAGCCCGCAGCGCAGGACGTTGTCGGAGTTGGCCATGATCTCGACGCCGAGGCCGCTGATGTACGCGTGCGGAACGCCGGCGCCGAGGAAGAGGGCCTCGCCGGGCTGCAGCCGGACGTGGTTGAGCAGCATGGCGGCGATGACGCCCGGGTCGCCGGGGAAGTGGTGCGCGATGGCGGCGTACGGGGCGTACGGGCCGCCGAGGTGGTCCGCGGCGGCCGCGGCCTCGGTGACGGTGTGGGCCATCTCCTCCGGGTCGGCGGCGAGGACGGCGGTGAGGACCTCGCGGAGGGCGGCCTCTTCCGGGTGGGCGTGGAGGAGGTCGACGTACGGCTTGAGGGAATCGACGTCCAGGCCGGCGATGAGGTCGGCGGCTTCGACGGGCGGGCGGAAGCCGCACAGTCCGTCGAAGGGGGTGAGGGCGCAGATCAGTTCCGGCTTGTGGTTGTCGTCCTTGTAGTTGCGGTGGGGCGCGTCGATCGGGATGCCGGCGCGCTCCTCGGCGGCGTGGCCCTCCTTGGCCTGGGCGAGGTCCGGGTGGACCTGCAGGGAGAGGGGGGCGCCGGCCGCGAGCAGCTTGAGCAGGAACGGGAGGCGGGGGCCGAACTTGTCGGCGGACGCCGCACCGAGTTCACGTACGGGATCGGCGGCGATGACGTCGTTCAGTGCGCCGCGTTCGGTGCGGGAGGGCGCTCCGGGGTGGGCGCCCATCCACATCTCGGCCTGGGGCTCGCCGGTGGGGGCGATGCCGAGGAGGTCCGGGATGAGGGTCGTGGAGCCCCAGGCGTAGGGGCGCACGGTGTTGGAGAGGCGGTCCATGAGGGGAGATCCTCACCTCGGTACGTGGCTGGTTCGTGGCTGGTACGTGACGGATGTCCGGCGCTTCGGGTGGCCTTGGGTGGCCTCGCGTGGCTCAGGGGTTGCCGCTGGTCGCCGCCAGAGCCAGATACCCGGCGGCGAAGTCGGTCACGGCGAGGAGCTCGGCGAGGGTCTCCAGCTCGCTGCCCTCCTCCGGCTCCAGCTCGCTGATGGCCGTGTCATGGCTGAGCGCGAGTTCGCGAGCCGCGGGGGCCGCGGTGAGGCCGCCCTCCGTACGGTCGCGCACGAGCAGGACGCGGGCGCGCAGGGCCTGGGGCTCCTCGACGCGGTCGCGGAAGAAGTCCTCGGGGTCGGCGCCCGCCGCGAAGTCGCCCGCGAGGAGGACTCCGTGGGCGGGGAGCGCCTCGGGGAGCTCGGCGGCGAGCGCGGGCAGGCCGGCGAGCTCGGCCAGTACGGCGGCGAACCGGCGGCCGACCGGGGCTGCGGTGCCCTCCGTCCAGATGAGCGGGAGGGTGTCGGCGAGCTCGGCGGCGAGCGTCTTGGCGGGATTGCTGTACGTCGCGATGGCGGGGCCGCAGCGTTCGGCCATGCGGTCGAGCCGGTCGGCGACACTCTGGAAGGCGTCCGGGGGCGCGCTGAGCAGGCCGACGCGGTCGAGGAGCGCGAGGAGCGGGGTGAACAGGGCCCAGAGCGCGCCCGGGCTGGCGGCGGCCTGCGTCTCGTCGTACAGCTCGTACGGGGCGGTCGCCATCGGCACCACCAGGCCGTGCACGCCGTCGACGGCCTGCGAGAGCGGGGAGCGCTGCGGGGCGACGGCGACGACGGTGCAGCCGCGGCGGTACGCCTGCTCGGCGAGGAGGGCGAGGCCGGGCTCGCTGCCGTCGGTGGTGGCGATGAGGAGCAGGTCCACGGAGCCGGCCCAGCCGGGGAGCGCCCAGCGCAGGGCGCCGGCTGCGGGGGCGACTCCGGTGGGGTGCAGTCGGGCCACGGGGGCGGAGGCGCCGGCGAGCGCGGAGATGAGGTCGGCGACACCGGTGGCGGCGGTGCCGGCGCCTGCGATGAGGACGGCACGGGGGCGGCCCTCGGGATTCAGCTCGGCGATCCCGGCCTCGGCGGCGTGCCGGGCGGCGGTGCGGACGCGCGCGCCGGCCTCCGCGGCGCCGCGGAGCAGTCCGCGGCGATCGGCGCGGGCGAGGGCGTCCGGGGCGTCGAGGAGTGACTCGTCGAGCATGGTGGTGGGCCTCCGATTCGCCGTACGGGGTGCGGGGGCGGGCTTACGCCGGACGCGTCGGACGGGGCACGTCGGACGGGCGCGTCAGGCGCGGCGCGTCAGGCGGGGCGGCGGGCCTCGTCGACGAGGAGGACGGGGATGCCGTCGCGTACTGGGTACGCCAGGCCGCAGTCCTTGCCGGTGCAGATCAGCTCGGGCGATTCGGCTGCCGTTTCGTCGCTGAGCGGGGCGTGGCAGGCCGGGCAGGCGAGGATCTCCAGGAGACCGGCTTCGAGCGGCATGAGGGTGTCCCTTCGAACATGCGGTTTGGGCCAGGTCAGCCTACCGCCGGGGACCGGCCGACGCGGCTCGGCGTGGCGGGCACGGGGCACCCCCATGGGCGGCACCGTCCGCCCTGGCCGCCTGACCGCGTCGCCGCGTGGCCGCCTGACCGCGTGGCCGCGTGGCCGCCTGGTGGCCGGCCGTCCGGCATCCCCGTACCCTGCGCCCCGCGCCCCTTGCGGGGTGCGGCGGCGTCGCGCCGCCGCACCGAGGCATGCCCGCGGGACCGTCAGCTGCTGCGGACCAGGTCCAGGATCTCGTCGCGGACCGCGATCATGGTGAGTTCGTCGCGGGCCTCGACGTTGAGGCGGAGGAGGGGTTCCGTGTTGGAGGGACGGAGGTTGAACCACCAGTCGGGGGTGGCGATCGTGAGGCCGTCGAGTTCGTCGATGGTGACGTCCTCGCGGCCTGCGAAGACCTTGCGGACCGCCGCTGTGCGGGCCGTCTGGTCGGCGACCGTGGAGTTGATCTCGCCGGAGCCGCGGTAGCGGTCGTAGCGGGCGAGGAGGGCGGAGAGGGTGCCCTCCTGGGTGCCGAGGGCGGCGAGGACGTGGAGGGCGGCGAGCATGCCCGTATCGGCGTTCCAGAAGTCGCGGAAGTAGTAGTGGGCGGAGTGCTCCCCGCCGAAGATCGCGCCCGTGCGGGCCATCTCCTCCTTGATGAAGGAGTGGCCGACGCGGGTACGGACCGGCGTGCCGCCGTGTTCGCGTACGACCTCCGGCACCGACCACGACGTGATCAGGTTGTGGATGACCGTGCCCCCGGGGTGCTTCTCCAGTTCACGGGCCGCGACCAGCGCCGTGATCGCCGACGGCGAGACCCCCTCGCCCCGCTCGTCGACGACGAAGCAGCGGTCGGCGTCGCCGTCGAAGGCGAGGCCGATGTCCGCGCCCTCGGCGCGCACGCGGGCCTGGAGGTCCACGATGTTCTTCGGGTCCAGCGGGTTGGCCTCGTGGTTCGGGAAGGTGCCGTCCAGCTCGAAGTACATCGGTACGAGCTCGATCGGCAGCGGCGCGAAGACGGTGGGGACCGTGTGGCCGCCCATGCCGTTGCCCGCGTCCACGACGACCTTCAGCGGGCGGATCGACGCGACGTCCACCAGGGAACGCAGGTGCTCCGCGTAGTCCGTGAGCGTGTCGCGCTCGCTGACCCGGCCGCGGGCCTCGACCGGGGCGGGCGCACCCTCCGCGACCCAGCCCGCGACGATTTCGCGGAGCTCCGCCAGGCCGGTGTCCTGACCCACGGGCGCCGCGCCCGCCCGGCACATCTTGATGCCGTTGTACTGCGCGGGGTTGTGCGACGCCGTGAACATCGCGCCCGGCAGACCGAACTGCCCCGACGCGAAGTACAGCTGGTCCGTGGAGCAGAGCCCGATCAGCGTCACGTCCGCGCCCCGGTCGGCCGCGCCGCGCGCGAAGGCCGCCGAGAGGCCCGGCGACGACGGGCGCATGTCGTGGCCGACGACGATCGCGTCCGCGCCGGTCACCTGCACGAAGGCGGCGCCGAACAGCTCGGCCAGCGACTCGTCCCACTGATCGGGCACCACCCCGCGGACGTCGTACGCCTTGATGATCTGCGACAGATCAGCAGCAGCAGATGCAGCCACGGCCCAACCCTCCTGAAGTCTCTGCGGTCGCCTCAAACTACCCGCAGCAGACGGCACACAGTGCCCTCACACGGAGTCCGGCCGCCCAGCAGTCCTTCAGGAGTCGCCGCCCAGGCATCGGGGCCGGCGCAGCAGTCGCGACTCAGGCATCGGAACGGGCTCAGGAGTCGGGGGAGCGCAGCACCCGCAGATGGCCGCGGCGCCCGACCTCCATCGGGTCCCTGCGCGCACCGGCACCGCCGCCCCCCTCGGCCGCGCGCTGGGGGCGTGCCGCCTCCCGGACCGCGTTGGCCAGCGCTTCGAGGTCGTCGCCGCTGGGCCGGGTCGGGCCGGAGCTGTCCGCGAGCCGTACGACCTCCCAACCGCGCGGGGCGGTGAGGCGCTCGCTGTGCTCGGCGCACAGGTCGTAGCAGTGGGGCTCGGCGTAGGTGGCGAGCGGGCCGAGGACCGCGGTCGAATCGGCATAGACGTACGTCAGTGTCGCGACGGCAGGGCGGCCGCACGCGGTGCGCGAACAGCGACGTACAGGGCTCACGACGTTGGACGGTACCGCACTCTTGAGCGGGCCGCGACGACTCTCCTCCAGGTCACTCCACCGTGTCGTACTGTGACGTCCGACACAGGCCCCTTCCGGGCGGCCGCTCTGACCTGGGCGGGAAGGAAAGCGGCCGGTCGGCGGCCGTGGGCGATCCGGTCACGGCCCGATACAAATCGCGCCAATCGCGATGACAGCGGCGATCGCACAGGGGCATGGAATCGAGCCCAAGCTTGGCCGGAATGTTCAATAAGCGACATGCCGCCTGGGGCGGAGCGACATGCCGCCCGGCGGGCGAGCGGCCTCGGTGCGCGCACGCCGCGGAGAGCTACCCTGCGTCAGTGATGGACAGTCCTGTACCGCCCCGCCCGACCGAGCCGAGGGATGCGAGGGAGCCGCGGCCGCGCCGCCGCGACCGGCACGGTCGCGGTATGCGAGGGCCCGTCGCCCCGCCCCAGGTTCCGCTCTCCGCCAGCAGGGCCGAGACGTTCCGCGATCTTGTGCAGGACTCGGTCGAGCGGCTGGAGCGGCGCTGGCCGCAGCTCACCGAGGTGGAGTTCCTGGTCCTGGAGGTGCCGGGATCGCCGGACGAGACCGTGCCGCTGGGCCGCTCGGTCCCGGCCGCCAAGGGGCAGCCGGCGCGGATCGTCGTCTACCGCCGGCCGGTGGAGATCCGCACGAAGAACCGCGACGAGCGTGCCCTCCTGGTCCATGAGGTCGTCGTGGAGCAGGTCGCCGACCTGCTCGGCCTCTCGCCGGAGTCCGTCGATCCCCGGTACGGGCAGGACTAGGTCCTGTCCGGTCGATCAGGCCGGATCAGTGAGCGGGGTCTGGTGCCGTACATCGCAAGGCGGAGGAGGAAATCGACGCGGAGCGTCGGTG
>NZ_JBSFHO010000069.1:0-9937 GCF_053597075.1 Streptomyces sp. NPDC001514
GCCGCGTACGGGACCGGTCGAGCTCGGCGGCGGGGCGGCGCTGACCGCGGTCATGGCCACCCGCGCCGGGCTCGCCCCCGAGGGCTGGCCGCACACCCTGATGGCCTGGCCCGCCGTCTGGTCGGTGCCGCTCGGCTTTCTCACCATGGTCGTGGTCTCGCTCGCGACGCCCCGGCACATACCGTCCGGGGCGGCCGGCATCCTGGCGCGCCTCCATCTGCCCGAGGACCTCGTCGGCCGGCCGCAGCCCGAAGGAGCGGAACGATGACCGCGATGGCGTTGGCAGCTCTCGGTGCCGCCGCAGCCGTACTGCTCGCGGCGGGGTTCGGGCTCGGCCGGTTCACCGCCCGCCGCGACACCGACCCCGACCTCGACCTGGGTACCCCCGTCGAGCGGGCCACCTTCCACACCCTCCACACCGCGTCCCTCGCCGCCCCGCCGCTGCGCGCCGGACTCACCGAGGACACCGCCCGCAAGGCCGCCCGCCGGCTGCGCTCCCTGCTCGGCACCGAGGCGCTCTGCCTCACCGACCGCGAACAGGTCCTCGCCTGGGACGGTCTCGGCGGCGACCACCACGAGGAACGGGTGATGCGGCGCGTCACCGACGTACTCGACTCCGGGCGCAGCCAGAGCATCCGCACCGGCTGCGACGATCTGGAGTGCCCGCTGCGCTGGGCCGTCATCGCCCCGCTCACCGGCGAGGAGGGCGTGCTCGGTGCCCTCGTCGCCTACGGCTCGAAGGAGTCGGCGGTGCTGGTACGGGCCGCCACGGAGGTCGCCCGCTGGGTGTCCGTACAGCTGGAGCTCGCCGAGCTCGACCGGTCCCGTACGCGGCTCATCGAGGCCGAGATCCGCGCACTGCGCGCGCAGATATCCCCGCATTTCATCTTCAACTCGCTCGCCGCCATCGCGTCCTTCGTCCGCACCGACCCGGAGCGGGCCCGCGAACTCCTCCTGGAATTCGCCGACTTCACCCGCTACTCGTTCCGCAGGCACGGCGACTTCACCCATCTCGCCGACGAGCTGCGCTGCATCGAGCAGTACTTGGCGCTCGCCGGCGCCCGCTTCGGGGACCGGCTCAAGGTGACCCTCCAGATCGCCCCCGAAGTGCTCCCGGTCGCCCTGCCCTTCCTCTGCCTCCAGCCGCTCGTCGAGAACGCGGTCAAGCACGGCCTCGAGGACTCCAGGGACGAGTGCCGCGTCTCCATCTCCGCCCAGGACGCGGGTGCCGAGGCAGTCGTCACGATCGAGGACGACGGCGTCGGCATGGATCCGGCCGAACTGCGCCGCATCCTCGCGGGAGTGGCCACCCGGTCGTCGGGCATCGGACTGAGCAACGTCGACGAACGGCTGCGGCAGGTGTACGGCGACGACCACGGCCTCGTCATCGAGACGGGCATCGGGGCCGGCACGAAGATCACGGTGCGGATCCCCAAGTACCGGGCGGGCGTGCACAAGAACTCCGGTGCACGGTGACACTGCTCAGTACAAGGTGACGCCGCTCAGTACAGGTGGATCGCCAGGTGCCCGAGCGGCAGCCCGAGCCGCCAGGCCGGGGTCCACACCTGCGCCGACTCGTCCACCGCGGACTCCGGCGGCAGGGCCGGGTGCCAGAGCCCGGACTCGTCGCCGAGATCGGCGGCGAGCAGCTCGGTCCGCTCCAGCCACTGCCAGGCCTCCTGCGCCAGCGGCAGATCGGGGTCGGGACCGGTGACGTCACGCGCGAAGGCCTCCCGGGCGGCCATCCGTTCGCGTACCCACTCCGGCCACGGGTGACCGTACGCCGTGCGCGACAGCCACTCGTCCAGCCGGGACACCGTCCGGACGGCGGCCGGTTCGCCGGGGCCGTCGCAGAGGTAGACCGTCAGGGCGAGGGTCTCCCGGCCGGCTCTGAACTCCAGCGAACCGGTCTCCACAAGGCCGCCGGTGCGCAGCACCTCGTCGGCTATGTACTCGGCACACAGCCAGGCCATGGGGACCGCCAGACCGCCTCCGCCGGTGCCGTTCGTACTCTCGGGCAGCACTCTCTCCACCTTCTCCCGGACGTGCTCGGTACGGCTGTCGACGACGAGCCTCCACCTGGAGACACGCGTCAGGGTCCCTCTTTACTCAACTCGCGCGGCCGATTTCGAATCGGGCGGACGCGAAGCCGTGACCCCAGGGGGACGAGGCTCCCGGAGGGGCGGCGGAGGCTGAAGTGACCCGATCCGGTGCCGTCAGGCGGCGGCGGATCGGGTCACCGCCGCGCGACTGTATCCGGGCAGACAGTGGGCCAGCCGGCGCAGGGCGTGGTACGAACGCGACTTGACCGTGCCCGCCGGGATGCCCAGCGCCTCGGCGGCCTCGGCCACGCTCCGGCCCTGGAAGTAGATCTGCACCAGCACCGCCCGGTGCTCGGGGCTCAGCGAGCGCACCGCGGCGCGGACGTCCAGCACGGCGACCGCGCGATCGGTCACATCCGCCGGATCCGCGGTCGCGGCGAGGACGGCGTCGCCGATCTCGGTGGGGCGGGCCATCCGGGAGCGGCGCGCGTCGATGGCGAGCCGGCGGCCGACCGTGAAGAGCCACGGCCGCATCGACTCGTACGGCCCCTCGAACGCCTCGGGATGTTGCCAGGCCCTGACCAGGGTCTCCTGGAGGAGGTCCTCGGCGCGCTGCTGGTCGCCGTACGTCAGGCCGATGAGGAAGCTCAGCAGGGCGGGACCGTGTTCGCGCTGGAGCTCGGCCAGGGCCCGCTCGTCGGTCGTCGATGTCGAGCTCGTCGCCGTCGCGGTCGCCGTCGCCATCGTCGGCATCCTTTCGCACAGAAGTCCGGAGAGTTCGCTGTTACGTGGCGTATCCGAACGCATCGAGGCCCGGAGGGACAGGCGCTGTACCGGCGTGTGCGTTGAACGGTCGCACTGTTCGCCGAATGGTGCGTCGAGCGGTCGACCGGAAGGGAGTAGTTCGTTCTGTCTCGGTAAGTCATATTGACGGCTTTGATGATTGACTGACCATTGAGTCCCTCGGATGGAGCCGCCGATGAGCGCACACGTACGCCGCACGGCGGTGGTCCTGGCCGTCGCACTGCTGGCACCGGCGGCGGGCTGCGGCGGCGGCCCCGAACGGGCCCGCAGCTCCCGCCCGTCCGTCCACGAGGCCGGACCCGCCGGGAGCCGTCGGCCCGTTCCCGCGCCACTTCTCACGTCCGCCCCCGCCCCCACCACCGACTCACCGGCCCCCCGCGCCTTCACGCTCGTCGCCAGTGGTGACGTACTCCCGCACGACTCCGTCATCCACCAGGCGCGGGAGGCCGCCCGGGGCGACGGCCACGACTTCCGGCCCATGCTCGCGGGCGTGGCACCCGTCGTCGCCACCGCAGATCTCGCCATCTGCCACATGGAGACGGTGTACGGCGACGACGACGGGCCCTACACCGGATACCCCGCCTTCACCTCACCGCCCCAGATCGCCGAAGCCCTCCGCACCACCGGCTACGACTCCTGCTCCACGGCCTCCAACCACACGCTGGACGACGGTGCCGAAGGGCTGCGGCGCACGCTCGACGCCCTCGACCGTGCCGGGATCGAACACGCCGGCTCGGCCCGCACCGAGGCCGAGGCCCGGGAGCCGGCCTGGCTGCGCGCGGGGACCGCCAGGGTCGCCCAGCTCGCGTACACGTACGGCACCAACGGGTACCCGCTGCCGGCCGGGCGGCCCTGGGCGGTCAATCTGATCGACGAGCGGAAGATCGTCGAGGACGCGCGCGCGGCCCGCCGGGCCGGCGCCGACGTCGTCGTGGTCAGCGTCCACTGGGGCACCGAATGGCAGACCGCGCCCGACGCACGCCAACTGCGGCTCGGCAGGGCCCTGACCGCCTCGCGCACCGCGGGCCGCCCCGACATCGACCTGATCCTCGGCACCCACGCCCACATCCCGCAGGCGTACGAGAAGGTCAACGGCACCTGGGTCGTGTACGGCATGGGCGACCAGATCGCCGGCCCGATGACCAACTACGAGGGCCGGCACGACCCGCGCGGCAACCAGAGCACCATCGGACGCTTCACCTTCGCGCCGCCCGCCCGGGCCGGCGGGCGCTGGGAGGTGACCAAGGCCGAGTTCATCCCGCAGTGGATGGACACGGCCGCCGGCCGCGTCATCAACCTCAACGCCGCGATCGACGGCGGTGCGGCGCACCACACCGCCGTACGCGACCGGATCCGCGAGGTCGTCCTCAGCCGCGGGGCGGCCGCCGACGGCCTCCTCATGGGCCGTTGACGCCGCCCGACGCCTGCCCCCGGGTCACTGCGGGCCAGGACCCGCTCCGGTCCCCGGCCCGGCCTGCGCCTCCGCCTGGGCGAGCTTCGAGTGCCGGTACGAGTACGTGAAGTAGATCACCAGACCGACCAGGAGCCACACCACGAAACGGAGCCAGGTCTGCCAGGCCAGGAACGTGATCAGCCAGATCGAGAACGCCACACCGATCGCCGGCACGAACGGCATGGCCGGGCAGCGGAACGATCGCGGCAGCTCCGGCTGCCGGTAGCGCAGCACGATCACGGCGACGCACACCACCACGAACGCCAGCAGAATGCCGATGTTCGTCAGTTCCGCCGCCTCCCCGATCGGCAGGAAGCCCGCGATGAGCGCCGACCCCGCGCCGACGATCCACGTCACGCGCACCGGCACGTGCCGCGTCGGATGGGTCTTCGCGAACCAGTGCGGGAGCAGCCCGTCGCGGCTCATCGAGAACCACACCCGGGTGACGCCCAGCATGAACGTGAACATCACCGTGAGGATCCCGATGATCGCGCCCACCGCGATGACGGTCGCGAGACTGTCCAGACCCACCGACTTGAAGGCCGTGGAGAAGCCGCTCTCCGGATCGATGTCCTTGTAGTTCTGCATACCCGTCAGCACCAGACAGGCCAGCACGTACAGCACCATCGAGATCGCGAGCGAATACATGATCGCCTTCGGCATGTGGCGCTGCGCGTCCTTGGACTCCTCGGCCGCCGTCGACATCGCGTCGTACCCGAACACCGCGAAGAAGACGGTCGCCGCACCCGTGAACGCCCCGCTGACGCCGAACGGGAAGAACGGGGTGTAGTTGGAGGTGTTGATGTAGAAGAAGCCGACCACGATGACCAGCAGCACGACCAGGACCTTGAGCACCACCACGGCGGTCTCGAACCGTGCCGCGTTCCTGATTCCGAGCGTGAGCAGATAGGCGATGAAGAGACACAGGATCATCGCGAAGAGATCGACCTTGTGCCCCTCACCCGTGCCCGGCGCGCCCAGCATCCAGGCGGGCAGATCGATCCCCAGCTGGCCGAGGAGGAAGCCGAAGTACCCGGAGATGCCGATGGCGACCACCGCCACGATCGCCGTGTACTCCAGCAGGAGGTCCCAGCCGATGAACCAGCCCGCCAGTTCGCCGAGGACCGCGTAGCCGTACGTGTAGGCCGATCCCGCCTTGGGGATCATGCCGGCGAACTCGGCGTACGAGAAGGCGGCCGCGGCGCTCGCCACGCCCGCGATCAGGAACGAGAGGAGGACCGCGGGGCCCGCCGTCTGGTTCGCGACCGCGCCGGCGAGGGCGAAGATTCCCGCGCCGATGATGCCGCCGACGCCGATGGCCGTGAGCTGCCACAGGCCGAGCGTTCTGGTGAGCTGCTCGCTCGGGGGGCCTTCTTCGATCAGTTCGATGGGCTTGCGGCGCAGTACGCCCTGCCCCATCGGGAGCCCTGCCATGAGTCACCTCTTCGCGGACCGCTGTCGGACAACGGCGGCTCATGATGGACCAGGGGAGCGGGTGACGGAAGGCGACATGCGGTAGCGGAAGTGATGATTCCGGGCGGGTTACGGAACCACGGTCACCGGCCAGCGACCCGCCTTGACCAGCCGTACCGCCACCGATCCGATGATCCGGTGCCCCGCCGATTCCGAGGCGCCCACCACCACCGCGTCCGCCTTGAGCTCGTCGGCGGCCTTCACCAGCCCGTTGTACGGATCCCCCCGGAAGGTGTGGAACTCCCAGCGCACGTCCCAGATGCCCCGCACCCGCTCCGCCGCCGCCCTGATCTCCGCGACCAGCTCCTCCGCGATCTCCCCGGTCGTGTCCGCCACCGGGGCGCCGAGCGCCGCGCCCGCCGGCATCAGCGGCTGCACGTACACGAGCGCGAGCAGGGCGTTCTGCCGTCGGGCCAGCCCACTTGCGTACGCCGCCGCCCGCAGCGACGAGTCGGAACCGTCGACACCGGCGACGATCACCTTCGGACCGTCGGTGCCGCGCTCGAAACCCTGGGACTGCTGCCGCTCACTCACGCCTCGAGGCTATCCCTGCCGACAGGCGCCCCGGCAGGGGTCTCCCTAGAGTGCGGAACATGAGTGTCAGCGTGGAGGAGCGCCTCGCCGCCCGACGCGGCTTCACCGGCAAGGTGCCCGAAGGCTTCGCGATGTTCTTCGCCGTGCTCGGGGTGTTCTGCGCGGTCATCGCCCTGATCGTGCCCCTGCGCAGGCTGCTGCGCCCCGTCGTGCTCTTCGTCGACGAGGTCGCCGTACCCGTCAGCGCCAATCTCGCCTACGCCGTCTTCCTGCTGCTGCTCGCCGCTGCCATCGGAGCCCGCAAGAAGGCCGCCTGGTGGCTCGTCGTCGCCTATCTGACGCTCATCGTCATCGCCGACGTCCTGCTGCTGGCCGCCGGACTCGACTGGGGCTCGGTCGCCAACCTTGTGCTGTGCCTGATCGCACTGGTGGTGCTGGTCCTCGCACGGCGCGAGTTCTACGCCGAGACGCGGCGCGGCTCGCTGCGCCGGGCGATCCTCGTCCTCGTCCTGGGACTGGCGGCGGGTGTGCTGGTCGGCTGGGGGCTCGTCGAGCTCTTCCCGAACACCCTCGTCCCCGGGCAACGGCTGCTGTGGTCCGCCAACCGGGTGCTCGGCGGACTCGTCTCCAGCGCCCAGTTCGACGGCTCCCCGCCGCGCGCCCTCTTCTTCCTCCTCGGCCTCTTCGGCGCGCTCGCGCTGCTGAACTCCGCCGCCACCCTCTTCCGCTCGCAGCGCATGGAGGCGGCCCTGCACGGCGACGAGGAGCCCCGCATCCGCGCACTGCTCGGCGCCTACGGCTCCCAGGACTCCCTCGGCTACTTCGCCACGCGCCGCGACAAGGCCGTCGTCTTCTCGCCCAACGGCAAGGCCGCCGTCACCTACCGCGTCGAGGCGGGGGTCGCCCTTGCCAGCGGTGACCCGGTCGGCGACAAGGAGGCCTGGACCCCCGCGGTCGAGGCCTGGCTGGAGGTCGCCCGCCGCTACGCCTGGGCGCCCGCCGTCATGGGCGCGTCCGAGGACGGCGCCAGGGCCTACGCACGGTCCGGGCTCGGCGCCATCCAGCTCGGCGACGAGGCGATCCTGTACGTGGACCGCTTCGACCTGGACGGGCGTGACATGAGAGTCGCCCGGCAGGCCGTCGGCCGCGTTCGCAGACTCGGCGCCACCGCCCGGATCCGCCGCCATTCCGCGCTCACCGACGAGGAGATGGAACAGGTCATCGACAAGGCCGATGCCTGGCGGGACACCGAGACCGAACGAGGCTTCTCCATGGCACTCGACCGGCTCGGCGACCCGCAGGACGGCGACTGTCTCCTCGTCGAAGCCCTCGACGCCGACGACAGGCTCATCGCACTGCTGTCCTTCGTCCCCTGGGGCCGCGACGGCATCTCCCTCGACGTCATGCGCCGCGACCGCGACCACGCCCCGAACGGAATCATGGAGTTCATGGTCGCCGAGCTCTGCGCCCAGGCACCGCAGCTGGGCGTCCGCCGGATCTCCCTCAACTTCGCGGTCTTCCGCTCGGCCTTCGAGGAGGGCGCCCGGATCGGCGCCGGTCCCGTCCTGCGGCTCTGGCGCAGGCTGCTGCTCTTCTTCTCCCGCTGGTGGCAACTGGAGGCCCTGTACCGGTCCAACGTCAAGTACCAGCCCGCCTGGTACCCGCGGTTCCTCTGCTACGGCGATGCCGGCTCCCTCGCCCGCGTCGGCCTCGCCTCCGGGATCGCCGAGGGCTTCGTCTCCGTACCCCGTCTGCGCAAACGCTGGGGCAGGGGCCGATCGCGCGGCGTCACAGGGCCCGTGGCGGGCACGGCGGGGCTGCCCGCGATCGACGCGCTGGAGCTGGCCGGACCCGACACCGTACGCCCGATGGGGGAACGCAGACTCCCCGAGCAGGTGCGGATCCGCCACCGCAAGCTGGAGCGGCTGCGCGAGCAGGGCATCGACCCCTACCCGGTCGGCGCCGCCGCGCGCACCGGCACACTCGCCGCGATCCGCGCCGCACACCCGTCCCTCGCGCCCGGCGCACGCACCGGCGACAAGGTCACGGTCGCCGGGCGCGTCATGGCCGTACGCGACTTCGGCGGCGTCGTCTTCGCCGTGCTGCGTGACTGGTCGGGCGACCTCCAGGTCGCCTTCACCCGCGACGGTTCGGGCCAGGCTGTCCTCGACGCGTTCACCACGGACGCCGACCTCGGCGACCACATCACCGCCACCGGGGAGCTCGGCGCGAGCGACCGCGGCGAACCCACCGTCTTCGCCACCGCCTGGCAGCTCACCGCCAAATGCCTGCGCCCGCTGCCCGACAAGCGCCGCGGACTCGCCGACCCCGAGGCCCGCGTCCGCCGCCGCTATCTCGACCTCGTCGCGAGCCCCGACGCGCGCAGTGTCGTACGCGCACGCTCCACCGCCGTGCAGGCACTGCGCCAGGGACTGCTCGACCGCGGCTATCTGGAGGTCGAGACCCCGATGCTCCAGCAGATCCACGGCGGCGCGAACGCCCGCCCCTTCACGACCCATATCAACGCCTACGACATGGACCTCTATCTGCGTATCGCCCCCGAACTGTTCCTGAAGCGGCTGTGCGTGGGCGGCCTGGAGAAGGTCTTCGAGATGGGCCGCACCTTCCGCAACGAGGGCGTCTCGTACAAGCACAACCCCGAGTTCACGATGCTGGAGGCCTATCAGGCATTCGCCGACTACGACGTGATGCTCGACCTCACCCGCGAACTGATCCAGGGCGCCGCCACCGCAGCCTTCGGAACGCCTGTCGCACACAAGGCGGGACCGGACGGCAAGCTCGTCGCCCACGACATCTCCGGGCGTTGGCCGGTCAGGACACTCTACGACGCGGTGTCCGACGCCCTCGGCGAGCACGTCGACGCCGACACGGGCGAGGAAGCCCTGCGCAGGCTCTGCGATCTGGCCGGTGTCCCGCACAGCCCCGACGACACGCGCGGCGATGTCGTCCTGGAGATGTACGAGCGCCTGGTGGAGGAGAAGACCCAGCTGCCCACCTTCTACAAGGACTTCCCGACCGACGTCTCCCCGCTGACCCGCCAGCACCGCCACGACCCGCGCCTCGCCGAACGCTGGGACCTCGTCGCCTTCGGTACGGAACTGGGTACCGCCTACTCGGAGTTGACCGACCCTGTCGAGCAGCGGCGGCGCCTCACCGCCCAGTCGCTGCTCGCCGCGGGCGGCGACCCGGAGGCCATGGAGCTCGACGAGGACTTCCTCGACGCGCTGGAGTACGCGATGCCGCCGACCGGCGGACTCGGTATCGGGGTGGACCGGCTCGTGATGTTCCTTACCGGGCTCACCATCCGCGACACGCTGCCGTTCCCCCTGGTGCGCCGCCACTGAGCACCTCGCCGTCTGCCGGGCCCGTGCATCAACTGCTGCTCCCAATGGGTGTACTTGTACGCCAAACCGGTGTTGCTGAGGCCTGCCGGACGGTGCCCATGGCAGCCATTGCTCATGGAGAAGGATCAGATGCCGCCGACGCGGCGGTCGGTGCTGCGCATCGCCGCCGGTCTCGGGGTCGCCGCCACTGTCGCACCCCTGTTCAGCACCGAGGGGACCAGCACCCCGAACCGGACCGCGGCGCCTGTGCCGGCGGCCGGCCCGCA
>NZ_JBSFHO010000070.1:0-9696 GCF_053597075.1 Streptomyces sp. NPDC001514
CAACGAAGAGAACTCCGGCGCTTCGCACCTCCGCGCCAAGGATGCGTTTCCCTCCCCGGCTGAAGCCGGGGATACCCACGCAAGATCAAGGATGGACACCGTTCCTGGGGCCGGGAGCACGAGGATGGCTCACACCGCTGGGACGACCCCCGTTGGTTCCTGCGGAACACCACGGGCGTCGTGCAGAACCCGCAGCGGCAACGCGCTGACGCCGATGAAGGTCGTGCCGAACAGGACCGCGGTGACCAGGGCGGCCCCTCCGCCAGGGCTCAAGGCAGGCGGGGCGACGCCGACCGCGGCGTCGAGGCGGCAGGCTCGGCGTCATCCGCTGCGGCGATCCGTACACCGGGAGTAACGCCCGCCTGACAGCGTGCGCGAACCGAGAGGCCCCGACACGGAACCATCCTGCGGGCGGGTAGGGAATCCGCCACAGTGGTTGCACGTTCAATTATATGGACTGGACCGCGCACCGTACGGGAGGCTCGCATGACCACCTTCGACCTCGGGCGCAACGATGTCTGAGCTGGGGATCCTCGACACCGGCGGCATCCTGCGCCAGTCCTGGGTGAGCCCGGACCGGACCAGCTCGGGCCTGGGATGGGAGCACGTGTATGTCTCCACCCAGCGGGAACGGTCGTACCACGCGATTTTCGACGCGGCCCCCACCCACCTGCTGATCCTTCACCTGGGCGGACCGGTGACCGTCCGGCGCCGCACGGGCCGGTCGACGCGGAGCGGGCGGATTCCTGCCGGGGGGATCTTCCTTCACCCCGCGGGGCACGCGCTCGACGTTGAGCTCCAAGGGGCGCTCGACACCGTGCACCTGTACCTCACCGACTCGGTCCTGCAGGAGGCGCACGCTGACAGCAGGAGGGTGGAACTCGCCGAGGAACTGGGCGGCTCGGACCCCCTGATCGAGCAACTGGTCCTGGCCCTGGACGGCGTCGTGCGGCGCCACGAGCCCTCCGACCGGACCTACGTCGACCACCTCGTCGGCATGCTCGCCGCTCAGCTCGCCCGCGCACACACGGCCGGCCGGCCCGTGGACCGGGACAGCGCGGTGTCGGGTCTGACCGGTCATCAGCTCACGTCCGCGCGCGAGTTGATGGAGTCCCGGATCTCCGAGCCGCTGCCCGTCGCCGACCTGGCCTCGGCCACCGGTTTGAGCACGAGCCAGTTCAGCCGGCAGTTCAGAACCAGCACCGGGAAGTCCCCCCACCAGTTCCTGCTGCAGCTGCGGCTGGACCACGCACGCAGACTGCTGCGCACCACGACGCTGCCCATCGCCGAGGTGGCCGTCCGCTGCGGCTTCTCCCACCAGGAACATCTGACGCGGGTGATGCGTGCCAAGTTGGGCACGACCCCTGCCGCCTGCCGCAGGGCGGGCTGACCTTCGATTCGGGGCCCGCCCGCCGACGTTGACGCCGCCCGCCGCCCACTCCCAACTGCCGAATGCCGAATGCCGACGGCCGACTGCAACTGCCAGCAGCCCGCCACCCACTGCCGCCCGCCGCCCTGGCCATCCCGGTACGCCCCAAGGCCACCGCGACTCCTCAGGACCACGGCCCCGCTCCGATCCTGCAGAAATACGCGTGAAACGTGCAGGAAACGAAGCGCCGGGACCTCGACACTCGGTGGCAGACGTCCAGGAACCCACGGCACACGCGAAGGCGGAATGCGATGAGGAACTTCGTCTACACCTCCCACCCCTCGCGGGTCATCTTCGGCACCGGAACGGTCGCCCAGGTCCGCGACGAAGTCGAGCGGCTCGGCTGTTCCCGCGTCCTCCTCCTGTCCAGTCCGCCCGTGGCCAAGGCCGCCGCACGAGTGCGTGACCTCCTCGGGGACCTCACGGTGGCGGAATTCGGCGATGCCGCGATGCACACTCCGGTGGAGGTCACGGAGCGAGCGCTCGACGTGCTCCGGGAGCACTCCGCCGACTGTCTGGTGGCCGTCGGCGGCGGATCCACGACAGGGCTGGCCAAGGCACTGGCGCTCCGCACCGATCTGCCGCAGCTGATCCTCCCCACCACCTACGCGGGCTCCGAGGTCACCCCTGTGCTGGGGGAGACACAGGACGGGCGCAAGACCACGGTGTCCTCGCCCGCGATCCTGCCGGAGACCGTCGTCTACGACGTGGAGTTCACCCGGAACCTGCCGGTGGACATGTCGGTCACCAGCGCCATCAACGCCTTGGCCCACGCCGTCGAGGCCCTCTACTCGCCACAGGCGAACCCGGTCGTCGACGCCATGGCGCTCGACGCGATCGCCAGAATCGCCCGGGCCCTGCCGTCTCTCGTCGCCGAGCCGTCCGACACCGCGGCACGAGCCGATCTGCTGCATGCCGCATGGCTGGCCGGTACCTGCCTCGCCTCCGTCGGCATGGGGCTGCACCACAAGCTGTGCCACACGCTGGGCGGGGCGTTCGGACTGCCGCACGCCGAAACACACGCGGTGGTCCTCCCGCACGCCATGGCCTACAACGCACCTGCCGCCAGGGACGTCATGAGCCGCATCGCCGACGCACTCGGCGTGGCGGACGCCGCGAGCGGACTGTTCGACCTGATCAGCTCCCTGGGCGGCCCCACCTCCCTGGCCGACCTGGGCATGGCGGAAAAGGACCTGCCCCAGGCCGCGCGCATGGCCACCGCCACGCCGTACCCCAACCCCCGGGAGCTGACGTCCCAGGGCATCGAGAGCCTGCTGCGCGATGCCTGGCAGGGTCGCCGTCCGGCAGTTCCCGCGGTGCAGGCCCCCTCGGCCCCCTCGGCACCCGGGGCGACCGCGGACCTGGAGCGCCTGACCGATCAGGTGGTGGCGAGCTTCGCCGACGCACCTGATCCACGGGTCGGGCAGCTGCTCGGTGACCTCGTACGGCACCTGCATCACTTCGTGACGAGCAACGACGTCACCGAGTCCGAGTGGCAGTACGCGATCGACTTCCTGACCCGTACGGGGCAGCTCTGCACCAGCACCCGCCAGGAGTTCGTGCTGCTGTCCGACACGCTCGGCGTGTCCAGCATCGTCGATCTGCTCACCAACTCGCGCACCCCGCAGACCACACCGTCGGCGGTTCTCGGGCCGTTCTACACCGACGGGCCGCCGGAGACCGCACACGGCGCCGACATCTCGCAGGGCGTGGCCGGCACTCCGCTGTGGGCCGACATCCGCATCACGGACACCGACGGCCTGCCCGTCCCGGATGCCGTCGTGGATGTGTGGCAGGCCAACAAGGACGGGTTCTACGACGTCCAGCTGCCCGAGTGCGAAGGCCCGGTGCTACGGGGGCGCCTGCGCACGGACGACCAGGGACGGCTGCGCTTCTGGACGATCCTGCCGGCCGAGTATCCGATCCCGGACGACGGGCCGGTGGGACAGATGCTCAAGGCCGTCAACCGCCACCCCTACCGTGCCCCCCACCTCCACTTCATGATCTCCGCACCCGGCCACCGTCGCCTGGTCACCCAGTTGTTCGTGAAGGGCGGCCCCTACATGGACTCCGACACCGTGTTCGGCGTCAAGGAGGGCCTGGTCGTCGACTTCGCGCCCCGCACCGGCCCGACCCCGGACGGCCGTGCCGTCGACGGGGAATGGCGCAGCCTGCAGTTCACCTTCCGCATCGCCCGCCTCGCCGACGCACCGGCAAGCTGACGAGGAGCAGTCCCATGGAATCAACCCACGCCTACGACACCGATGTCCTTGTGGTCGGCAGCGGCCCCGCCGGCGGATCCGCGGCCCTGCTTCTGGCCACCTACGGCATACGCACCCTGCTCGTCACCAAGTACGGCTGGCTGGCCAACACCCCCCGCGCGCACATCACCAACCAGCGCACCATGGAGGTGCTGCGCGACCTCGGCGTCGACGCCGAAGCCGCCGCGGCCGGCAGCCCCGCCGAGCTCATGGGCGACACAGTCCTGTGCACCGCCCTGGCCGGCGAGGAGATCGGCCGGATCCGCAGCTGGGGCACCGGCCCGCACGCGGCCACCGAGTACGGTGCCGCCAGCCCCGCGCAGATGATCGACCTTCCGCAGACCCTTCTGGAACCGGTCCTGGTGAACAACGCCGCGGCGCGGGGAGCCAAGGTCCGCTTCGACACCGAGTTCCTCAGCCTGGAGCAGGACGCCGACGGCGTCACCGCCCGGCTCCGGGACCGGGTGCGCGGAGACGAGTTCACCGTGCGGGCCCGCTATCTGATCGGTGCGGACGGCAGCCGCAGCAAGGTGGCGGAGCAGATCGGGCTGCCGATCGCCGGGCAGAGTGGCAAGGCCGGCAGCATGAACATCACCTTCAAGGCCGACCTGTCTCGGTATGTGGCCCACCGCCCGAGCGTTCTGTACTGGGTGATGCGTCCCGGCGCCCACATGGGCGGCATCGGTATGGGCCTGGTGCGCATGGTGCGGCCATGGAACGAGTGGCTGCTGGTGTGGGGGTACGACATCGACCAGCCCCCGCCCCAGATGGACGAGGCGACCGCTCGGGACCTCGTCCACGACCTCATCGGCGACCGGGACATTCCCGTCGAGATCACGTCGAGCTCGCTGTGGACGGTCAACCACAGCTACGCCACGACGTACTCGGCCGGGCGTGTCTTCTGCGCAGGAGACGCGGTGCACCGGCACCCGCCGTCCAACGGTCTCGGTTCCAACACCTCGATCCAGGACTCGTACAACCTGGCCTGGAAGCTCGCCATGGTCATCCGTGGTCAGGCCGGGCCGGGACTCCTTGACACCTACACCGCGGAGCGGGCACCGGTCGGCAATCAGATCGTCGATCGCGCCAACCTGAGCCGCGACCAGTTCGGCCCGATCTTCCAGGCCCTGGGCCTCGACGGGTACAGCGAGGAGGACGACATCGCGGACGGTCTCGCCGCGTGCCGCAGCGAGACGGCCGACGGCACGAAGCGGCGGCAGGCGCTGGAGGAAGCCATCCAGCTGAAGAACTACGAGTTCAACGCCCACGGTGTCGAGATGAACCAGCGCTATGTCTCCACAGCGGTCATCCAGGACACCGACCCCGCCGAGGTGTGGGCAGGGGACCCGGAACTGATGCACCAGCCCTCGACCCGTCCCGGCGCCAAACTCCCGCACGCCTGGCTCGTCGACAGCAACGGCCACCGCCTGTCCACGCTGGACGTCGTGGGCAAGGGGACCTTCACTCTGGTGACCGGGCTGTCCGGTGGCGTGTGGGAGGCCGCCGCCGCCGAATGCGGGGACACCCTGGGAATTCCGCTGAAGTGTGTGCGCATCGGCTCCAGGAACAGCCGCGACGCCTACGGCGAGTGGCGCCGGACATCGGAGATGGCCGAGGACGGGTGCCTGCTCGTCCGCCCGGACGGACACATCGCCTGGCGATCCGCTGCAGCGCCGGAGGCCGGCTCCTCGGCCCACGCCGAGCTGCTCGGCGCGTTGAGGACCGTGCTCCAGCGTTGACGGCGCGACACAGGCCCCACACAGGACCACACGAATCAAGGCAGACGCCGGTCCGGCGATCTGCCGGACCCGAACGGAGTGCGGTGCACATGGACAAGGTGGTTGCCACCGCCGAGGAGGCGCTGGCCGGCGTCACGCACGGAGCGTCGTTGGCCGTAGGCGGCTTCGGCCTCAGCGGAGTCCCGAATGTGCTGATCCGGGCGCTGTACGCGACCGGCGCGAGCGGGCTGAGCGTGGTGTCGAACAACTGCGGCGTGGACGGCGGCGGCCTCGGCATCCTCCTCGCCGCGGGTCGCATCTCCCGAGTCACCGGCTCATACGTCGGCGACAACAAGGAGTTCGCCCGCCAGTACCTCTCCGGGGAGCTACTGGTCGAGCTCACGCCGCAGGGCACGCTCGCCGAGCGCCTGCGAGCCGGCGGCTGCGGCATCCCCGCCTTCTTCACCCCCGCCGGTGTCGGCACCCAGGTCGCCGAGGGCGGCCTGCCCTGGCGCTACGCGCCCGACGGCACTGTGGCAGTCGCCTCACCGCCCAAGGAGATACGCGAGTTCGACGGCCGGCGTTACGTGCTCGAGCACGGCATCACCACCGACTTCGCACTCGTCCGCGCCGCCAAGGGCGACCGCCACGGCAATCTCGTCTTCCACCGCTCGGCCCGCAACTTCAACCCGCTCGCCGCCATGGCCGGCCGCGTCACCGTCGCCGAAGTGGAGCAGCTGGTCGAGCCCGGCGAGCTGGACCCGGACGAGATCCATCTCCCCGGAGTCTTCGTCCAGCGAGTGGTCGAACTGACGCCGGAGCAGGCAGCGGACAAGCAGATCGAACGGCGCACTGTTTCCGCGCCTCCGGCACGAGGGACGGTGCGGCTCTGATGGCATGGACCAGGGACGAGATGGCCGCACGCGCGGCGGCCGAAATCCAGGACGGCGATTACGTGAACCTCGGCATCGGGCTGCCCACGCTGGTGCCCGAGCACATCGCCGAGGGGGTGCACGTGGTGCTCCAGTCGGAGAACGGCATCCTCGGGGTCGGCCCTTACCCGGC
The DNA here is from genome assembly GCF_053597075.1 of Streptomyces sp. NPDC001514. Lineage (NCBI taxonomy): Bacteria > Bacillati > Actinomycetota > Actinomycetes > Kitasatosporales > Streptomycetaceae > Streptomyces > Streptomyces sp. NPDC001514. The sequence goes on from NZ_JBSFHO010000070.1 coordinate 6,474, forward strand.
CGACGCGCACGTGGACCCGGACCTCATCAACGCGGGTAAGGAGACGGTCACGGTGCTGCCGGGCGCGAGCTTCTTCGACTCGTCACTCTCCTTCGGGATGATCCGGGGCGGTCACATCGACGCCGCGATTCTGGGGGCCATGCAGGTCTCCGCCGCCGGGGACCTCGCCAACTGGATGATCCCGGGCAAGATGGTGAAGGGCATGGGCGGTGCGATGGACCTCATCCACGGTGCCCGGCGGGTGATCGTCGTGATGGACCACTGCGCCAAGGACGGCAGCCCGAAGGTCGTCGAGGCCTGCACCCTGCCCCTGACCGGCAGGGCATGCGTCGACCGCATCATCACCGACCTCGGCGTCCTGGACGTCACCGAGGACGGTCTCGTCCTCGTCGAGACGGCTCCCGGCGTCAGCGCGGACGACGTCGTCCGCCGTACCGCCGCGCGCGTACGCGTGCCTGACCCAATCGGCTGACCAGCCCCCCTGATCGCCCGCCGGCCGGGATTCCAGGACAGCGCCCGGACCGGCGGGCCGGCATCCCCCCGATTTTCCCTCCCCCTCACAAAGGAGTCCCGATGAACGAGCGCCTGAGGGACGTCTACGTCGTCGACGCCGTCCGTACACCGATCGGCCGCTATGGCGGGGCGCTGTCCTCAGTGCGCCCCGACGACCTCGCCGCAGGCGTGCTGCGCGCTCTGCTCGACCGCAGCCCCGCCCTGGACCCGGGCCTCATCGGCGATGTGCTCTTCGGAAACGCCAACGGCGCCGGAGAGGAGAACCGCGATGTCGCCCGCATGGCCGTCCTGCTGGCCGGCCTGCCCGTCACGGTCCCCGGAGCCACCGTCAACCGGCTGTGCGGCTCGGGGATGGAGGCCGTCATCCAGGCCGCCCGTGCAGTGGCGCTCGGCGATGCCTCCATCGCCGTAGCAGGCGGAGTGGAGTCCATGAGCCGCGCCCCCTGGGTCCTGCCCAAACCGGACCGGGCCTTCCCGGTCGGCAACCAGGAGCTCTACTCCACCACCCTGGGCTGGCGGATGGTCAATCCGCGCATGCCGAAGGAATGGACCATCCCGCTCGGCGAGACCGCCGAGCTGATCGCCGACGAGTACGGGATCACCCGCGAGGCCCAGGACGTCTTCGCGCTCGCCAGTCACGAGAGGGCCGCGCGGGCGTGGAAGGACGGTGCCTACGACGCCGAGGTGGTCCCCGTCGACGGTGTGGAGCTGCCTCGTGACGAGGGAATCCGGGACACCACGTCCCTCGAGGCGCTGGCCCGCCTCAAGCCCGTCTTCCGTGAGGGCGGTACGGTCACCGCGGGCAATGCCTCGCCCCTCAACGACGGTGCGGCAGCCCTGCTCCTGGCCGACGAGGCCGGGCTGGCCGAGATCGGCCGTGAGCCGCTCGCCAGGATCCGGGCCGCCGCCGTGACCGGCATCGAGCCGCAGTACTTCGGTCTCGGCCCGGTGGAGGCCATCCGCAAGGCCCTGGCGAAGGCCGGACGGGACTTCGGCGACCTGCACACCGTCGAGCTCAACGAGGCTTATGCCGCACAGGCGTTGGGCTGCCTGGCGGCCTTGCCCCGCCTCGACCCGGGCCTGCTCAACCCGAGGGGCGGCGCCATCGCCATCGGGCATCCCCTCGGCGCCTCCGGCGCCCGCATCACCGGAGCGGTCGCCCACCAGCTCGCCGAGGAGGGCTCGGGCACGGGTCTGGCCGCACTGTGCATCGGTGTCGGGCAGGGCCTGGCGCTGGTACTGGAACGCTGAGCCAGGCGGTGGGCGACGGAGCATCTCGCGGCCCCTGCGCCAAGAGGTGCACCTCGCTCACGGCCTCGCCCTGCTCAGGTCGCCGTACGACGCCCGAAAGGGCAGCGGCGGGCGCTTCGGTGGTTGCCCTTGCAGGCGTGTGCGGCAGGCGCCGCCTGTCGCAGCATGGGTTGCGGAAGGGGTGAGGGGTTCGTGGTCAACTGCGCAGTGTGCGGGAATCGGTGTGATCCCGGCGAGCAGTTCTGCGGCGCCTGCGGGGCCTTCCTCGAGTGGGCCCAGCCGAACCCTCAGGCAGCCGCGGCACAGCCGGACGGTGCCGCTGCGGCTCCGACGGGGCCGGACGTCGCCGTGCTTCGGGAGGAACCCGCCGCCCAGGCGAGCGGGCCGACCGTCCCGCCGAGGCCCACCGCCCCGCCCCTGCGCGCCGTGCAGCCTCATGTCGAGGAGCCCGGCCGTCCGATGCCGCCGCCGTCGCGGCACGGGGACGCCGCTGAACCGCCGCCACAGGCCGGGGACCTCATCTGCGGCCAGTGCGGCAGCGGAAACGTGCCGACGAGGCGCTACTGCCGGCGCTGCGGTGCCTCCCTCGCGGACGCCCCTGTCGTACCCCGGCCGCCCTGGTGGCGGCGGCTGTTCACACGCCGCCCCAGGCCGAAGCCCGTCGCCGGGGAGCGGCCACCGCGCCGGCAGTGGCGGCGGCCGCGGTTCGTCCTGCCTCTGCTGGTCCTGTGCGTCCTCGTGGCGGTCGGGTACGCCTTTCGCGGCGAGGCCGGCCGCGCGCTGGAGGCCGTACGGGACCGGACGTCGAAGACCGAGCAGATGCATGCGGTGAAGGTGACGGCATCGAGTGCAGGGAAACAGCACCCGGCCAAACTCGCCGTGGACGGGACCACGGACAAGTACTGGACACCCGCGCACCCCGGTGTCGCCGAAGGGGAGTATCTGGAGGCCACGTTCGGCGAACCCGTCCGCCTGCTCGATCTCGTCGTCCATCCCGGCAGCTCTCCTGTGGCCGAGAAGTTCCTCACCCAGGCGCGGCCCAGCCGCCTGCTGGTGACCGTCACCTCGAAGGACGGCCGGACGACGGTCAGGGACGTCCGGCTGGCCGACGTGCCGGGAGGGCAGCGCTTCCACCTGGCCGTCAGCGATGCCGTCCGCGTCCGGCTCACGGTCCAGGGCGCGTACGGGGGCGGGGCCGGCCGGTATCTCGCCTTCGCCGAGGTCGAGTTCTTCAAACGGCGCTGAGCCGGGTGCCGTCAAACGACACCCAGGGTGTCCAGCATCTGCGCGTGCCGGCGCTCCGCGTGCCGGGCCGCCACCGGGTCACCGGCCTGCCGGTGGGCCGCGATCAGCAACCGCCACATCCGCCGAGTCCTGGCGGTCCAGCGTGCGCGCGGCCAAATGGGCGGCGTTGGCCGGGAACACGGCGGGCCTGGCCTCGCAGATCGCGTTCCTCACG
>NZ_JBSFHO010000071.1:0-9609 GCF_053597075.1 Streptomyces sp. NPDC001514
CCCTCGGGCCCCCCCCCCCCGCGCGCGGGCTGTGCCGGGCCGGGCGGGCGTGGTGTGCGGGGGGGCCCGGGCCCCGGCTCGCGCCGTCAGCCCTGACGGGCCTTGAAGCGCGGCTCCTTCTTGTTGAGGACGAACGTCGTCCCCCTGCGCCGCACGACCTGGGCACCAGGCCTGGCCTTCAGCGCGCGCAGTGACTTGCGCACCTTCATCGCTCCTCCTTCCCTCGCCCGCCGGGCGGCGTGGCACCCGACGTCCGAGATCCGCCCCCGCCGGTGGTCCGCCCCTGTTCAGCCCTTGGCCGCGCCCGCCCGGCCGTAGCGGCGCTCGAAGCGCTCGACACGGCCGGCGGTGTCCACCAGGCGAGAGGTCCCCGTGTAGAAGGGGTGGCTCGCCGAGGAGATCTCGACGTCGACCAGCGGGTAGGTGTTTCCGTCCTGCCAGTCGATCGTCTTGTCGGACCCAGCGGTCGAGCGCGTCAGGAACGCGACGTCCGCGGCACGGTCACGGAAGACGACCGGGCGGGAGACAGGGTGGATACGAGGCTTCACGGGTGGTGTCCTTCCTTGATGCCTTGATGCCTTGATGTCCTGAGGCCCGGATCGGTCCGGCTGGGACCGAGTGCGGAGCGCAGAGCTTCAGCGCTCTTCACGGAACAGCACGTGCTCGCCCGCCACCGGGTCGTACTTGCGCAGCACGAGCCGGTCGGGGTCGTTCAGCCGGCTCTTGCGGGTCACGTAGGTGTGGCCGGTCCCTGCCGTCGACCTGAGCGTCACGACAGGGCGCGTGTCGTTACGTGCCATCACTTTCCCCTTTCACCGGAGAACCGGGCGGATCATCCGGGCGGTCCGACCCGCGTTCACGGGAGTCGACAGGTGCAACCGAGCTATTGCTCATTACATTCCCGCGGTGCGCGCAGTACGTAGGCCGACCGATCGGCCGGCATGACTGAGCGGGTGCGGCGGTAGGGCGTGATCCGTTCGACGATCGGCGTCGGCCAGCGCAGGGAAGGTGCCGAAGCAGCTCTCCGTGCGGTAAACGGCCTCGGAGCTACAGCCGGAAGCCCTCGCCGCAGGGATCGGCATCCTCGAATGAGCATGCACTCTGGCCTGGGGGCGAGGGCTACGGCGGCTGTTTTTGCGGGCGCAGGCGGCGGCCGAAGCGTCCGGTTGGCGATCCCGGCCGTACTACTCCAGCGTGCCGCTGAAGAGGACCGCCGAGTGGCAGCGGTCGGGGGCCGGGCCGGAGGGCGGGCGGCCCACCGTGCGGCAGGCGAGGGTCACCGTGATCTTCTGCTTCGGGCCCGCCAGGATCGCCGATGCCCAGTGGAAGTCCTGCTCGCGGAAGTTCTCCAGCGCGGGAGCGAGGAGGGGCTTGTCGCCCACCGACAGCGTGATGGTGCCCGCGTCGCCCTGAGGGTTCTCCATGACCAGATCCGTCAGGCGCAGCACCTTGCCGTCCGGGACCGTGTACGTCGCCGCGGCGGTGCCGCCCGCCGGGGCTGACGGAGTCAGGCGGTGCGAGAACAGGGCGGCCTGCGGGAGCGGGGCCGGGCCTGTGCCCGGAGTGGCCGAGCCCGACGGGGACGGCGCCCCGCTGCCGCCCGGGCCCGGCTTGCCGCCGCCGGCACCCGCCGACGAGGCCTCCTTGGCCTCGTCCGCCGCCTCCTTCGCCTCGGCCGCCTTGGACTCCGCCGCTTCGACCGGGGCCTTCACCGCCTCCTTGGCAGCGCTGCGGACGACCGGGCGCAGCAACCCGAACCACAGCCCCGCCAGAACACCGAGGAGCACCAGTAGCGCGATCAGCAGCTTCAGCAGGCCCGCCGAGACGAGCGGACGCTGCAGCAGACTGCCGTCGAGCGGCTCCGGGGCCACCTCCGGCGCCCCCTCCGGGCCGGGGGACGGGGCCGCGATCACCTGGAAGACGTGCGGCACGGCCACCCCGCGCCACATCCACCTCTTCGGTTTGACGGGCAGCTTCACGAACGCCGCCCGCCCCGGCTCCACCACTGTGGGCCCGGAAGGCAGCCCGAACTTCAGCAGATCACCTTGATCCTTGCCCGAAAGGGCAACGGACAGGGGATAGTTGCCGCGGTTGTCCAACGCCACCTGGAATCGGGCACCGGTGCGGCCCTGACCCAGCCGCGGGGTCAGTTCCGCAGTGAAGTCGGCGTACGGGCGGATGTACAGGACGCCCTCGGGCACCGTGGCGTACTGCGGTTGCTCCTGTGGCAGCACCCGTACGCCATAGGTGAGTTCACCCGGCGGGACGGTGGTGTCCCGAGGCGGTCGGACCACCAGCTCCACCTGCCCGCCCGTGCCGGGGTTCAGGGACAGCGTCGCGGGCTCGACCACACTCCAGTCGGCGGCCGGACCCAGGACCTCGAAGCCGTAGGCCTCGACGACGTTTCCGCCGTTGCGGATTTCGAGCGGGATCCGGGCCTCCTCGCCGGGCAGCACCGAGGCGGGGGAGGCATCCAGATGAGCGGAAGTGGTCATGAGGGGACGGTAGGGACCCGGGCCGGAGGACTCCGCTCCCCTACGGACACACCTGGGGGCACGATGCGTTGCCCGTTGAGCCGGCGTGGAGTGGCTGCTGACTGCCCGGGTGTTCACTGGACGACCGGTGAGGAAGTGCCTGGTACGACAGGCGCCGCTCTCGCATGGCGTGGGGGCGCCGAACAGGGGGATGTCTGAACATGAGATACCAAGGAGAGAGCGGCGCGGAGCGTGTCCGGGTGCGGCTGATGGCCCAGGACCCGATCTCGCGCGCCGGGCTGGCGGGGCAGTTGAGGAACTGTCCCCAACTCCAGCTGCTGGGTGAGGAGGAGTACGACGGGCCGGCGGTGACCGTGGTGTCCGTGGACCGGATCGGGGAAACGGAGATGCAGACGTTGCGCCGTTTCCAGCGAGAGGGTGGATGCGGCACCGTGCTCGTGGCCACCGAGATCGACGATGCGGGGCTCGTCGCCGCCGCCGAATGCGGAGTGCTGGGTGTCGTCCGGCGCGCCGAGGCGTCCACGGAACGGCTGGTGCAGGTCATCACGGCGGCGGCGAGCGGCGAGGGCAGCGTGCCTGCCGACCTGCTGGGGCGGCTGCTGGACCAGGTGGGGCGGCTGCAGCGGCAGGTGCTGGATCCGCGCGGCCTTGCGTTCACCGGGCTGGCACCTCGCGAGGTCGACGTGCTGCGGCTGGTCGCGGAGGGCAGCGACACCGCGGAGATCGCGCGGACACTGGCCTTCTCGGAGCGTACGGTCAAGAACATCCTCCATGACGTGACGACGCGGCTCCAGCTGCGCAACCGTTCGCACGCCGTGGCGTACGCGATGCGGCAGGGCTTCATCTGATCCGGCCCGGACCGGGCCCGCACGAAGGTGAGCGCGGGCCCGCCGGGCCGGGCCTGGGCCGGAACGGGCCCCGGGCCGCCCAGGGCCTGGGCGCAGCCGGCCTGCGCCGGACGGCGAGCTCCGTGCTCTCTCGCGACAGGGTCCGGTGGTCCGTGCGTGGTGAGCCCGGCGGCGTCCGGTGGCGGGTCCGGCGTCCGCGCGCCGGTGGGTGGTGTCCAGGTGCGGGGCAAGCCCGCAGCCCCTGGTGGTGTCCAGGCGCGGGGCAAGCCCGCAGCCCCTGGTGGTGTCCAGGCGTGGGGCAAGCCCGCAGCCTCTGCACGCCCTTCGGGCGGGTCCTCAATCTCCCCGTATGCGTCCCGCGGGCTTGGGGGCCCCGGACGGGCTCACAGCGAGTCGGTGGGGGTACCCCATGGCTCCGCCGGGGGTACGGGGTCCGGGGCCGCAGCCCCGCCGCAGTCGCCCCGAGCCGCCGGACACGGGCTCGTTCGCGCTGAGCCCAGACGCGCTGCCTCTTAGGGCAGTCGGGGCTACCCCGACCGGTGCCCCTTCTCGGGGTGCCTGTGGGGTGCGCTTCGGGACAGGGTTGTTCTGAGGAGGGCTGTCCGGATGCTGTCGGCACCGTCCCGGGGGCGCCCCGGGAGGCGCGGGGGAAACGTCCGGCGGATGCGCGTGCTTGAAGGTGTTTTCCGCTCCGTCCGGGGGCGTCGAGGGCTGGGTCTGCTGCTCGCCATGGTGCTCGTGAGTGCGACACCTGCCGCGGGCCCCGCCGTCACGGCTGCCGAACCCCCGCCCACGCGGGCCGTCGACGAACTCCCGCCCGACCCGGGCCGGATCGCGTACATCGGCGACGGCCCCCATCGCAGCGTGGCCACGATCGGCCCGCGCGGCGCCCTGACGTCACTGCTGCCGCCCGGCGCGGCGGGCAACGACTGCCAGGCATCGGCACGCGGCGACGACATGGTCTGGGTCAGCGACCGCAGCGGCACGGGGGAGGGGCTGTTCCGGCGCACCGGCGACGGGCCGGTGACCCCGGTCGTGCAACTGGACGGCGGGCGGCTGGCCGATCCCGTGCTGTCCCCGGACCGGCGTTGGATCGCCTTCGTGTCGTGGGAGAACGACGACGGCGAGGGCAGCCGCACGTCGGCCGATCGCTGCGACGACTCCCGCGGCCGGTCCGGCGGCGCGCAGCCCTCCGTGTGGGTCGTCCGTACGGACGGCACCGGGCTGCGCGAGGCCGTCAGGAACGCGGACTGGGCCGACTGGTCCCCGGACGGCACCGAGTTCGTCTTCACACGGGACGAGCGGGCCTATCGCACGACCGTGGCCGCGGGCGGTGCAGAGGTCCCGGTCTCGTACGGGGAGACTCCCGCGGCCAAGCCGGTCTGGGAGCCCGCGGTCCCGGGCGGAAGGGACCGGATCGCGTACGTCACCCGCACCGGCCAGGGTGAGCAGGCGCTCGCAACGGTCCCCGCGGCCGGCCGCGGGGAGACGCCGGCCGACATCCTGGCGGTCGGGGAGCGCTACCAGTACGCACGACACGGCGCCGCATGGAAGCCCGACGGCAAGGAGCTGGTGTTCCTGTCCGGTGAGCCGTACGTCGTCGACGCCAGGGCCGAAGCCTGCGGCACCTGCCGGGGCACGCCGCTGTTCGACCCCGACGACGTGGTGCTGTACGAGACCGAGAACGTCGGCTGGTACAGCCCGGCCGGGGGCCGGCCCGTCGTCCTGGTGTCCGGGAAGGATCCCGAGGACTTCAACATCGAGAGCCAGCGGGCCGCCGTGCCCCTGGACCGGCTCGAACTGCGGGCCGCACAGGGCGAGGAGAGCGCCCTGTCCGACCCCGCGTACGCGCCGGACGGGCGCAGGATGGCCTTCGTACGGACCACTGGGCGGCCGGAAGCACCGGACACCGAGCGGATCCTCGTGGGGGATGAGCTCGGGCTGGCCCGGGCGGTGCCGCTCCGGTACGAGGGCATGGGCGAGGGGGAACACCAGTCGCGGCCGGCCTGGTCCCCCGACGGCACCAAGCTGGCCTTCGCCCGGTCGGCGCCTCCCGACCCCGACATCCCGGATCCGGCTGCGGAGATCGTGGTCGTGGACATCTCCCGGGGACCGCAGGACGGACGGCTGCTCCACGTGGTGCCGGAGCGGACGAGGCCCGGCTACGTGTGCTACTCGGACGATCGCGACCCGACCTGGTCACCGGACGGCGGCAAGCTCGCCTTCTCGCGGTGGAGTTACTGCTGGTCGAGGATCAACGCGGCTCCGGGGGAACCGCTGAAGGCGCCGGCCTCGGGTGGCGCCAGGATCGCCATCGACGACAGCAGCGGCGGTACGTCGGACGGCGGCGGGCCTCCTGTTGACGACGGGCCGCCCTCGGACGACGGCGCCGGAACCTCCGACGGTCCCGTCCGCCCCCAGGGTGACACCCGCGACCGCCACATCTGGACCGCCGAGGCGAAGCCGGGCGGCGGCGTGCAGTTCGACGTTTCCGCCGCGCAGTGCGGCAGCCCCGACTGCCGCGTGGTCGACGTACGGCCCGCCTACCGGCCCGGCACCGGCAGCATCGCCTTCGTCCGCCAGACCGCCGTTCCCAGCGAGCCCCTCCTGCGCGCTGCACCCGTCTCGGGGTACGAAGGGCCGCGGATGGTGCTGGAGGTGGGCGACGACGGCACCCGCTGCCGGGGGCTCGTGCCCTTCGGCGACGCATGCCCTCTCGCCGTGCCCGCGCCCGACGGCGACGGGCCGGGCTACGACATGCCGGACAACCCCGCCTGGTCGCCCGACGGCCAACGGCTGGCCGTCGATGTGGTGGTGTCCGGCTGGGACTCGGTGACCGACCGCCGGATCCGGGTGGTCAACCCGGCCGACGGCGGGGGAGAGACGCTGCCCGGCAAGCTCTACAACGGGCAGCAGCAGCCCACCTGGAAGCCGAGCTCCGACCTCCGGGTCCACCTCACCACAACCGACTCGCCGCTGATGCTGGGCGACACCGGCACGGTCGTCCTCGTCGTGTGGAACTACGGCGTCGCCGACTCGCCCCGAACCAGGGTCCGCGTCAAGCTGCCGACCGGACTGGACTTCGTCGCGCCGTCCGCCCCAGAGGGTGCTTGCGCGGCCGATCCGGCCGACGCCCGGCAACTGGTGTGCGACGTGGGCGGGCTGAAGTCCGGCACCAAGGTGCGGATCGAGCTGCACGTGAAGGGCGTGGCACCGGGTGCACAGACGATCGCGGCGACCGCGGAGGGCGGGCTGACCGACCATCAGCCGCAGGACAACACCGACGAGCTGGTGGTCCAGGTCGTGGTCCCGGACCTGGCGGTAACCGCCACGGCCACGCCGCCGGTCATCAAGATCCGCGAGGGGTCGACCGTCGAGTTCACGGTCCGCAACGCCGGCACCGCGACCGCCGGGAACGCCCGGCTCACGCTGACCGTTCCGCCCGGCCTCACGCTCGTGTCCGGCACGGAATGCCCGGCCGCGGGCTGCGACCTGGGCAGCATCGCTCCCGGCGCGGAGAAGAAGGTCACCCTCGTCTACACGGCCGGGAACGCCTTCTCCGGGACGATCGAGGGCAGGGTGACCGCGACCACGCGGGACATCAACCCCGACAACGACCGCGCGTCGGTGGACCTGACGGTCGTCGACCCCCGGCTGCCCGACCCGGCGGTCACCGTGACCGCGACGCCCTCCCGGATACTGACCGGTGACCGCTCGACCGTCGTCTACACCGTACGGAACCTCGGCGACGCCCCCGCGAAGTCGGTGCTGCTGACTCCCGTACTGCCGAGCGGGCTGACCGTCGTCACCGCCGCACCCGCCTGCCCCGCCACCGGCTGCACCCTCGGGGACCTGGCGCCAGGAGCCACGGTGACCGTGACCCGGGTGGTGACTGCGAGTAACGCCCTGCGCGGGTCCGTCGCCGGTACGGTCACCACTCCCGGCCCCGACACCAACCCGGGGAACAACTCCGCCTCGGCGCCGCTGACCGTGGACGAGCGGCCGCCGCCCCCGCGGCGCTCCGCGGATCCGTCCGTGTCGGTGACCGCCGGGCCGCGCACCGCGTACTCGGGTGGCCGGATGACCGCCGAGGTGACCGTCCGTAACGGCGGGCCGGTCACCGCGACCGGGCTGACGCTGAAGGTCGTCGTGCCGCCCGGGCTCCGGGTCGTGTCGGTGTCCCGGCCGCCGTGCCTGACCGCGGACGGCTGCGGGCTCGGGAACCTGGCGCCCGCGGCCCGCACCACCGTACGGCTGCAGCTGGCGGCGGACCGGGCGCTGACCGGGGCGATCACGGCGACGGTCACGACAACGGGCTCGGACAGCAACCCCGCCAACAACACGGCGAGCGCACCGCTGACCGTGCGCCAACCCGTGCTCCGGCTCAACCCCGAGCTGGGACCGCCCGGTGCGGTCACCCAGGCCCGCGGCAGTTCCTTCCCGCCCGGGGCCACGGTCCTGCTGCGCTGGAGCGAGGGCGTGACGGCGTCGTCCGCGCCGGTGGTGGTCGGGTCGGACGGAACCTTCTCGGCCCCGGTGCTCGTACTCGTACAGGACGCGCTGGGGCCGCGGCACCTGAGGGCGACGCACGACGCAGTGCCCGTGCCGCTGTTCCGCGCAGTGAAGGCCGAGTACCTGGTGGTGCCCGGAGTGCTGCAGCCGTCCGACTTCCAGTGGCGCAGGTGACCGGACATGATCCATGAAGTGGACGAGGCACTGCGCGACCTGGTGCGAGGGGAGGCGCTGGGGGAGGGCGCGGACGTCGAGGTCGTCTTCGACGCGCCCACCCGGGAGTGGGCTGCCCGGCGCAACACCCCTACCGTGAACCTGTACCTGTACGACATCCGCGAGGACCTGCGGCGACGCTCGCGCGGACGGCAGAACATCTACGACGAGCAGGGCCGGGTCACGGCCCGGACCCTGCCGCCGCGCTACTTCAAACTCTCGTACCTGATCAGCGCATGGACACAGCGGCCGGAGGACGAACACCGGCTCCTGTCCGCCCTGTTGGCGTGCTTTCTGCGGCACGACGCACTGCCGGGCGGGCGGCTGGGGCCCGAGTTGACGGCGACCGGGCTGCCGGTGCCGGTGTCGATCGCGCTGCCACCCCCGGAGGACCGGGCCTTCGCAGACGTGTGGTCGGCGCTGGGAGGGGAGCTGAAGCCTTCACTCGACGTGGTGGTGAGCACGCCGGTCACCACGGCACCGGTCTACCCGGCGGGGCCACCGGTGGAGGAGGGGCTGGCGGTCGACCTGTCGGACGTCCATGCGCCGGCCGCGCCCCCGGCATCCGTACCGGTCCCGGCGCCGCGTGGCCCGCGACGCACCCGCCGCCCCGGCGACCGGACGGGAGCCTGATGGACCATCTGCTGGGGCGGCTCGGGATCGTCGAGGCGCGGGTACGCCGGGCCGTGCAGGCACGACGGGCCGTGGACCCGGAGGCGGACGACCCCTTCCGGGGCCTGTACCTGTCGGAGGACGCGGTCCTGCGGATCCTGGACGAACCGGAGACCGTGCCATGGCCGGACGACCCGGTGGACGTACCCGACCGGGAGGCCCTTGAGCGGGCTGCCGAGTCCTCCAGGCTGACCGCGCTCCAACGGAACTTCGGCCTGACGCCGCTGGATGTGGAGCTGCTGCTGATCGCGCTGGCACCGGACCTCGACCGCCGCTTCGAGCAGCTCTACGGCTACCTCAACGACGACGTGACGCGCCGGCGCCCGACGATCGGGCTGGCCCTGGGCCTGTGCAGGGTGGCCGCGGTCTCGGCCGGGGCGCGGGCCCGGCTGGCGGCCGACGCACCGCTGGTGGAGCGTGGCCTGCTGCTCGTGGAGGAGCCGGAACGACCCTTCCTGGGCCGGTCGTTGCGGGTCCCGGACCGGGTCGCCAGCCATCTGCTGGGCGATGACGCGATGGACCCGGTGCTGGTGGACGTGATGCGCCCGGTGCGGTCCGGGACCCTGCCCGAGGGGGTCCTGGGCGATCTGCCGGGGCGGCTCGCCGAGGCCGTACGGGACGCGATCTCTCCGGTGTATCTACGGGAGCCCGCGGGCGGCACCGCGCAGGAGCTGGCCGCCGAGGCCCTGGCCGGGGCGGGACGCACGGCGTTCGCCCTCGACCTGGCGCGGCTGGCCCGGCAGGCCGGTCCCGAGGCGCTGGTCAGGGCGGCCGGCCGGGAGGCCGAGCTTGCAGGGGCGGGCCAGATCGCCGCCCCGGTGGAGGCGTAGGCGGAGCGGCTGGATCTGCTGCGGGCCCTGGCCCCGCTG
>NZ_JBSFHO010000072.1:0-7864 GCF_053597075.1 Streptomyces sp. NPDC001514
AATCCGTATGGTGAAGTTAGTCGGGGTGACTGACCTGCGTCAATGGTCCCCTGCAACGGCACGGGGCCGCGCGGTGAGTTCACCGTGCGGCCCCGCCGTGTTCCGCAAGAACGCACCTCGGGCGGCATCACGAAGACTGAATATGCATTTGAGATACATATTTGGTAGCGTCGATGCGTGCGGTTGACGAAGTTCAGCGATCTGGCATTGCGCGCGGTCATGCGCCTGGCGGTCGTTCGGGACGGGGAGTCCCTGACGACGCGCGAGGTGGCCGAGGCGATGGATGTGCCGTATGCGCACATGGCCAAGGCCGTGGCGCGGCTCCAGCACCTCGGCGTGCTGGAGGCGCGGCGTGGCCGGGGCGGCGGGCTGGAACTCACGGGCTTCGGGCGCGGCGCCTCGATCGGCTGGTTGCTGCGCGAGCTGGAGGGCGAGGAGGAGGTGGTCGCCTGCGAGGGCGACACCCCGTGCCCGCTGCGCGGCGCCTGCCGGCTCCGGGGGGCGCTGCGCGCCGCCCAGCAGGCGTTCTACAGCTCCCTCGACCCTTTGACCGTTTCGGATGTCGTGGCCGCTCCCACCGGGCCGGTCCTGCTGTCGCTCACACGGCGGGACGCCGTCTGAGGTCCCCGTTCCCGCATCGCCGGAAACGCACACTCGAAAATACGAAGATCACTTACCACTTTGGAGGCTGGTGTGCTCTCGGAGCAGTCCGTCCCCGTCGTCCGTGCCACCCTGCCCGCCGTCGGCGGGGCGATCGGTGAGATCACCGACCGCTTCTACCGGAACCTGTTCGCGGCCCACCCGGAACTGCTGCGCGATCTGTTCAACCGCGGCAACCAGGCCGACGGCACACAGAAGCAGGCCCTTGCCGGCGCCATCGCAGGCTTCGCCACGATGCTGGTGGACCGTCCCGGAACCCGGCCGGACGCTCTTCTCTCGCGGATCGCCCACAAGCACGCCTCGCTGGGCATCACCTCCGAGCAGTACAAGATCGTCCATCGGCACCTCTTCGACGCGATCGCCGACGTACTGGGCGACGCGGTCACACCCGAAGTGGCCGCCGCCTGGGACGAGGTGTACTGGCTGATGGCCAACGCCCTGATCGCCCTGGAAGCACGGCTGTACGAGGAGGCAGGTGTCGCCGAGGGCGAGGTCTGGCGCCCCGTGCGGGTGACCAGCCGTCGCCAGGAGACACCCGACGTCGCCTCCTTCACGCTCTTCCCGGCCGACGGTGAGCCCGCCGGCCGCTTCCTCCCCGGGCAGTACGTCAGCGTCCAGGCCGAACTGCCGGACGGGGCACGGCAGATCCGCCAGTACAGCCTTTCGTACGGCCCTGGCCACGCCGAGTGGCGGATCAGCGTCAAGAGGGTCGACGGTACGACCGGACCTGACGGTGAGATGTCCTCGTGGTTGCACGAGCACCTTCGGGCAGGTGACACCCTCATGGTGTCCGCCCCGTTCGGGGGACTGACCCTGCCGGACGGTGACGGGCCGCTGCTGCTCGGCTCGGCCGGCATCGGCTGCACACCGATGCTGTCCATGCTGCACGAACTGGCCGCCACCGGATCCACCCGGCGCGTGATCGTCGCGCATGCCGACCGCTCCCCCGCCGACCACGCCCACCGCGACGAACTCGCCCGGCTCGTCCAGGCGTTGCCGAACGCGGAATGCCATCTCTGGTACGAGACGCCGGACAGAGCCGCCGTCCCCCATGCACGGACCGGACGGACGGATGTCGGCGCACTGGACCTGCCCGACGGCCTGACGGCGTATCTGTGCGGTCCCTTGCCGTATCTCCGTGCGGTCCGCGGGGATCTGGTGCGGCAGGGTGTGCCGGCCGACGGCATTCACTACGAGGTCTTCGGCCCCGACCTCTGGCTCGGGCAGGAGTAGGCCCTGGCATCAGGCTGCGCCTGCGCCGCTTCCGCGCCGCCGGCTGAAGCCACCATCGCCCGGCCGCTCCGCAAGGTCGGTGAAGCGCGGGGGACCCGTCGGGCGCGCCCCCGACGGGTCCCTCGCGAGCGATTCGCGCGCGCGTCAGTGTGCCGGAGACGACGCGGCCGGTGCTGCCGGGTCGGCGGGGGCCGGCTGCTGCGCGGTCCGGGGTTCCAGGACCCGTTCCGCGAGGTGGCCGAGGATCAGCCCCAGGGCTGCCCAGAGCAGCGCCTGTACGCCCAGGGAGGCGAGTCGGAACTCCCACAGCACCGTGGCCGGGAATTCCTCGGGGAGCGCATCCCCGGCGGGGAGGAAGGCCACGGCGACCGCAAGCACCGCCGTGAAGGCGACACTTGCGGCGACCGTGGCGTTCCAGTTGCCCCAGCGCGGTGCGAGGCTCCGGCCGAGCAGCAGCGCGCCGATCGCCAGCAGCACACTCAGGGCGATCATCAGGAAGAACAGCGCGGTGCGCTGGTTGAGGGTGGCCGGGTCGCCGACGGCGGGCGGGTTGGCGGGGTACTTCAGGAAGGGCACCAGAGCGACGGTGACGAAGCCGCCCAGGCCGACCAGGGCCGCCGTGGCCCTGGCGCCGAAGCGGCCGATGCGGCCCAGCGCGAAGCAGAACGCCAGCGCGGTGATACCGCCGAGCGCGATGCCGTAGACGAGGGCGGCCGTGGCCAGTCCCGCGGTCGACTGCACCGCACGGCTGACCAGTTCCTCTTCGCCGTGCTCATGGGAGTGCGCGGACTCGAAGGCGATGGCGGCGTCCACGCTCGGTTCGCCCACCAGGTAGGCGAATCCGAAGGCGACCAGCCCGGCCAGGACACCCGCGATCATGCCGCGCACCAACAGGGCGCGTACGGTGACGGAGTTCATCTGTGGTTGCGTCCGTCCCGTATCAGTGGCAGGGGAAGCCCAGCAGGTGCCGGCCGTCGTGCACCCACTCGTGGACGCTCTCGCCGGAGAACACGGAGAAGGCGCCCTGCTCGGCGCCGACGAAGTACAGCAGCACGAGCATCAGCAGACCGAAGAAGGCGGCCCAGGGCAGGATCGCCCGGACCGGCAGCTTCGCCACGGAGGGAGGGGCAAGGGGGACAGGGGTGATGGCGGTCTGAGCCACGGCGTACCTCCTCGGGAACACGCGTCCCGCATTGTGTGGAGCACATGACGACAGCAACGGGTCTGACTCACCGGACAGCCCCTCCCCCAAGGGGAGTTGCCGCTCGGCACACAGTGGCGCGACCGTGCCGGGTTTCCACCGGGCTTCCGTCAGCGTCGTCGTCCTTTCGCAGCAGAGGGTACAGGCGGCGGTACCGACCGTCGATACCGCCCATGACCAGGTGACCTGTGACTCACCGCACCCCTGGCATCATCACCCGCACCACACCCGCACGCCCCACGGAGGCGGAACACGCGGGGACGACAACGGGGAGGTAATCCGGCCATGACGATCCGGCTCACGCTGCTGTGCGCCGCCGCGGGCCCCGCGGTGCGAGAAGCCCGGTTCGGCGACGGCCCGCTGGACGAGCGGGGCGTGCGCGAGGCGCGTACGGTGGCGGGCGCGCTGCCCACGGCGTCGTTGCACTACCGGGCGCCCTCGATCCGGTGCGAACAGACCACCGGGGCCCTGGGGGTCACCGCGGCCGCCGAACCCGCCCTGCGCGACTGCGACTTCGGGCGCTGGATCGGCTGCTCGCCGGCCGATGTGGCCGCGGCCGATCCCGACGGAATCGCCGCCTGGACGACCGATCCGGACGCGGCACCGCACGGCGGAGAGTCCATCACCGCCCTGCTCCTGCGCGTTGGCGACTGGATGGACGGCCTGCCCGAGGACGCGGGCCGAGTGCTCGCCGTCACCGAACCCTCCGTCGTACGCGCCGCGACCGTGCACGCCCTGGGCGCTCCCCCGGCCGCCTTCTGGCGCGTCGACGTGCCCCCGCTGTCCCTCGTCACGCTCACGGGGCGGGCGGGACGGTGGAACCTGCGGCTGAGCGGGCCCACAACCTGACCTCGGCCGCTCCTGGGCTATCGTCGACGGTCGAGGGCGGAGGTATGCGTGATGGTGCAGCAGTACACACGGACAGTGGGCGTGGCAGCACGTCTGCTGCTTGTCGTGGTGCTGGCACTCGGCGTGTTCGTCATGCACACCGTCGGGCACCCCAGCGAGGGCTCCGGCACGACCACCTCCTCGCCCACGGCCGGCACGGGCCGGATGCCCGCACACAGCCACCAGGCGGCTGCTGCAGACACGGGCCTGCCGCCTGCGATGACGATGACCGCGACGGACCCGTACGCCGGGCCTGTGCCGACCAGCGCCACCGCACCGGCGGATGATCCCGGCATGGCCATGGACATGGCGTCGCTGTGCGTGGCGGTCCTCGGCACCTGGGCTCTGGCCGCGCTGCTGCACGCGGTGTTCGTGGGTCGGCGCGACTGGCTCGCCAGGCTTGCCGCCGGGGTGCTCGCAGTCGTACGCGCCAACCCTCCGCCCAGGGCGCCTGACCTCGCACAACTGTCGATTCTGCGCATATAGGCCGGCCTTCCTGCGCGGGCGCGCCCCGACCGGGGCGCCCGCCACGACGCCTGCTCATCCACGCATTTCGGAATCGATCACACGAGGTACACAGACATGACCGCCTTCAAGCGTGCCCTGAACCGGCCCCTGCACCGTCGCGTCGCGGTGGTGGGAGCCGTCGCCGCCGGAGCTCTGCTGCTCACCGCCTGCGGCGACAACGGCGCGGACCCCTCCGCCCCGTCGCCGGAAGCTACCGCATCGGCCGCGGCCGGAGCCGGAGCCGGCGCCTTCAACAACGCCGATGTCGCGTTCGCGCAGGGGATGATCCCGCACCACCAGCAGGCCCTGGAGATGGCCCGGCTGGCGGACGGCCGCGCGGCCGACCCGGAGATCAAGACCCTCGCCGGACAGGTCGAGAAGGCCCAGGACCCCGAGATCAGGACCATGCGGTCCTGGCTCACCGCCTGGGGCAAGCCCGAGTCCCCCGGCATGGATCACGGCGCGGGCCACGGTGACGGGGAGGTGCCCGGGATGATGTCCGGCGACGACATGGACGCGCTCATGGCCGCCAAGGGCACCGACTTCGACCGCAAGTTCGCCCAGATGATGATCGACCATCACAACGGCGCCATCGACATGGCGAAGGACGAGCAGAAGAACGGCCGCAACACCGACGCCAAGAAGCTCGCCGACGCTGTCGTCACGAACCAGTCCGCCGAGGTCGAGCAGCTGCAGAGCATCCTCGACCGGCTCTGATCCGCTCCGCACTCACCGCTGTTCCGGGCCTTCCACGCGAAGGCCCGGAACAGCGCCGTACGCCATGTAGTCGCCTATCGGCAGGTGCGGCTCGATCGACGTCCATTGCTCATGGGCGAGTTGCCTGCGCGTCACAACCGACTTCCTACCGGATCCACCCGGAGGGCGGATCCGGGTCGGCGCGTTTGATCACGACCTCACACATGCCCTGGCTAGGCGGGGCGGGCCCGATCACACCGCCTCGGGTGGGCTCGGCCCAGCGGCAGACCGCGAGGCGGGGACAGGCCACCCCTGCGACATCGCATGGCATCACAGGACGTGGGGTGGCACGGCTTGGCACCATCCGGTGCCGCCCGGCGCCATTCCACGCTCCCAAAAGCACATGGGCACGCATGGCGCCACAATCACTCAGGTAGGCATCACAACGTTTCCCCAGGTCAGGATGGTTACATCAGTTATCGACCCGGAGATGTCACCTCACGGCTTGCGCATGGAGCCACTATGGTGCCATGATGACGCCATGGACCTCACCCCGTATGTCGACAACCTCCGCCGCGAACTCGCGGTGGCCGCCGAAGCCGGCGGCGACGAAGCCCGCGAGCTGGCAGAGAGGCTCACCGCTCCCCTGGAGTCGGCGACCCGGCTGACCCTGCTCAATGTGCTCTCCGCCGCGACGGACGAGATCACCCGCGAACTCGCCCCCGGCTCGGTCGACGTACGGCTGCGCGGGCTCGACCCCGACTTCGTGGTGACACCGCCACCCACCGACGGCGGCGCCCTCGCGGAGCCGGCCGCGCCCGTCGAACAGCTCCAGACCCCGGCCCCGGCCGACGGCGACGAGGGCGGCACCGCCCGCGTCAACCTGCGCCTGCCGGCCCACCTCAAGGCCCGCGCCGAGGAGGCCGCGAGCCGCGAGGGCCTGTCGGTCAACGCGTGGCTGGTGCGCGCCGTGTCGGCCGCGGTCGACGGCGGCACCCGGCCGCGCACGACGGAGAAGACCCAGACCATCGGACAGAGCTTCACGGGCTGGGTGCGCTAGCCGCACCCCCGCCCGCACCACTTCACCCACACCACGTCCCACCAGCAGGGACGTCCTGAAGACCCAAGAGGACGGGACAGCCATGCCTTCTTTCGACACTCCCGAACCGATCTCGGCCACGGCGCACGTGGAGGCCGGTTCCATCCAGTTCACCGCGGGCGACCGCCTCGACACCGTCGTCGAGGTGCGGCCCCGCGACCCGAAGCGAGACCAGGACGTACGGGCTGCCGACCAGACCGAGGTCACGTACGCGAGCGGCGTACTGACCGTCAGGACGCCCAAGCCCAATCTGCTCGGCCTCGGCCGCACCGGCACCGTCGACGTGACGGTCGAGCTGCCCACGGGCTCGCGCATCGACATGACCGGTGCCTGGGCCCAGGTGCTCGGCGAGGGCCGGCTCGGCGAGGTCCGTGTGAAGACCTCGTCCGGCGACGTCCGCCTCGACACGACCGGCCCGCTGAAGCTGACCGCGTCGCACGGCTCGATCACCGTGGACCGGGTCGAGGGTATGGCCGAGATCACCACCAGCTCCGGCAGCCTGCGCGTCGGCCTCGTCGACGGCCCCGCCGTCCTGAAGAACTCGCACGGCACCACGACCGTCGGCGCCGCGACCGGCGAGCTGCGGGTGAGCGGCGCCAACGGCGACATCGAGATCCGGCGCGCCGAGGACTCGGTCACCGCCACCACCGCCCACGGCACCCTGCGCGTGGGCGAAGTGGCCCGCGGCACCGTCCAGTTGGAGACCTCCTACGGCGCCATCGAGGTCGGCGTCCGCGAGGGCACGGCCGCCTGGCTCGACGTCAGCTCGGGCTCCGGCCAGGTGCGCAATACGCTCACCGCGTCCGAGACCCCGGAGAAGACCGAGGACACCGTCAAGGTCCGCGCCCGCACCCGGTACGGCAACATCGACGTCCGCCGCGCCCGGGCCTGAGCACCGGCCCCGCAAACTCGCCCACTCCCCCAGTCACTTCACCCTTCGAACGGGAGGGCTCCATGCCTTCATCTGTCATGCCCACGTCCAGGCGAGGCGACGGTCCGCAGTCGTCCGCCGCCGTCTCCACCGTCGGTCTGCGCAAGTCGTACGGCGACAAGACGGTGCTCGACGGCATCGATCTGCGTATCCCGGCCGGTTCGGTGTTCGCGCTGCTCGGGCCCAACGGCGCCGGCAAGACCACCGCCGTGAAGATCCTGTCCACGCTCATCGCCGCCGACGGCGGGCAGGCCCAGGTCGCGGGCCACGACGTCGCCACGTCCCCGGACGGGGTGCGCGCCGCGATCGGCGTCACCGGGCAGTTCTCCGCCGTCGACGGGCTGATCACCGGCGAGGAGAACATGCTCCTCATGGCGGACCTGCACCACCTGTCCAAGCGCGAGGGGCGGCGGGTCACGGCCGAGCTGCTGGAGCGGTTCGACCTCGTCGACGCCGCCAAGAAGCCCGCCCAGAGCTACTCCGGCGGCATGAAGCGCCGCCTCGACATCGCCATGACCCTGGTCGGCAACCCGCGGATCATCTTCCTCGACGAGCCGACCACCGGCCTCGACCCGCGCAGCCGCCACAACATGTGGCAGATCATCCGCGAGCTGGTCTCCGACGGCGTCACCGTCTTCCTCACCACCCA
>NZ_JBSFHO010000073.1:5000-7682 GCF_053597075.1 Streptomyces sp. NPDC001514
TCTCAAAGATTAAGCCATGCATGTCTAAGTATAAGCAATTATACAGCGAAACTGCGAATGGCTCATTATATAAGTTATCGTTTATTTGATAGTACCTTACTACTTGGATAACCGTGGTAATTCTAGAGCTAATACATGCTAAAAATCCCGACTTCGGAAGGGATGTATTTATTAGATTAAAAACCAATGCCCTCTGGGCTCTTTGGTGATTCATGATAACTTCTCGAATCGCACGGCCTTGCGCCGGCGATGGTTCATTCAAATTTCTTCCCTATCAACTTTCGATGTTTGGGTATTGGCCAAACATGGTTGCAACGGGTAACGGAGGGTTAGGGCTCGACCCCGGAGAAGGAGCCTGAGAAACGGCTACTACATCCAAGGAAGGCAGCAGGCGCGCAAATTACCCAATCCCGACACGGGGAGGTAGTGACAATAAATACTGATACAGGGCTCTTTTGGGTCTTGTAATTGGAATGAGTACAATTTAAATCCCTTAACGAGGAACAATTGGAGGGCAAGTCTGGTGCCAGCAGCCGCGGTAATTCCAGCTCCAATAGCGTATATTAAAGTTGTTGTGGTTAAAAAGCTCGTAGTTGAACCTTGGGCCTGGCTGGCCGGTCCGCCTCACCGCGTGTACTGGTCCGGCCGGGCCTTTCCCTCTGTGGAACCTCATGCCCTTCACTGGGTGTGACGGGGAAACAGGACTTTTACTTTGAAAAAATTAGAGTGCTCCAGGCAGGCCTATGCTCGAATACATTAGCATGGAATAATGAAATAGGACGTGTGGTTCTATTTTGTTGGTTTCTAGGACCGCCGTAATGATTAATAGGGACAGTCGGGGGCATCAGTATTCAATTGTCAGAGGTGAAATTCTTGGATTTATTGAAGACTAACTACTGCGAAAGCATTTGCCAAGGATGTTTTCATTAATCAGGAACGAAAGTTAGGGGATCGAAGACGATCAGATACCGTCGTAGTCTTAACCATAAACTATGCCGACTAGGGATCGGACGATGTTATTTTTTGACGCGTTCGGCACCTTACGAGAAATCAAAGTGCTTGGGCTCCAGGGGGAGTATGGTCGCAAGGCTGAAACTTAAAGAAATTGACGGAAGGGCACCACCAGGGGTGGAGCCTGCGGCTTAATTTGACTCAACACGGGGAAACTCACCAGGTCCAGACACAATGAGGATTGACAGATTGAGAGCTCTTTCTTGATTTTGTGGGTGGTGGTGCATGGCCGTTCTTAGTTGGTGGAGTGATTTGTCTGCTTAATTGCGATAACGAACGAGACCTTAACCTGCTAAATAGCCCGTATTGCTTTGGCAGTACGCTGGCTTCTTAGAGGGACTATCGGCTCAAGCCGATGGAAGTTTGAGGCAATAACAGGTCTGTGATGCCCTTAGATGTTCTGGGCCGCACGCGCGCTACACTGACGGAGCCAGCGAGTACTTCCTTGGCCGAAAGGCCCGGGTAATCTTGTTAAACTCCGTCGTGCTGGGGATAGAGCATTGCAATTATTGCTCTTCAACGAGGAATCCCTAGTAAGCGCAAGTCATCAGCTTGCGTTGATTACGTCCCTGCCCTTTGTACACACCGCCCGTCGCTACTACCGATTGAATGGCTCAGTGAGGCGTCCGGACTGGCCCAGGGAGGTGGGCAACTACCACCCAGGGCCGGAAAGCTCTCCAAACTCGGTCATTTAGAGGAAGTAAAAGTCGTAACAAGGTCTCCGTTGGTGAACCAGCGGAGGGATCATTACCGAGTTTACAACTCCCAAACCCATGTGAACATACCTTTACGTTGCTTCGGCGGAGCCGCCCCGGCGCCCGGAACCTCTTCGGTTTCGCGGCCCGGAACCAGGCGCCCGCCGGAGGCCACAAACTCTTTTGTTTTTACAGTTTCTTCTGAGTGTGCCGCAAGGCAAAATACAAATGAATCAAAACTTTCAACAACGGATCTCTTGGTTCTGGCATCGATGAAGAACGCAGCGAAATGCGATAAGTAATGTGAATTGCAGAATTCAGTGAATCATCGAATCTTTGAACGCACATTGCGCCCGCCAGAATTCTGGCGGGCATGCCTGTTCGAGCGTCATTTCAACCCTCGAGCTCCCCTCTTTTTGGGAGAGCCCGGCGTTGGGGACCCGGCGCTAACACCGCCGGCCCCGAAATGGAGTGGCGGCCCGTCCGCGGCGACCTCTGCGTAGTAATATCCACTCGCACCGGGACCCGGGCGCGGCCACGCCGTTAAACACCCCACCTTCCGAATGTTGACCTCGAATCAGGTAGGAATACCCGCTGAACTTAAGCATATCAATAAGCGGAGGAAAAGAAACCAACAGGGATTGCCCCAGTAACGGCGAGTGAAGCGGCAACAGCTCAAATTTGAAATCTGGTCCCCAGGGCCCGAGTTGTAATTTGTAGAGGATGCTTTTGGCGAGGCGCCTTCCGAGTTCCCTGGAACGGGACGCCACAGAGGGTGAGAGCCCCGTCTGGTCGGATGCCAAGCCTATGTAAAGCTCCTTCGACGAGTCGAGTAGTTTGGGAATGCTGCTCAAAATGGGAGGTATATGTCTTCTAAAGCTAAATACCGGCCAGAGACCGATAGCGCACAAGTAGAGTGATCGAAAGATGAAAAGCACTTTGAAAAGAGGGTTAAAAAGTACGTGAAATTGTTGAA
>NZ_JBSFHO010000074.1:0-7407 GCF_053597075.1 Streptomyces sp. NPDC001514
CTTCGTCAGGGTGCCGTCCGGCTCCGCGAGCGCGATGTTCGACCGCGTAGCGCCCGCCACCGGCACCGGCGTCACCTCGATCCCCTGCCCCGCCAGCAGCTCCGCGACCAGCGCGCCCGGCGCACCGCCGAGCGGCATCACCGCGACCGTGCGGTGCCCGGCCGCCGCTACCGCTCGCGAGACGTTGACGCCCTTGCCGCCGGGGTCCATGCGTTCGCCGGTGGCCCGCAGCACTTCGCCGCGCTCCAGGCCCGGGATCTCGTACGTCCGGTCCAGCGAGGGGTTCGGGGTGACGGTGAGAATCATGTACGTACTACTTCCGTGCCCGCGGCCTCGATCGCCGCGGTGTCCTCGGGGCTGAGCCCGCTGTCCGTGATGAGCAGATCGACGTCGGCGAGGTCGGCGAAGCGCGCGAAGTGCTCCTCGCCGTACTTGGCCGAGTCGGCCAGCAGCACCACCCGCCGCGCCGCGGCGACGAGCGCCCGCTTGACGGCGGCCTCGGCGAGATCTGGCGTGGTCAGTCCGGCCTCCGTCGAGAAGCCGTTGGTGCCGAGGAAGACGACGTCGGCGCGGATCTCCCCGTACGCCCGCAGCGCCCACGCGTCGACAGCGGCGCGCGTACGGTGCCGGACCCGGCCGCCGACCAGATGCAGGTCGATGCCGGGGTGATCGGCGAGCCGCGCGGCGGCGGGCAGCGCGTGTGTGACGACCGTCAGCGACGACTCCAGCGGGAACGCCGCGGCCAGCCGCGCCACCGTGGAGCCCGCGTCGAGGATGACGCTGCCGTCCTCGGGCAGTTCGGCGAGCGCGGCCCGCGCGATGCGGTCCTTCTCGTCGGCTGCGGTGGACTCCCGCTCGGCGAGGTCCGGTTCGAAGTCGAGCCGCCCGGCCGAGATGGCGCCACCGTGCACCCGGCGCACGAGCCCGGCCCGGTCCAGGGCCTTCAGATCGCGCCGGATGGTCTCGGCGGTGACCTGGAACTCGTCGGCGAGGGACAGCACATCGACGCGTCCGCCCTCGCGGGCGAGGCGGAGGATCTGCTGCTGACGCTCGGGTGCGTACATGTGGGTTTACGTCCGTTCAATGCCCGAACCTGTGGTTTCCCCGTCAGGCTACGCCTCGAGTTCCACAAAGTAAACAGATCCGGGCACAGAACGGGCGCAAACAGGCAGAGGCCCGGCACCGGGAACCCTCCCGGTGCCGGGCCTCGAGCCCGTACCGCCGCGCGCACAGTGCGCGCCCACCGCGCGCGCTCAGCGCGTGAGTGCCGCCTCCCGCTCCTCCTCCGCCGAAGCCGAAGCCCCCGCCGAAGCCCCCGCCGAAGCCCCCGCCGATGCGTCTGCCGATGAGTCTGCCGAGGCAGGCTCCCCGGCCGCCTCCAGGTGCTGCTTCGGCCGCGCCGGGAGCGCGAACATCACCCCGAAGATCACCGCGAGTACCCCGACGACCCACCACAGCGAGCCCTGGAAGGCGTCCGCGAACGCCGCCCCCACCGCGCCCGGCGACGCCGGCCGCTCCTCGTCGATCGCCCCGAAGAAGACGACCGACACCAGCCCGAGCCCGAGCGCGTTGCCCATCTGCGCCGTCGTGTTGATCAGCCCGGACGCCGAACCGGCGTGCTCGCGCGGCACGTCGGACAGCACCGCGTCCGTCAGCGGCGCCACGATCAGCCCCATGCCGAGCCCCATGATCACGAGCGGCGCGATCATCTGCCAGGAGTGGATGCCCGTGCCGTACCGCCCGGCCTCCCAGATGTAGACGAGCAGTCCGGCCGCCATGGTCAGGGCCCCCGCCTGCAGCACCTTCCGCCCGAAGCGCGGCACCAGCTTCTGTACGGACATCCCGGCCGCCAGCGACACGGCAATGGAGAACGGCACCCCGGTCAGTCCCGCCTTCAGCGGGCTCCAGCCCAGGCCGATCTGCATGTACAGCGTCCAGACCAGGAAGAAGATGCCCATGACCACACCGAAGGTCAGCTGGACGGCGATACCGGCGGCGAAGCTCTTCACCCTGAACAGCGACAGCTCGACGAGCGGCGAGCCGTCCTTGCGCGTCTTCCACTTCTCGTACGCCACGAACACGGCGAACACGAACGGGCTGCCCGCCATGCACAGGTGACCCCACAGCGGCCAGTCCAGCTCACGGCCGCGCGTGAGCGGATAGATCAGCATCAGCAGCGCGAACGTGGCGAGGGCGACGCCGACCAGGTCGAGACGGAGCGCCTTCTCGGCGCGGGACTCGGTGATGAACTTCCGGCCGAGGAGGACACCGGCGATGCCGACGGGCAGGTTGATCAGGAAGATCGGCCGCCATTCCAGACCGAACAGATTCCACTGGGTCAGCAGCGCGCCGAGCAGCGGACCGGACACGGCCCCGAGTCCGACGATCGCGCCGAACATCCCGAAGACCTTGCCGCGTTCGTGCGCGGGGAAGGTCACATGGATGATCGCGAGCACCTGCGGCACCATCATCGCGGCCATCGCGCCCTGCAGCAGCCGCGCGGCGACGAGCATCTCGGCGCCCGCCGCGACGCCGCACAGCGCGGAGGCGAGCGTGAAGCCGGTGATGCCGACCAGGAACAGCCGCTTGCGGCCGTAGATGTCACCGAGCCGGCCACCGGTGATCAGTCCGGCGGCGAAGGCCAGCGCATAACCGGCGGTGATCCACTGGATCGCCCCGAACGACGCGCCGAGATCGCGCTCGATGGACGGGATCGCGATGTTGACGATGGTGACGTCGACCAGGTCCATGAAGGCCGCCGTCATGACGATGGCCAGGGCTATCCAGCGGCGCCGGTCGGCAGCGGCAGCAGGGTCGGGAGCCGTATCCAGTACGGCGGCTTGGGAGCTCATGAGGAGGAAAGTAGTCAGGATATAGGTCAGTCCATGACCTAGAAGATGGCCAGGATGGGACGTATGACAGACACCCCGGCACGACTGCTGAATCTGCTGTCCCTGCTTCAGACGCCGCGCGAGTGGCCGGGCAGCGAGCTCGCCGAAAGGCTCCAGGTCAGCCCGCGCACGATCCGCCGGGACATCGACCGGCTGCGCGACCTCGGCTACCCGGTCGAGGCGACGAGGGGCGCAGTCGGCGGATACCGGCTGGTCGCGGGCGCTGCCATGCCACCGCTGCTCCTCGACGACGAGGAGGCCGTCGCGATCGCGGTGGGGCTGCGGGCGGGTGCAGGCCATGTGATCGAGGGCGTCGACGAGGCATCCGTACGTGCCCTGGCGAAGCTGGAGCAGGTGCTGCCGTCCCGGCTGCGGCACCGGGTCTCGATGCTCCAGAACGCAATGATCCCCTTCACCCGCGGCGACGGAGCCACCGTCGACCCGCACACGCTCACCGCCATTGCGACAACGGTCACCGGCCGGGAGCGACTGCGCTTCGGCTACCGCTCGGGCGACGGTACGGAGACGAAACGGCTGGTCGAGCCGTATCGGCTGGTCTCGACGGGGCGGCGCTGGTACCTGGTCGCGTACGACATCGGGCGCGACGACTGGCGTACGTTCCGGGTGGACAGGGTCAGCGATCCATTTGCGACGGGGGCCCGCTTCACGCCGCGCGAGGTGCCGGCCGGCTGGGACGCCTCGAAGCTGCTCTCCCACTCCATGTCCCGGAAACAGCCGGAGCAGGCACTGGACGTGAGCTTCGACGCCCCGGCGGAGTTCGTCTCCGCCCGGCTCCCGGGCTACCTGGGCGCACCCGAGCCGACCGGCCCGGACAGCTGCCGCCTCCGGACCCGCTCACAGGACTCCCTGGAGTGGCTGGCAGTCCGACTGGCCCTGGTCGACTGCGAGTTCACGGTCCACGGGCCGCCATCACTCTCCGACCACCTCACGGCCCTCGGCGCCCGCCTCACGCGGGCGGCGAGCACGCGGAGCACGTCGAGCACGTGAAGGACCCCGACACCGGGGGCACGTGAAGGACCGCGACACCGTGGGGGCACGTGAAGGACCCCGACACCGGGGGGGAGGGTGCCGGGGTCCGCTCAGGGGGTGGGGCTGGGCCCCACCACTTCGACGCTACGCCTCAGGTCAACGTTACGCCTCAGAGCGCTTTACGCCGCCGCGTCGAAGCCCGTGTCGCGTGCCATCCGCTTCAGCTCCAGCAGCGCGTGCTTCTCGATCTGCCGGATGCGCTCGCGCGTCAGACCGTGCTCCTTGCCGACCTCGGTCAGCGTGCGCTCGCGGCCGTCCTCGATGCCGTACCGCATACGGATGATCGATGCGGTCCGGTGGTCGAGCTTGTCGATCAGGTCGTCGAGCTCCTCGCTGCGCAGGAGTGTCATCACGGACTGCTCGGGCGACACCGCGGAGGTGTCCTCGAGCAGATCGCCGAACTGCGTCTCGCCCTCGTCGTCCACCGACATGTTCAGCGAGACCGGGTCACGGGCCCAGTCGAGCACATCGATGATCCGCTCCGGCGTCGAGCCCAGCTCCGTCGCCACCTCGGCGGGCTCGGGCTCGCGCCCGTGCTCACGGTTGAACTCGCGCTGGACACGGCGGATCCGGCCCAGTTCCTCCACCAGGTGGACGGGCAGCCGGATCGTGCGCGACTGGTCGGCTATGGAGCGCGTGATGGCCTGGCGGATCCACCAGGTCGCGTACGTCGAGAACTTGAAGCCCTTCGCGTAGTCGAACTTCTCCACCGCACGCACCAGGCCTGCGTTCCCCTCCTGGATCAGGTCCAGGAGCGGCAGCCCACTGCGCGGATAGCGGCGCGCGACGGCCACCACCAGGCGGAGATTCGACTTGATGAAGATGTCCTTGGCGCGCTCGCCCTCGCGGACCAGCGCCTCCAACTCCTCGCGCGTGGCACCGCCCGCGTCGCTCGATCCCGCCGTGGCAACGGCTGATGTCACGGCGCCGTCGAGGATCTGCCGGGCGTAGACCCCGACTTCGATGGTCTGGGAGAGCTCGACCTCCTTGGCGGCGTCGAGCAGCGGCGTGCGCGCGATCTCGTCGAGATACATGCCGACCAGGTCGCGGTCGGCGATCTCTCCGCTCACGGCGCGAACACTGCTTGACCCATCGGTCCCGGTCCCCTTGGAGGCTGACTGGCGACGGGCGACGGCACGGGTTGCCATGCGTGCTCCCTTGCTGAGTAGGTCGCGACACCCTTCAGGGTCTTCCAGGTGCCCTGCATCCGAGGGAAACAACGACTGGAATCCGGACAGAATTCCCATGGGTACAGGGTTTTTTGTGATCTTGCAGTACCCTGTGCCGCCACCACGGGAGGTCGGATGCTGCCGGAACACAAGGACGTGCAGGTCAGGGCGGGCTCGGCGGCCGATCTCCCGGCCCTCACCGAGCTCTACAACCACTACGTGCGCGAAACGGCCATCACCTTCGACACCACCGTGTTCACGCCCGAGCAG
Organism: Streptomyces sp. NPDC001514; assembly: GCF_053597075.1. Taxonomy (NCBI): domain Bacteria; kingdom Bacillati; phylum Actinomycetota; class Actinomycetes; order Kitasatosporales; family Streptomycetaceae; genus Streptomyces; species Streptomyces sp. NPDC001514. The sequence goes on from NZ_JBSFHO010000074.1 coordinate 5,381, forward strand.
CGCCGCCCGTGGCTGCACTCCCACCCTGAAGACGGCCCGCACCGCCTCCTGGTTGCTCGGGATGTCCGTTCTGACCGAATTCTGGGTTACGCGACCAGCAGCGCTTTCCGCCCGAAGCCCGCTTACGCCACATCCGTCGAGGTCAGCGTCTATCTCGCGCCCGACGCCGCAGGCCGGGGCATCGGCACCCTCCTCTACGACGCGCTCTTCGCCGCACTCGCGGACGAGGACCTCCACCGCGCCTACGCCGGGATCGCCCTGCCGAACGAGGCCTCGGTCCGGCTCCACGAGCGCTTCGGCTTCCGGCACGTCGGTACGTACGCGGAGGTCGGCCGCAAGTTCGGCCGGTACTGGGACGTGGCCTGGTACGAGAAGCCGCTGGGCCGGCCGGGCTCGCGTGCCCTGACACCGCTCACTGATCCGGTCTGATCGACCGGACAGGACCTAGCCGAACTGGACCGACCGCTTCGCCAGCCCCATCCAGAAGCCGTCGATGACGCTGCGCCCCCGGTCCAGCTCCCCGGTGGCATCCGCCGCACCCAGCGTCACGAACAGCGGAGCGAAGTGCTCGGTGCGCGGATGCGCCAGCTTGCCCGCCGGCGCCTTGTGCTCGAAGTCCAGCAGCGCGTCCACATCGGCTGCGGCCAGCGCCCGTCGCCCCCAGTCGTCGAACTCGGCCGACCAGCCGGGTACGCCGCCGCCCGTATGCCGCAGCGCGGCCAGGTTGTGCGTGAAGAAGCCGCTGCCGACGATCAGCACGCCCTCGTCGCGCAGCGGAGCGAGCCTGCGCCCGATCTCCAGCAGCCGCTGCGGGTCGAGCGTCGGCATGGAGACCTGCAGTACGGGGATGTCGGCGTCGGGGAACATCTCGACGAGCGGGACGTACGCGCCGTGGTCGAGGCCGCGGTCCGGGATGTCCTGCACGGGCGTACCGGCGCCGCGCAGCAGCTTCCGTACGGACTCGGCGAGCGCGGGCGCGCCCGGGGCCTCGTACCGCACCCGGTAGTAGTGCTCGGGGAAGCCCCAGAAGTCGTACACGAGCGGCACGGTCTCCGTCGCACCGAGCGCGAGCGGAGCCTCCTCCCAGTGGGCGGAGATCATCAGGACGGCCCTGGGCCTGGGCAGGCTCGCGGACCAGGCAGCAAGCTGGCCGGGCCAGACCGGGTCGTCGGCGAGCGGCGGGGCACCGTGCGAGAGATAGAGGGCGGGCATCCGCCCCGTGGTCACATCCGCGTCCACATCCGCGTCCACATCCGTGTCCACATCCGGGTTCACGTCCGTGCTCACAGGTACCTCCCGAGCATCAGGCTCGAATCTGCTTGAACATTCAAGTTCATGATTGGGGAGAGACTACGCCCATCTTGTTCAACTTTCAAGAACGGGCTCGTACAGTGGATGTATGAGCACGGCACCCGACGCGGGCGATCCCCGCTGGCTCAGCGCCGAGGAGCAGCGCGTCTGGCGTTCGTACCGCCATGCGACCACCCTCCTCGAGGACAGTCTCGACCGCCAGCTCCAGCGGGACGCGGGTATGCCGCACATGTATTACGGCCTGCTCGTCCAGCTCGCCGAGGCGCCGCGCCGCCGCCTGCGCATGACCGAACTGGCCAAGGACGCCAAGATCACCCGGTCCCGGCTCTCGCACGCGATCGCGCGCCTGGAGAAGAACGGCTGGGTGCGCCGCGAGGACTGCCCGTCCGACAAGCGGGGCCAGAACGCGTACCTCACGGACGAGGGCTACGAGGTCCTGAAGAAGGCGGCACCGGGCCATGTCGCCGCCGTACGGCAGGCGATCTTCGACCGGCTCACCCCGGAACAGGTACACCAGCTCGGCGAGATCACACGCATCATGACCGACGGGCTCGAACCGGGCGGCGCGGGCGCGGACCTTCCCTGGCTGCGCTGAGCGGTCGCCCCTCCCACGGCATGAGCGGGGCCCCGCCCGGATTCGGTGCATCCGAATCCGGACGCGGTCCGCGGTCGAGCACGCGCACCCCGGGTATGGGTTCGAGCCGGTCGCGCAGCCG
>NZ_JBSFHO010000075.1:0-6702 GCF_053597075.1 Streptomyces sp. NPDC001514
AAAAAAAACAAAAAAAAAAAAAAACCAAAACAACAAAAAAAAAAACACCCCCCCGCCCCCCCACCCCCGCGGGGCGGCGCCCCCGGCCCCGCCCGCCCCCGGCCGCGGCCCGGATCACCGCGACCCGCGGGCGGCAGCGCGCTCGCCGGGGCCTACACCGCGTCCGCCAAGGACAGCGCGTGGAGGCGGTCCGGGGGGCCCGGGCGGGCGTAGTACCAGCCCTGGGCCGTGTCGCAGCCCAGTTCACGCAGCTGCTCCGCCTGGGCGCCGGTCTCGACGCCCTCCACCGTGACCGCGAGTTCCAGGCTGTGCGCCAGGGAGACGATGCCCTCGACGATCTTGATGTCGACGGGGTCCGCCGGGTGCCGCTGCATGCCCTGGGTGAAGGAGCGGTCGAGCTTGAGGACGCTCACCGGGAGCCGCCGCAGATTGGCCAGATTCGAGTACCCGGTGCCGAAGTCGTCGAGGGCTATGTCGACGCCCATCTCGGCGAGTTGCCGCAGCGGCTTGAGGAGGTCCTCGTCCGCGCCGATCAGCGCGGACTCGGTCACCTCCAGGCACAGTGCCCGCGGCTCCAGGCCCGAGCGCTCCAGGACGTCCACCGTATCGGCGACCAGTCCGGGGTGGTGCAGCTGGGTCGGCGACAGGTTGACGTTGATCCGCAGCGGCCGTGCGCTCCCGCCGATCGGGGCCTGTTCGTGCCAGAACCGGGCCTGGCTCACGGCCTCCTGGAGCACCCAGCGGCCCAGCGGCACGATCAGGCCCGTGTGCTCGGCGAGCGGGATGAACCGGTCAGGACCGAGCACCCCGTGCTGCGGATGGCACCAGCGCACCAGCGCCTCCGCCCCGTACACACTGCCGTCGCCGAGGTGTACGAGCGGCTGGTACTCGATGAAGAACTCACCGCGCTCCAGTGCCGCCGGCAGCGCCATGGTCAGCCCGTGCCGGGTGATCGCGCGGGCGTCCGCCTCCGGGTCGGCGAACTCGAAACGGTTGCCGCCCGCCGCCTTGGCCCGGTACATGGTGATGTCGGCGCTGCGCAGCACCTCCGCGGACGTCTGCTCCCCCGCCGCCCCCTCGACGATCCCGATGCTGCCCCGGACGCTGATCTCGCGGCCGTCGAGCATGATGGGCGTGGCCAGTACGCCGAGGATCCTGGCGGCGAGTTCGCGCACCTCGCGGGCGGTGTCCGCGCCGGTGGTCAGCGCCACGAACTCGTCGCCGCCGAGGCGGGCCACCATCTCGCCGGGCGCGGTGGCGCAGCTCTGCAGCCGGTCGGCGACCTCGACGAGCAGCCGGTCCCCCGCCGAGTGCCCGAGGCTGTCGTTGATCGCCTTGAAGCCGTCGAGGTCGAGGTAGCAGAGCCCGAAGCGGGCCCCTTCTCCGGCGGCCAGCGCCTTGTCCAGCCGTTCGAAGAAGAGCGTGCGGTTGGGCAGTCCGGTGAGTGCGTCGTGCGTGGCCTCGTACCGCAGCCGGAGGTTGAGCAGCCGGCGCTCGGTGGTGTCCTCCATCAGCGCCAGCTGGTACTGCGGCTTGCCCTCGGCGTCCCGCAGCAGCGACACCGTCAGGTTCGTCCACAGAACGGTGCCGTCGTTGCGGTAGAACGGCTTCTCGACCCGGAAGTGCTCGCGGTCGCCGCGTACGAGCTCCTCGTACAGCTCCCAGACCTGCGGCCGGTCCTCGGGGTGTGACCACTCGCTGACCTTGCGTCCGCGGACGTGGTGTTCCAGTCCGCCGAACATCCGGGTCAGGGTGTCGTTGACCTCGAGCACATTGCCCTCGAGGTCGGCGATGCCGATGCCGACGGCCGCACCCTCGAACACCGCGCGGAAGCGGGTCTCGGTCGCGTGCAGGGCCTGCATGGCGTCGCTGCGCGCCGCGAGCGCCGACCGGGCAATGGCCTCCTGCTCGGTGAGGGTGCGCTCGCGCAGCGCATGGGCGTAGCCGGCCGCCAGCGCGTGCTGCAGCCGGGCGCAGCGGGCGCGGCTGTCCTCGGCGGACTCCTGGTCGTTTCCGCAGTAGAGGACCAGATACGCATCGACGACGCCGAGGGTACGGCTGAGCGCGTCCGGGTCGGTGCAGTGCGCATCGACGAGGGCGGCTCCGACCCGCTGCGCAGCTGCGGTCTCGAGGGGACGCGCGTGCAGCGCGTCGCTCAACTGCCTGGCCAGGGGCAGCAGATGCTGTTCGAACTCGGCTCTGGTCAGCGACGTGGCCGTCACCGGGAAGATCGCCCGGCTCCAGATGGTCGCGAACCGCTGAAGTCTGTCCTCCAGGCCGTCCGGGCCCGCCGAGGGCCCCGGTGCCTGCGACGGCGGCATCACGCCTTGCGCCCCACCCCTGCGAAGCCCGAGAAGGCGTATGGGTCCTCCTGCTCGGCCGGCGTCTCGGGCCTCCAGTCCGCCATGTGCACCAGTCCGGGTTCGACCAGCTCGAAGCCGTCGAAGAACCGCGCGATCTCCTCGCGGGTGCGCATGATCAGCGGGTTGCGGATGTCCTTGTAGACGCCGACCGCGCCGCCCACCCGCTCCTCGGGGACGGGGATGCCGTCGTAAGAGGCGTGCGTGACGAGGACGAGGCTGCCGGGCGCCAGGGCGTCCCGCAGCTCGGCGACGGCGCGCTGCGGTTCGTCGGCGTCCTCGATGAAGTGAAGGACGGAGACGAGCAGCAGGGCGACGGGGCGGTCGAGGTCGAGGAGTTCGGCGACCTCGGGGCTGTCGAGGATCTCGTGCGGCTTGCGCAGGTCGGCGCGGACGATGCCGGCGTTCTCGTTGCCCTCCAGCACCGCCTGGCTGTGCGCGACGGCGACGGGGTCGTGGTCGACGTACACGACGCGCGCCCCCGGGCTGGCCTCCTGGGCCACTTCGTGGACATTGCCGAACGTCGGAATGCCCGAGCCGATGTCGAGGAACTGGGTGATGCCCTCGCTCACGGCGTGGTGCACGGCGCGGCGCATCACGGCCCGGTTCGCCTGCATGATCTTGGGAAGGCCGGGGACGAACTCCATGGCCTTGCGCGCCGCTTCCCTGTCGACCTCGAAGTTGTGCGAGCCGCCCAGGTAGTAGTCGTAAATGCGGGACACGCTCGGCACCGATATGTCGATGCCCGGCGGGGCCCAGGCGGGACGCTCCATTGATATCTCCAACAAGTCGCCACGGGACGTACGGCCATGCAAATGGCCGGTGTTCGAGCCGAGGCTACTGATCGCCCGCCAAATGAGCGAGCAGAAACGGAAATTACCGGTCCGTTCTTGGTCACACATGCCGTGGGCACGTGCGGCCGGCCCGCCGTCACGCGGGGGGCGTGAACGACGGGCCGTCGGGCCGGAAGCGCTGCGTGGGGCCTACTTGGGCGCTCCGACCAGCTTGCCCTGGGGCGATACGGCGTACCAGGTACCGCCCACACCCTGGCCGTTGGTGTCACCGGGCTTGGAGTCGCCGGAGTAGGTGTAGATCGGCCAGCAGTCGATGGTCTGCTGCTGGATCCCGTCGGGCCGGTCGAAGGTGACGAAGCCCTTCTTGAGGATGCCCTCGGCGTCGTTCTTGTCGACCGGCGAGACCACCGGCCACTTCTCCAGGCAGGCGCCGGTGCAGGCGGTCTTCATCGGCCAGGCCGAGTCCTTCTTGAAGCGGTAGACCGTCATGCCGTTCTTGTCGACGATGATGTCGCCGAGCTTGGGGTCCTTGCGGACGGAGAGGCCAGCGAGGTCGGCGGGCTCGCCGCCGGCCTCTTCCCCGCCGTCGCCGGCACCGCCGGGGGCGGCCTTCTTGCCGTCGGGGGCCGAGGCGAACCAGGTGCCGCCCACGCCCTGGCCGTTGACGTCACCGGGCTTGGTGTCCTTGGCGTACCGGTACATCGGCCAGCCCCCGATGGTGAGCTGCTTGCTGCCGTCGGGCCGGGTGACCTCGCCGATCACCGAATCGTCGGTGCCGGGGGCGGCGGTGACGTCGCCGGCCGCCACGATGGGCCATGCCTTCGCGCACTCGCCTTCGCAATTCGACTTCGCCGGGCTGGCGGTGTCCTTGTCGAAGCGGTAGAGGGTGAAGCCCTCGCTGTCGGTGAGGACCTTGCCGAGCTTCTTGCTGTCCACGACGGCGAGCTGTCCCGCCGTCTTGGGGGCGGCCGCGGCGTCGGATCCGTACCCGGAACCGGAGCCGTACCCGTCGGCGGCCGGCTGTTGTACGGGATTGGCCGCACCGACCGCCTGACCATTGGGTGTTGTCGTGCCCTGCTCCTGACCGCACGCCGTCGTCAGCGCGAGTACGGCCGCTGCAGTCACCGCGAGCGAGGCGTTACGCCAGGTATTCATGTCAACTCCCGTTGTGCCCGGTCCTGTTGTGGCGCCTGGGGTGCGCCCGTTGATGGTCCTTAGTACGAGCGGGAGGGCGTGCAGTGTTCAAAGGGATCCGGAAAAATCTTCCAGATCCGCAAACGCGGTCCGCCGACAACCCCACCATCAGGCGAATCGGCACCCGTTCGGGCGTGCAGGGCACTCCTGTGGATCATGCTCACGGGCGTGTACGGATCGCTCGTCGGGCGGCTGTTGTCAGCCGCCGCACTCGCCTGGTCACTGGCGGCCCCGGTGCCCGCCCTTGCCGACAACTGCTCGTACGCCTCGATCGGCGGCGACGGCTCGGCCTCCGCCGTGGCGGTCGCGGGCAGCGGCCACTGTACGGCCGGCCCGTCGCCCGCCCCAAAGCCTGCACCCCCGCCGCCACCCGAGCCACCACCGCCTCCGCCTCCGCCTCCACGGGTAGAGCCCGAGCCGCCTCCGCCACCACCTCCCCCGCCTCCGCCTCCGTCGCCCTCGCCGACCGTACGGCCGAAGCCTCCTTCGCCGAGCCCGGTCGCACTCCCCCACTACCGCAGACCGCAGCGCGAGGAACCGCGGAGCGGTCCGTCCCTCGTGTCCCTCACGCTCCTTGTCACCGCGCCCGCGGTACTCGCCGCGGCCTTCCTGCGCCCCCGCTCCCGTTAGCCTCCGGAGGTATCCGTGTCGGAATGGGCCGTACTGACGATCGCGATGGCCGCCGCCTGCGCGGTCGTCCTGACCATCACGGTCATCAACCACCGCCGCATCGGCGAGGACGACGACCCGTCGGAGACCCCCTGCGTCATCGAGTACATGACGATGATGATCGGCGTGGTGTACGCCATCGTGCTGGGACTGGCCATCGCGGGCGTCTGGGAGGCGCGCAGCGCGGCCCAGGAGTCGGTGCGCCACGAGGCCCAGGCGCTGCACGAGGTGCACGTCCGCGCCGAGGTGTATCCGGCCGAGGTCCGCACCCGCATCCGGGACGGTGTCGACGCCTACGTCAGCCATGTCGTCAACGACGAGTGGCCCGTCATGATCGAGAAGGGCACCCTCACCGACCGGGGCGACCAACTCCTCGCGCAGGTGCGGCGGGACGTCACGGACTACGTGCCGAAGACCGACCACGAGGGACAGGCGTACCAACCCATGGTCGACCAGGTCGCGGCGGCCGACGACGCCAGGGGCGCCAGAGGCCAGGGCATCGGGGCGACGATGCCCGGCGTGGTGTGGTTCGGACTGATCACGGGCGCCGCGGTAACCGTTGGCCTGATCTTTACGCTCCAGATTCGCCGGACTTTCCGGGAACTGCTTCTCGCCGGGCTGTTCAGCGCACTGATCGCCTTCCTGCTCTTTCTGATCTGGGATTTCGACGCACCGTTCGGACGTGGCATTTCAGCCACGGCCGATCCGTTCATCGCCCTCTTCCCACAGATCCACGAATGACGCCTCATGAACGTCCGAGGCACCCGGGTGGCGTACCGCCGATACCCATGCCGTTCCGCCACCCGGGTGACACGCGTGCCCCATTCGCCCGTCTGAGATCGCGGGTGTGATAGTGCGCTCCTAGCGTTCCGGGTATCGAGGTGCATTCCCTGCCTTTGTGGAAACCCGTTCCGCAGCTGCTCCTCGGGGACCCGGAGGATTGATCATGCGCGCGATACCCGTCGCGTCTGCCGCTCTGCTGGGAGCGGCCGCCCTCGCCCTCACCACTTCCGCGGCGACAGCCGCAGCCGGTGCCGACGGCGCGGGCGGCGCCCCCGCGGCACCACGCAAGCAGCCCTTCTCGTTCTCCGTCTCACCCTCGACCGTCGCCCCTGGCGGGCAGGTCACCCTGACCGTGTCCGGCTGCAACACCTCGGCCACGGCCTCCTCCGGTGTCTTCGACACCGTCACCATCCCGCCGGGCCTCACGGGCACGGCGACGGTCGACTCGGACGCCAGACGTGGCGCCGTGTACTCGGTGACGTTCACCTGCCGAGGCCAGTCGGGGACGACCGATCTGACCATCGCCGGCGGCACGAGCGCCGCGACGACCCGCTCGACAACGGCCACGGCCGCCGCCGCCTCCCCCCAGGGAGTCAGAGGCGGCCTCGGCGGCAGCATCGAGAGGATGAACGCCGGCGAGATCATTACCGGTGCGGTGCTCGTGCTGGTCGCGTCGGGCGGCGTCTTCTACGTGGTGCGCAGGCACTTGGGAAACCGTCTCCACTGAGCGTCCCGCCACCGCCCCCGCGACATCCCGCACTCCGCAGAAGCAACCAAGAGAAGAACCACACAGCAACAACCGCACAGCACAAGCCCGTCGCCCCGAGCCCAGGACCAGCACAAGGGGCGACTGGCGGGAGGGGCCGTACGGGAAGTGAGTCCGGTCACGGCATTCCGCTTCA
>NZ_JBSFHO010000076.1:0-6047 GCF_053597075.1 Streptomyces sp. NPDC001514
CGGACGACGCCGTACCCACCGATTTCCGAGGAGGCGAGCCCGGAGGGGCCCCAACCCGCCACCCACCCACAGCAGCCGCACCAAGCCCGTCCGGCACTTGAGGACGGACACACCGGACGCCCACCCGGTACCGGGCAACACCGCACAGACCCCGCCCACCGCCGGAGGCACCCCGCGGGGGCCGACGGGGGGCGTCAGCCCCCCGTCAAAGCAACCGCCCCCGTCAAAGAATCAGTGCGCCGCCGACTCCCAGTCCGCCCCCACCCCCACCGACACATCCAGCGGCGCCCTCAGCTCGACCGCCGTCGACATCTCGTGGCGCACGATCTCCTCGACCTGTGCGCGCTCGCCCGGCGCGAGCTCCAGAACGATTTCGTCGTGGACCTGGAGCAGCATCCGGGACCTGAGCCCCGCCGCCCTCAGCGCGCCGTCGACGCGGAGCATCGCGACCTTGACGATGTCCGCGGCGGTGCCCTGGATCGGTGCGTTGAGCGCCATGCGCTCGGCGGCCTCGCGGCGCTGCCTGTTGTCGCTGTTCAGATCCGGCAGGTAGCGGCGGCGGCCGAGCATCGTGGCCGTGTATCCCGTGGCCCGCGCCTCGTCGACGACGCGCCGCAGATAGTCGCGGACCCCGCCGAAGCGCTCGAAGTAGGTGTCCATCAGCGCCCGCGCCTCGGCCGCCTCGATGTTCAGCTGCTGGCTGAGACCGAAGGCCGACAGTCCGTACGCCAGTCCGTACGACATGGCCTTGATCTTGCGCCGCATCTCCGCGTCGACCGCCGACCGCCCGACGCCGAAGACCTGGGAGGCCACCGTCGTGTGCAGGTCCTCACCCGAGGTGAACGCCTCGATCAGGCCCTCGTCCTCGGACAGATGGGCCATGACACGCAGCTCGATCTGGCTGTAGTCCGCGGTCATCAGAGCTTCGAAGCCCTCACCCACCACGAACCCGCGCCGGATCGCCCGCCCCTCGTCCGTGCGCACCGGCACGTTCTGCAGATTGGGGTCGGTCGAGGACAGGCGTCCGGTCGCCGCGACCGTCTGGCTGAACGTCGTGTGGATCCGGCCGTCCGCCGCGATCGTCTTGATCAGGCCCTCGACCGTGGAACGCAGCCGGGCCTGCTCGCGATGGCGCAGCATGATCACCGGCAGTTCGTGGTCCGTCTGCCCGGCCAGCCAGGCCAGGGCGTCGGCGTCCGTCGTGTAACCGGTCTTGGTCTTCTTCGTCTTGGGGAGGTTCAGCTCACCGAAGAAGACTTCCTGAAGCTGCTTGGGCGAGCCCAGATTGAACTCGTGGCCCACCGAGGCGTGCGCCTCCTTCACGGCCTGCTGCACGGCACCCGCGAACTGCTGCTCCATCGCCTCCAGATGTGCGCGGTCGGCCGCGATGCCGTACCGCTCCATCCGGGCCAGCAGCAGGGACGTGGGCAGCTCCACGTCGTGCAGCAGCTCGACCGCGCCGACTTCCTTCAGCTTCTCGCCGAACGCGTCGCCCAGGTCGAGGACCGCACGGGCCTGGGCCATCAGGGCGTCGGCCTCGGCCTGCTCGTCGGCGCCGAAGGCCAGTTGCCCGTCGGCGGCGGCGGGGGCCAGCTCACGGTGGAGGTACTCCACGGAGAGGGCGTCCAGGGCGAAGGAACGGCGGCCCGGCTTGACCAGATACGCGGCGAGCGCGGTGTCCATCGTGACGCCCGCGATGTCCCAGCCGTGCTCGGGGAAGACCCGCAGTGCGTCCTTGGCGCTGTGCATGACCTTGGGCCGGTCCGGGTCGGAGATCCAGGCGGAGAAGGCCCGCTCGTCGGACTCGTCGAGCTGGGTCGTGTCGAACCAGGCCGCGGCGCCGTCGGCCGCCGCCAGCGCGATCTCGCTGACATTGCCGACGCCCAGGGCCCAGGCGGCGACGGTGGCCACGCCGAGCGGCTGCCCGCCGTGCGCCTCCAGCCAGGGGGCCAGCTCGCCGGCGCCCAGCACGGTGCCGTCCAGCTCGACCCCGGCCTCGGGGGCCGGGGCCTCGGACTCGTCCGAGCCCGGGTCGACCGCGAGCAGCCGCTCGCGCAGGCTCGGGTTGCGGATCTCCAGGACCTCCAGGAAGCCCTTCAGCGCCGTCCTGTCGTAGGGCGCGCGCTCCAGGTCGGCCACGGACCTGGGCAGTTCGACGTCGCGCACCAGCTCGGTGAGGTGACGGTTGAGCTTGACCGACTCCAGATGGTCGCGCAGGGCCTGGCCCACCTTGCCCTTGACCTCGTCGGCGCGGTCCACCAGCTCCGCGAACGAGCCGAACTGGTTGATCCACTTCGTGGCGGTCTTCTCGCCGACACCGGGGATGCCCGGCAGATTGTCGGACGGGTCGCCGCGCAGGGCGGCGAAGTCCGGGTACTGCTGCGGGGTCAGTCCGTACTTCTCCTGGACCTTCTCCGGGGTGAAGCGGGTCAGCTCGGAGACGCCCTTCGTCGGGTAGAGCACGGTCACATGGTCGGAGACCAGCTGGAAGGAGTCGCGGTCGCCGGTGACGATCAGCACCTCGAAGCCGGCGGCCTCGGCCTGGGTGGCGAGGGTGGCGATGATGTCGTCGGCCTCGAAGCCGTCCACCGCGAACCGCACCGCGTTCATGGTGTCCAGGAGCTCGCCGATCAGCTCGACCTGGCCCTTGAACTCGTCGGGGGTCGAGGAGCGGTTCGCCTTGTACTCCGGGAAGTCCTGGGAGCGCCAGGTCTTGCGGGACACGTCGAAGGCCACGGCGAAGTGCGTGGGCGCTTCGTCGCGCAGCGTGTTCGCCAGCATCGACGCGAAGCCGTAGACGGCGTTGGTCGTCTGGCCGCTCGCGGTCGAGAAGTTCTCCGCGGGCAGCGCGAAGAACGCCCGGTACGCCAGGGAGTGCCCGTCCATGAGGAGCAGGCGCGGACGGGTTTGGTCTGGGGTCTTCTTCGATGCTGTCTCAGCCACGCACACGATCCTGCCACGGACCACCGACAACGCCGCCCACGGCGGTGGGCGGGGACCCGCTGTCGGTGGCGCGTGACAGGATCTGTGGACGACGAACCGATCCCGCGCTCGAAGAGGAGCACGATGGCCAGCAAGCCGCCCGCAGGTGACCCGGTCCAGGACGCGCCGCAGGTCGAGGCACCCCGGCACGCCGCGGCCGGCCTGCCCGCGATCGGGCACACGCTCAGGATCGCCCAGCAGCAGATGGGCGTGCGGCGCACTGCGCAGACCCTCCTCAAAGTGAATCAGAAGGACGGATTCGACTGCCCGGGCTGCGCCTGGCCCGAGGGCGACAAGCGGCATGTGGCGGAGTTCTGTGAGAACGGGGCGAAGGCGGTCGCCGAGGAGGCGACGCTGCGCCGCGTCACACCCGAGTTCTTCGCCGCGCACCCGCTCTCGGATCTCGCGTCCCGCAGTGGGTACTGGCTGGGCCAGCAGGGCCGTATCACGGAACCCATGTACCTCGCGGAGGGCGCCGAGCGGTACGAGGCGGTGACGTGGGAGCGGGCCTTCGCGATCATCGCGGAGGAGCTCCGGGCACTCGACTCCCCCGACGAGGCCCTCTTCTACACGTCGGGACGGACGAGCAACGAGGCGGCGTTCCTGCTGCAGCTCTTCGCCCGCGAGTTCGGCACCAACAACCTCCCCGACTGTTCGAACATGTGCCATGAGTCCTCGGGCTCGGCGCTCACGGAGACCCTCGGCGTCGGCAAGGGCAGCGTCTCCCTGGAGGATCTGCACCAGGCGGATCTGATCATCGTGGCCGGGCAGAACCCCGGGACGAACCATCCGCGGATGCTGTCCGCGCTGGAGAAGGCCAAGCTCGCAGGCGCGAAGATCATTTCGGTGAATCCGCTGCCCGAGGCGGGCCTGGAGAAGTTCAGGAACCCGCAGACCCCGCAGGGCATGCTCAAGGGCGTCTCCCTCACCGATCTCTTCCTCCAGATCCGCATCGGCGGCGACCAGGCCCTCTTCCGCCTCCTCAACAAGCTGATCCTCGACACCCCGGGCGCGGTCGACGAGGACTTCGTACGGGACCACACGCACGGCTACGAGGAGTTCGCGGCCGCCGCGAAGGCCGCCGACTGGGACGGGACGCTCGCCGCGACCGGACTGGACCGGGCGGAGATCGAGCGCGCCCTGCGCATGGTCCTCGCCTCCAAGCGCACGATCGTGTGCTGGGCGATGGGCCTGACCCAGCACAAGCACGCCGTCCCGACCATCAGGGAAGTCGTCAACTTCCTGCTGCTGCGCGGCAACATCGGCCGGCCGGGCGCCGGGGTGTGCCCGGTGCGCGGGCACTCCAACGTGCAGGGCGACCGCACCATGGGCATCTTCGAGCGGCCCGCGCCCGCCTTCCTGGACGCCCTGGAGAAGGAGTTCGGCTTCACGCCGCCGCGCCACCACGGCTTCGACGTGGTCCGGTCCATCCGGGCGCTGCGCGACGGCGAGGCCAAGGTGTTCTTCGCCATGGGCGGCAATTTCGTCGGTGCCACCCCGGACACGGAGGTCACCGAGGCGGCCGTGCGCCGCGCCCGTCTCACCGTGCATGTGTCGACGAAGCTCAACCGCTCGCACGCCGTCACGGGCACACGCGCGCTGATCCTGCCCACGCTCGGCCGCACCGACAAGGACGTGCAGAAGAGCGGCAAGCAGTTCGTGACCGTCGAGGACTCGATGGGCATGGTCCACGCCTCGCGCGGCAACCTGCCGCCCGCGAGCCCGCATCTGCTCTCCGAGCCGGCGATCGTGGCGCGCATGGCGCGTGCCGTGCTCGGCGCACGGTCGCAGACGCCATGGGAGGAGTTCGAGAAGGACTACGCGACGATCCGCGACCGGATCTCCCGGGTCGTCCCCGGCTTCGAGGACTTCAACGCGAGGATCGCGCACCCGGGCGGTTTCACGCTGCCGCACGCCCCGCGCGACGAGCGCCGCTTCCCCACCGCCACCGGCAAGGCCAACTTCACGGCAGCCCCCGTCGAGTACCCCGAGGTCCCGGAGGGCCGGCTGCTGCTGCAGACCCTGCGCTCCCACGACCAGTACAACACCACGATCTACGGGCTGGACGACCGCTACCGCGGCATCAAGGGCGGCCGCCGCGTCGTCCTCGTCCACCCGGCGGACGCCGCCGAGCTGGGCCTCGCGGACGGTGCGTACACGGATCTGGTGAGCGAGTGGAAGGACGGCGTGGAGCGACGGGCGCCCGGCTTCCGGGTCGTGCACTACCCGACCGCGCGCGGCTGCGCGGCCGCGTACTACCCGGAGACCAATGTGCTGGTGCCGCTGGATGCCACCGCGGACGTCAGCAACACCCCCGCCAGCAAGTCCGTGGTCGTGCGTCTGGAACAATCACCGGCCGACTGAGCGTTTGCTCAGGCAGCAGCTGAGGACGTACAGCCGTACGACGACGTACGCACACGAACGGAGCCGGGCCCATGGGCGAGCAGACCACCGTGAAGTTCCCGCAAGAGGTCATCGACGAGTACGCCGAACTCGGCGTCGACCTGCCCGCGCTGTTCTCCGCCGGGCATCTCGGCAACCGGATGGGCGTGCAGATCGTCGAGGCCTCCGCGGACCGGGTCGTCGGCACCATGCCCGTCGAGGGCAACACCCAGCCCTACGGGCTGCTGCACGGCGGGGCCTCCGCGGTCCTCGCCGAGACGCTCGGCTCGGTCGGCTCGATGCTGCACGGCGGAGTCTCCAAGATCGCCGTCGGTGTGGATCTGAACTGCACCCACCACCGGGGCGTCCGCTCCGGCCTGGTCACCGGAGTGGCCACCCCGGTGCACCGGGGCCGCTCGACGGCCACGTACGAGATCGTGATCACCGACGAGCAGGACAAGCGGGTCTGCACGGCCCGCCTGACCTGCCTGCTTCGCGACGTCCGCGCCAAGGACGCGGAGAACGTCCCGGGCGCTGCCGGCTGACGCACGGGCTCCGTTCGTGCCCGGGTCCGGCGGGCCGGGCGGCCAGGCCCTAGCTGTATTGATCACGAGCGTTGTTAACAGTGCTGGGTCTTGATCATGGCGAAGACCTCCGGTGTGGTGGAGGTGTCTAGGCTCCAC
>NZ_JBSFHO010000077.1:0-4700 GCF_053597075.1 Streptomyces sp. NPDC001514
AGGCGCTCGCCCGGCTGCGCGCGGGCAACCTCCGGTGGGCGGCGGAGCGGCAGCGCCACCCGCACGAGGACCGGGAGCGCCGCCGCGAGGTCGCGGTGGCCCAGCATCCGTTCGCCGTGGTCCTGGGCTGCATCGACTCGCGGGTTGCGCCCGAGCTGCTCTTCGACCAAGGACTCGGAGATCTCATGGTCATACGGTCCGCGGGCCAGGCACTGGACGAGGCCGTGCTCGGCAGCATCCAGTACGGCGTCGAGGAACTCCACGTCCCGCTCGTGCTGGTCCTCGGCCACGAGCGGTGCGGCGCGGTCTCCGCGGCCGTGGAGTACGTACGGACCGGCAGGCCGGTGACCGGGCATCTGGCCCGGGTGGTCGACGACATCGCGCCCTCCGCGAGGGAGACGAAGGACCTGCCGGGCGACTGGGTGGAGAACACCGTGCGGGCCAATGTCGCGCGCATACGGCGCACGCTGACCGCCGACCCTGCCTTCGAGGGTGCCGCGGTGTCCGGCGCGCGCTTCGACCTCGACACCGGAAAGGTCCGCTTCGACCGGATCTGATCCGTCGGATCCGGTCGGGAACATCCCGCGGGTGCAGGGCCGAGGGCGTATTCCCGTAATCACGTACTCCGTCGGCAGTACGACCTAATGCCTGCTCAAGGACGACGACCGGGGCGGTCCCCGGGGGAGATCGTGGAGCCCATGAGCTCCCTCGCACTGTCCGTGCTGCTGTCACTGGTGTCGGCGGTCGCCTACGCGGCCGCCGCGATCGTGCAGGAGCGCGTGGCCGCCGGCGCGTCCGGCGGAGCGTACGCCCTGATGCGCGACGCCGGCTGGTGGACCGCTGTCGGGCTCAACGGAGCGGGCGCGCTGCTGCACGTCGTCGCGCTGGCGTACGGGCCGCTGAGCCTGGTCCAGCCGCTCGGCGCGCTGACCATCGTGTTCGCCCTGCCGATGGCCGCGGTGTTCGTACGGCGCCGGGCCGGCACGACCGCGTGGCGGGGCGCGCTGATGGCGACGGCGGGGCTCGCCGGGCTGCTGGCACTGACCGGGCCCGCGGATTCCCGACCGCCGGGCGGCGCGGGGCAGCTCATGCTGGCCGCGGCGGCGTTCGCAGCGATCGCCGCGGTGTTCCTCGCCGCGCACTGGGCGCGCCGCCCCGTGGTCCGCGGTGTGGTGCTGGCGGGCGGCGCGGGAGTTGCCTTCGGTGTCGCCTCGGTGTTCACCAAGATCGTCGCGGAGGATCTGGACGAACTGCCCGGCGGCACGTTGACCGAACTGCTGCCGGCCGTGCTGGTGACAGCGGGCCTGGCCTCGGCCGGGTTGCTGCTGTCCCAGGCGTCGTACCGGGGCGCGGGGCTGGCCGCCCCGCTGGCGACCGTGACCGTGGTGAATCCGGTCGTCGCCGCGGCGGTCGGCGTCACCCTCTTCGGCGAGGGGTTCCGGTACGGCGCGACGGGCACCGTCCTGGCCGTGGCGTGCGCGGCTACGGCCGCCGCGGGGCTCGTACGGCTCACCGCGGAGCCGCCGCGCAGGGCGGCGGCCGGCGGTGCAGCGGATCTCTCAGGTCTGCCGGGTCTCTCAGATCGTGACGCCGCGGGCCCTGAGGTAGGCGAGTGGGTCGATGTCGGAGCCGTACCCCGGCCCCGTGCGCACCTCGAAGTGGAGATGGGGTCCCGAGCTGTTGCCGGTGGATCCTGAACGGGCGATCCGCTGACCACTGTTGACCTGCTGGCCCTCGCGCACGGTGAGCGCCGAGAGATGCGCGTACTGGCTGTACCTGCCGTCGGAGTGCCGGATGACGATCTCGTAGCCGTATGCGCCCGCCCAGCCGGCCGAGACGACCCGGCCGGCGGCGACGGCCTTGACCGAGGTGCCGGTGGGCACGGGGAAGTCCACGCCCGTGTGGTAACCGCTGGACCAGGCCGAACCGGCCTTGCGGTAGGGGGTGCCGGGGCTCGCGGCGACAGGAGCCCCGTAGGCGCCGGTGCGGGTGGCCGGGCGCTCGGCGCGGTCACTCCGCTCCTTCGCCTGCTGCTTCTTCTGTTCCTGCTGCTTCTTCTGTTCCCGCTGCTTCCGCTGTTCCTGCTGCTTCCTCTGCTCCTGCTCCTGCTGCTTCCTCTGCTCCTGTGCCCTCTGCCTCTGCTGCTCCAGTGGCTGCTCGGGGGCCGGCTTCGCACCCGGCCGGGAATGCGGCGACTGGGGCTTCGCGGGGCTCGTCGGGTGCGTCGCAGGAGAGGGAGACGTGGTGCCCGGTGCCGTGATCCGCGTACGCAGCCGCTGGCCCGGGAGGATGAGGTCGGGATCGTCACCGACGACGGTACGGTTCGCCTCGTAGAGCGCCTGCCAGCCGCCCTCGACCCGCTGCGTCTCGGCGATTCCGGAGAGCGTGTCGCCCCGCGTCACCGTGTACATCTCACGCTGGGTGGGGACGGTGGTCGGGGTGGCGGCAGGGGTCGACTGCTGCTGCCGGGCGCGGACGGTCTCGGCCTTCGCCTCGCGCAGGTGCTCATGGGTGATGCCGGGAGCGCCGCCCCCGCGGGTGAGCCCGGCGCGTACGGAACAGGTCGGCCAGGCCCTCGGCCCCTGCCCCTTGAGCACCTTCTCGGCGACCGCGATCTGCTGGTCCCTGGTGGCGAGGTCGGCGCGCGGCGCGTAGGCCCTGCCGCCGTACTCCTCCCAGGTCGACTGGCTGAACTGGAGGCCGCCGTAGTAGCCGTTGCCGGTGTTGATCTGCCAGTTGCCGGTGGCCTCGCAAGCCGCGACCTTGTCCCAGACGTCCACGGACGCAGCGTCCGCGGTGCCGGTCGCAATCAGCGGCAGGGCCATACCCGCGCCGCCCGCGGTGATGGTGAGCGATGCCCGGTTGATACGGCTCGGCTGGTGGCGACGGTGTCGTCCGCGAACGGCCATGGTCCCCCCTTGAACACGTCAGCAGCCGTCAAAACTAGGGGTTCGGAACAGGCCATGACAAGAGGCGCGGCCCAGGCGCCACGTCGCACGCGCGAACCCCCGCCCCGACTCGTCCGGGAATCGTGCGCCGCTCGGGCGACTTGAGCTCCCATGAACGCCGCGCCCCCCTGACCCGTATTCATACTGGCCACGGGGAGGGGCACTTCCGACGGACACCAGGAGCACACGCATGAGTGGTACTGCCCAGATCGGCGTCACCGGTCTCGCGGTCATGGGCCGCAATCTCGCCCGCAACTTCGCGCGCAACGGCTTCACGGTCGCCGTGCACAACCGCACCGCCGCCAGGACGCGCGAGCTGGTCGAGGCGTTCGGCGACGAGGGCTCCTTCGTCCCGGCCGAGAGCCCCGAGGAGTTCGTCGCGGCACTGGAGCGGCCACGCCGTCTGGTCATCATGGTCAAGGCGGGGGATCCGACGGACGCCGTGATCGAGGAGTTCGCCCCGCTGCTGGAGGCCGGCGACGTCATCATCGACGGCGGCAACGCCCACTTCGCGGACACCCGGCGCCGCGAGCGCGAACTGCGCGAGCGCGGAATCCACTTCGTGGGAGTGGGCATCTCGGGCGGCGAGGAGGGCGCACTGCACGGGCCGAGCATCATGCCGGGCGGCTCGGAGGAGTCGTACGGCTCGCTCGGCCCGCTGCTCGAGAAGATCGCTGCGAAGGCCCAGGACGGCACGCCCTGCACCACGCACATCGGCCCCGACGGCGCGGGGCACTTCGTGAAGATGGTGCACAACGGCATCGAGTACGCGGACATGCAGCTGATCGCGGAGGCGTACCACCTGCTGCGCGCGGTCGCCGGCTACTCCCCCGCGAAGATCGCGGAGACGTTCCGGGGCTGGAACACGGGCCGGCTCGACTCGTATCTGATCGAGATCACGGCCGAGGTGCTGGCGCACACGGACGCGGCGACCGGGAAGCCGTTCGTCGACATCGTCGCGGACCGGGCCGAACAGAAGGGCACCGGCCGCTGGACCGTGCAGATCGCGCTGGACCTGGGGATTCCGGTCTCCGGTATCGCGGAGGCGGTCTTCGCCCGGTCGCTCTCCGGGCACGCCGAGCTGCGGGAGGCCTCACGCGACCTTCCCGGGCCGGTGCCGCAACCGCTCGGCGACGAAGAGGCCGCGCGCTTCGCCGACCAGGTCGAGCAGGCTCTCTACGCGTCGAAGATCGTGTCGTACACGCAGGGCTTCCACCAGATCAAGGCCGGCTCCGACGCCTATGACTGGGACATCGATCTGGGGGCGGTGGCATCGATCTGGCGGGCGGGCTGCATCATCCGGGCGGCGTTCCTGGACCGGATCCGCGCCGCCTATGACGCGCAGCCCGACCTGCCGAGTCTGCTGTCGGACAAGCAGTTCGCCGAGGAGATCGGCGCGGCGCAGGACGACTGGCGTGCGGTCGTGGCGGCCGCCGCACGGGAGGGCGTGCCGACGCCCGGCTTCTCGGCGGCGCTGGCGTACTACGACGCGCTGCGCGCGCGGCGGCTGCCCGCGGCACTGACCCAGGGCCAGCGCGACTTCTTCGGCGCACACACGTATCGGCGGACCGACCGCGACGGGTCGTTCCACACGCTGTGGGGCGGCGACCGGTCGGAGGAACGCACCGGCTGAGCGCGCTCAGGCCGGCGGAGGCGACGGCTCCGGCTCCGGCACCGGGGCCGGGGGCGGGGGCTCCGGGATCGGTTCGGGCGCGGGACCCGGCGGCGGCTCCGGCGGCGGTACGGGGCCGG
>NZ_JBSFHO010000078.1:0-3346 GCF_053597075.1 Streptomyces sp. NPDC001514
GATCAGGTGGTCGCGGAGCTGGCGGCCGAACGGTCGTCAGCCGCGCGCGTGGCGCATCAGCAGGTCGCGGAGCTGGCGTGCGTGGCG
The DNA here is from genome assembly GCF_053597075.1 of Streptomyces sp. NPDC001514. Lineage (NCBI taxonomy): Bacteria > Bacillati > Actinomycetota > Actinomycetes > Kitasatosporales > Streptomycetaceae > Streptomyces > Streptomyces sp. NPDC001514. Next base: position 88 of record NZ_JBSFHO010000078.1, read on the forward strand.
GCGGCTCACCGCGAGCTCCGCGCTGCCCACCCGGACGGTGGTGGCCCCGGCGTCCAGGCGCAGTTCGTCGATGCGGCCGAGGGCGACGAGATGGCTGCGGTGTATGCGGACGAAGCCGCGGGACGCCCAGCGCTCCTCCAGCGTGGAGAGCGGGATCCGGACGAGATGACTGCCCTCCGCCGTGTGCAGGCGGGCGTAGTCGCCCTGGGCCTCGACGTACGCGATGTCGTCGATCGCCACGAACCGGGTGACGCCGCCGAGCTCCACAGGTATCTGCTCGGGGGTTCCGCCGGGCGCAGCCGTTCCCGTCACGGCGGGCGGCGTGTGCCCGGGCACGGGCACGGGCCCGTTCGTATGCGTGTGCGTGTGCGCGGACTGCCGGGGCTCGCGCGCCGACTCGGCCAGGTCGCTGACCCGGCGCACCGCCTCGGCCAGCCGCTCCCTGCGCACCGGCTTCAGGACGTAGTCCACGGCCTTGAGGTCGAAGGCCTGCACGGCGAAGCCCTCGTGGGCGGTGACGAACACGATCAGCGGGGGCCGGGCGAAGCCCGCGAGCAGCTTGGCCACGTCGAGCCCGGTCAGCCCGGCCATGTGGATGTCGAGGAAGACGACGTCGATGGCGTCGTCACCGTCGGGCCCCGCGTCAAGGGCCCGGCTGATGCGGCGCAACGCCTCGGTGGCGTCGGTGGCCCCCTCCGCGCTGTGCACCCGCGGGTCGGAGCGCAGCAGATACAGCAGTTCCTCGAGAGCCGGTTTCTCGTCGTCGACGGCCAGTACGCGCAGCATGCTGCGGAGTTTAGGCGGGGGACGAACGCGAGACCACGGGACCACGGGTCTACGGATTGCCGATGCCCTGCGGCCCGCCACCGTCCTCGGGTACGTCGTGGTCCTCGGAGACGTCGAGTCCGCCGAAGCCGTCCAGGCGATCGATCCCCTCGATGCCGTCGAGCAGGTCCTCCACCGTGACCATCGCGAGCAGCGCCCGCGCGTCGGCGAGATCCAGATACGCCGCCCGGCACGGGTCGCAGCACGCCAGATGGCGGGCGACGCCCGCGTCCTCCTCGGGTGCGAGCGCGCCGAGTACGTACGCGCCGAGGAGCAGCTCCACATGAGGGCTGCCGGAGGGTGGCACGGTCATGAGTTTCCCCGTTTCTCCACCTGACGCATGAGCGCGGAAGGGTCTTTCTGCGTATTCCAGGGCGACACCACAACACACTACGGACACGTCAGCAGACGCGAATCGAGGAATGGTCCATGAATCTGCGGGAGCGGCACCGGGACGTGGCCGCCTATGCGCTGGGCGTCCTCGATCCCTCGGACGCGTTCCGCTTCGAGGAGCATCTGTCGGAGTGCGTCCTGTGTGCGGTACGGCTGGCCGATTTCACGCCGGTCGCCTCGGCGCTGGCCGAACTCGCCGGTCCAGGGAGGCCTGACGGTGCCGGTGCGCCCGGGACCGGGCCGTCGCAGTCGACGTCGGAGTCGACGTCCCCGTTGCCGTTGCCCTCGCCGTCGCTGCTCGACCGGCTGCTCCTCGAGGTCGCGGAGCTGCGCCGACGCAGCTCCCGCCGCAGGCTTCGGCTGGTGATCGCGGCCGCGGCACTGATCGTCGCGCTGCCCGCCGTGACGGCGGCCCTGATGGACGGTGACGGGAAGGTGAGCGGCGGCCCCGATGCGCGGATCGTCGCCACGGACGCCGCGACGGGCGTGTACGGCGCCGTCGACCTCCGTACCGCGGACTGGGGCACCGCCGTCGCGCTGCGCATGGCGCAGCTGCGCGGCCCGCGGACCTGCGAGCTGGTCGTGGTCGGCAAGGACGGCAAGGAGCACAGGATCACCACCTGGTCGGTGCCGAGCGGCGGCCACGGCGTCCCCGGCTCGCCCGGAGGCGAGGATCCGCTGGACCTCGAGGCGGCGACAGCGCTGCGGCCCGCCGAGATCGACCGCTTCGAGGTCCGTACCGTGCAGGGCGAACGCCTCGTCACCCTGGACCGCTGACCCGACCACCTGTCGACCCTGACCAGCTGATGCCCCTGACCACCCGTCTCCGCTCGGCCGGGTCACTTGAGCAGCCGGGACAACCGGCGGTCGGCGAGCGGCTTGCCGCCCGTCTGGCAGGTGGGGCAGTACTGCAGCGACGAGTCGTGGAACGAGACTTCACGGATGGTGTCGCCGCACACCGGACAGGGCTCGCCGGTGCGGCCGTGCACCCGCAGACCGCTCTTCTTCTCGGACTTGAGATTCCCGGCGGCGAGCCCGTGCGAGCGCTCGACGGCGTCGGTGAGCGTCGTGCGCATGGCCTCGTAGAGTCCGGTGATCTCGTCCTCGGTGAGTTTCGATGTGAGTTTGTAGGGTGACATTTTCGCGGCGTGCAGGATCTCGTCGCTGTAGGCGTTACCGATTCCGGCGATGAGGCTCTGGTCGCGCAATGCGCCCTTGATCTGGCGGCATTCACCGGCGAGGAGCCCCGCGAAGACGTCCCGCCCGAAGCCGTCGGCGAGGGGGTCGGGGCCGAGCCGGGCGATGCCGGGGACCTCGGACGGGTCCCGTACGAGATGGACGGCCAGCCGCTTCGTCGTGCCGGCCTCGGTCAGGTCGAAGCCGTCGCCACCGGTGAGCGCGGTGCGCAGCGCGAGCGGGCCCTTGCCGGGGCGGGGCACGCCGGACGGCAGGACGTCCTTCCACTGGAGCCAGCCCGCGCGGGCGAGGTGGAAGACCAGGTGCAGCCCGCCCGTCGTGGTGATGTCGAGGAACTTGCCGTGCCGGTGCACGGCGGTGACCTCCGTGCCCTCGACGGCGGTGAGCGGAGGGTCGTAGGTCTTGAGGACGCTGATGGCCACGGGCAGGACCTTGGCGATCTCCTTTCCGACCAGGTGGTCGCCGAGGAAGCCTCTCAGCGCTTCGACTTCTGGCAGTTCCGGCATGGCACCAGCGTGCCGCACCGGGCCGCCTGCGGCGAGCTTCTCCCCGCCCCGCCCCTTCCGAACCGGGGCCCGCCCCAGCCCCGGGGAGGTGCCCGGCACCGCCGGGCAGGCCGGGGTGTCCGTCCTCAAACACCGGACGGGCTGAAAGGTGAGCCGGTACCGCGGGTAGGCCGCATGTCCGTCCTCGAACACCGGAAAGGTCGACAAGGAACCGGTACCGCCGGGCGGGCCGGGTGTCCGTCCTCGAACGCCGGGGGGGGGCCCAAAGTGCCCCGACGGCACCGGGGGGTAGGGGGTGCCGGGGGGGGGGCCCCCACCGCGGGGCCGGGGGGGGCTGG
>NZ_JBSFHO010000079.1:0-2855 GCF_053597075.1 Streptomyces sp. NPDC001514
CCTTCTCGCGCGGCTCGACCTGCTTGACGGTGTCGGCGAGCGGCATTCGGGCCGACCGGGAGGTTCGGCCGGTCAGGCCTTTCCGCTGCTCATGCGACGGCGCCGGATGACGACGATCGCGCCGCCCACGGCCGCGGTGGCGACGAGCCCGCCGCCCACGGCCATCTCGGTGGTCGAGGGACCGCGCGAACCGCCGAGGCCGCCCTGCGCGCCGCGACCGGCGAGCACGGTGAAGGTACGGGTGGCGATTCCATCATGGTGCTTGTCGTCGTTGCACCGGACGGCGAGGTTGTACTGGCCCGGTGTCGCGTTGTCGTAGATCCGGGCCGTGGCGTCGGCTACACCGCCGCCGTTGTTGTCGCGGTCACGGCGGTTGTTGTTGTTCCCGCCGCGGCCACGGTCGTTGTCACGGCCGTTGTCCCGACCGTTGTTGCGGCCTTGGTCACCACGGCCGTTGTCGCGACCGTTGTTGTTGCCCCCCTGGTTGTTGCCACGACCGTTGTTGTTGCCGCCTTGGTTATTGTCGCGACCGTTGCCGTTGCCCCCCTGGTTGTTGCCACGACCGTTGTTGTTGCCCCCCTGGTTGTTGCCACGACCGTTGTTGTTGCCGCCTTGGTTGTTGTCGCGACCGTTGCCGTTGCCCCCCTGGTTGTTGTCGCGACCGTTGCCGTTGCCGTTCCCGCCCTGGTCACGGCCCTCGCCGTTCCCGTTCCCGTTCCCGTTCCCGTTCCCACCCTCGCCAAAGCCGCCGTCGAAGCCGCTGTCGCTGCCACCCTCGTCCCAGTCATCGCCGTCGCTGCTGCGGACCCCGCCCTTGTCAAGGTTGGCACCGTCCGCGCGCTCGCCCTTCGCGCCGTGCGAGCCCCGGTTCCCGGAGAGATTGGCCGTCGGGAAGGCGTTGGACGTCACGGTGCCGCCCTTGTCGCAGCCGTCGACGAAGATGTTCAGGATCCCGCCCTGGTGGACCGAGGACGGGGAGATGTTGACGCTGGTGGGACCGCCGCCACCATCGTTGGCAGCGGTCAGCGGCGCTGACAGGCCGACGGTCGCGCATGCGGTGAAGGTCACCGCGAGAGTGCGTGAAGCACGCATGGTTGAACCTCCAGTGGAGACGCGCCCCGGAACGGTGCTCCGGGAGATTCGACGAGAACGCCCTCCAACACGAACACTCACCGCCTTGCACATTCGCCGCATTTTGGGACTGGTCCACCCCAGTGAGCCGACACGCCGGTACGACGCCCCTATGTCTGACGGAGCCGCAGGTCACGGACTGTCAGAGGCTTTTATATGGCGATGTACACGGATGGCTCACCCCAAGTGGCCGTACCACCCGTTCGCCCCTCCCCGGTCGCCGCTCGGCTCGTGCGTGCTTAGCGTGCGTGCAGACAATGAGATGGGAGAACCATGGGCCGCCAGGACTACACCGGCTCGGAGTCGAGAAGACGCTCACCGTGGGGCGTACTTGCTCTCGTCATGCTCACCGGCCTCGCGCTGGTGCGGAACGGCATCGACGTGGGAATGGGGCCACCCCAGCCGGCCGTCGCGGCCGCGCTGGACAGTCGCCGCTACGCGGAATCGGTCCCCCTGACCGGACCCGTCGAGCCGCTCCCGTACGCCCCCGCGTCCCGGATCGCCATCCCGGCTCTCCGGGTCGACGCGCCGATCATCGACGTCGGCCTCGACCCCAACGGCTGGATCGAGGCCCCGCCCGCGCAGGACCCCAATCTCGCGGGCTGGTACCAGAACGGCATCGCCCCTGGCCAGCAGGGCACGGCGGTGGTCGTCGGCCATGTCGACAACGCGGCCGGCCCCGCCGTCTTCTACGGTCTGGGCGCGCTGCAGAAGGGCCAGCACGTCGAGGTGACCCGCTACGACGGCAGGACCGCGGTGTTCGAGGTGTACGGCGTCGAGGTGTTCTCCAAGAACGGCTTCCCGGGCGCCCGCGTGTACGGCGACACCGGAAGCCCGGAGCTGCGTGTCATCACCTGCGGCGGCGGCTACTCACGGGTCGGCGGCTACGACGGCAACGTCGTCGTCTTCGCCCGCATGATCTCCGCGCAATAGGCGATCGCGAGGGCCGCCGGCTCAGCTCGTCGGCGGCCGCTCGGCATGCGTACCCGTGCCCGCATCCGTGCCCACGTCCACGACCGCGTCCGCGTCCGCCTCCATCAGCGGATCGGCACCCTGATCCGGTACCCGGACCGCAGCAGCGCCGGCAGATAGCGGCGGAGCGCCGCCACGCTCTGCGAGCGGTCGCCGCCCGCGTCGTGCGAGAGGACGACGGCGCCGGGCTCGGCCCCGTCCAGGACGCGGCCGACGATCTCTTTCGTCCCGGGCACGCGCCAGTCGCGTGTGTCGATGGTCCAGGCGAGCGGCTCCATGCCGAGCTCGGCGCCGATCTCGAACGAATACTTGTTCCATGCCCCGTACGGTGCGCGGTACCAGCGAGGCGCACTGCCGAGGGTCTTCTCGATGATCTCGCTCGTGCTGCCCAGTTCGTCGCGGATGCGGGACGCGGGAAGCTTCGGCATCAGCGGATGCGACCAGGTGTGGTTGCCGATCACATGTCCGTCGTCGGCGATCTCGCGCAGCAGGTCCGGGTCGGCCACGGCCATCTTGCCGCAGACGAAGAACATGGCCCGGACGTCGTGCTTGCGCAGAATCTTCAGGATGTCCGGCGTGTAGTGGGGATGAGGGCCGTCGTCGAAGGTCAGCACCATGGACCGGCCGAGCGTCGGCATGCTCAGAAACGGCTCTGCCCGGACCGGAGTCACCCCGCTCGTCAGGGCGTTGGGCATGAATGCCGTCATGGGCTGAAGCCTGTAGGCCGACGCCTTCGTCACCGTGGCCGCCGC
>NZ_JBSFHO010000080.1:0-1202 GCF_053597075.1 Streptomyces sp. NPDC001514
GTCTGCCGGCGATGAGACGAGTCAGAAACCGTATGGATAGGCGAAGGACATGCGAAAGGTCCGGCGTAGAGGGTAAGACCCCCGTAGCTGAAATCTGTACGGCTCGTTTGAGAGACACCCAAGTAGCACGGGGCCCGAGAAATCCCGTGTGAATCTGGCGGGACCACCCGCTAAGCCTAAATATTCCCTGGTGACCGATAGCGGATAGTACCGTGAGGGAATGGTGAAAAGTACCGCGGGAGCGGAGTGAAATAGTACCTGAAACCGTGTGCCTACAAGCCGTGGGAGCGTCGGACGTGCTTGCACGTCTCGTGACTGCGTGCCTTTTGAAGAATGAGCCTGCGAGTTTGCGGTGTGTTGCGAGGTTAACCCGTGTGGGGAAGCCGTAGCGAAAGCGAGTCCGAACAGGGCGTTTCAGTAGCACGCTCAAGACCCGAAGCGGAGTGATCTAGCCATGGGCAGGTTGAAGCGGAGGTAAGACTTCGTGGAGGACCGAACCCACCAGGGTTGAAAACCTGGGGGATGACCTGTGGTTAGGGGTGAAAGGCCAATCAAACTCCGTGATAGCTGGTTCTCCCCGAAATGCATTTAGGTGCAGCGTCGTGTGTTTCTTGCCGGAGGTAGAGCACTGGATAGGCGATGGGCCCTACCGGGTTACTGACCTTAGCCAAACTCCGAATGCCGGTAAGTGAGAGCGCGGCAGTGAGACTGTGGGGGATAAGCTCCATGGTCGAGAGGGAAACAGCCCAGAGCATCGACTAAGGCCCCTAAGCGTACGCTAAGTGGGAAAGGATGTGGAGTCGCAGAGACAACCAGGAGGTTGGCTTAGAAGCAGCCACCCTTGAAAGAGTGCGTAATAGCTCACTGGTCAAGTGATTCCGCGCCGACAATGTAGCGGGGCTCAAGCGTACCGCCGAAGTCGTGTCATTGCAGTGTGTGCCCCAACGGGTGCTGTGATGGGTAGGGGAGCGTCGTGTGCCGGGTGAAGCAGCCGCGGAAGCGAGTTGTGGACGGTTCACGAGTGAGAATGCAGGCATGAGTAGCGATACACACGTGAGAAACGTGTGCGCCGATTGACTAAGGGTTCCTGGGTCAAGCTGATCTGCCCAGGGTAAGTCGGGACCTAAGGCGAGGCCGACAGGCGTAGTCGATGGACAACCGGTTGATATTCCGGTACCCGCTTTGAAACGCCCAATATCGAA
>NZ_JBSFHO010000080.1:1300-2719 GCF_053597075.1 Streptomyces sp. NPDC001514
TATAGTCTGAGACCTGATGCCGAGCCGATTGTGGTGAAGTGGATGATCCTATGCTGTCGAGAAAAGCCTCTAGCGAGTTTCATGGCGGCCCGTACCCTAAACCGACTCAGGTGGTCAGGTAGAGAATACCGAGGCGTTCGGGTGAACTATGGTTAAGGAACTCGGCAAAATGCCCCCGTAACTTCGGGAGAAGGGGGGCCACGTCTGGTGAGGGAATTTACTTCCTGAGCTGGGGGTGGCCGCAGAGACCAGCGAGAAGCGACTGTTTACTAAAAACACAGGTCCGTGCGAAGCCGTAAGGCGATGTATACGGACTGACGCCTGCCCGGTGCTGGAACGTTAAGGGGACCGGTTAGCTCCATTTCGGTGGGGCGAAGCTGAGAACTTAAGCGCCAGTAAACGGCGGTGGTAACTATAACCATCCTAAGGTAGCGAAATTCCTTGTCGGGTAAGTTCCGACCTGCACGAATGGCGTAACGACTTCTCGACTGTCTCAACCATAGGCCCGGTGAAATTGCACTACGAGTAAAGATGCTCGTTTCGCGCAGCAGGACGGAAAGACCCCGGGACCTTTACTACAGTTTGATATTGGTGTTCGGTTCGGCTTGTGTAGGATAGGTGGGAGACTGTGAAGCTTGGACGCCAGTTCAGGTGGAGTCGTCGTTGAAATACCACTCTGGTCGTGCTGGATGTCTAACCTGGGTCCGTGATCCGGATCAGGGACAGTGTCTGATGGGTAGTTTAACTGGGGCGGTTGCCTCCTAAAGAGTAACGGAGGCGCCCAAAGGTTCCCTCAGCCTGGTTGGCAATCAGGTGTTGAGTGTAAGTGCACAAGGGAGCTTGACTGTGAGACCGACGGGTCGAGCAGGGACGAAAGTCGGGACTAGTGATCCGGCGGTGGCTTGTGGAAGCGCCGTCGCTCAACGGATAAAAGGTACCCCGGGGATAACAGGCTGATCTTCCCCAAGAGTCCATATCGACGGGATGGTTTGGCACCTCGATGTCGGCTCGTCGCATCCTGGGGCTGGAGTCGGTCCCAAGGGTTGGGCTGTTCGCCCATTAAAGCGGTACGCGAGCTGGGTTTAGAACGTCGTGAGACAGTTCGGTCCCTATCCGCTGTGCGCGTAGGAGTCTTGAGAAGGGCTGTCCCTAGTACGAGAGGACCGGGACGGACGAACCTCTGGTGTGCCAGTTGTCCTGCCAAGGGCATGGCTGGTTGGCTACGTTCGGGAGGGATAACCGCTGAAAGCATCTAAGCGGGAAGCCTGCTTCGAGATGAGGACTCCCACCCACTTGATGGGGTAAGGCTCCCAGTAGACGACTGGGTTGATAGGCCGGATATGGAAGCCAGGTAACTGGTGGAGTTGACCGGTACTAATAGGCCGAGGGCTTGTCCTCAGTTGCTCGCGTCCACTGTGT
>NZ_JBSFHO010000081.1:0-2593 GCF_053597075.1 Streptomyces sp. NPDC001514
GCGCCGCCGTTCGTCGTCCCACCGTGCCCGTACGGCGACGGGCCGGGCCACTGACCGAGCGGTGTCCGGAATCGGCGCTGCGGCCGTCCGCCCCCGCCTACCCTTGATCGGGAAGGGGAGAAGGGGCCTGATGTCCGATATCGAAGCGCTGCTGCGCGAGCTCCGCGGCCTGCAGGTGATGCCGCCCGGCAATCCGGACGATGTCGAGGCGCTCCTCGCCAGGGCCAGGAGCGCGGCAGGCCGTTGGGCCGATGTGCTGGACGAGATCCGGGAGTCCGCGCAGGGGCTCGTCGGTCCGCGCGCGGAAGCCGCCCTCGAAGTCGCGTTCCGTCGCGCCGAGGAGTCGTACGTCGAACTGGAGATCGCCCTTGCCGACTGCACCCGCCAACGCGCGGGCCGGTGAGAGGTGCGCCCCCGGAGCGGCCCGGGTCCACGCACCGAGCCAACGGGCCGGGGTCTCACGCACCCGGCCCGTGCACCCGGCCCGTGCACCCGGCCCGTGCACCGGGCCCACGGGCCCGGCCGACTGCCCGAGCCCACCGCCCGGGTCCACTGGCCGAGACGTGGGCGGCCGAGGGGCCACCGAGACCGGGACGAGACCACCCGGTGCCTACCCGCCGTCATCGCCGCTGCGTAGACTCCGTAGATCCTCGGACCCCTGTCCGAACGCGAACGAGCCGACTCGAGATGCCGGGAGCGGACGACGATGTCTGCAGAGCAGCCACCCCGCCGTGAGGTGGTCACGGGTGTGCCGCGAGGAGCCCGCCGCAGGCCGGGCCATGCCCCCGCCCGTTCCGAGATCAGCGAGCAGACTCCGCTCGGCACCGTCTACGTCCGCTCCCTGATGCGCAGCCAGTTGCGCGCGGGGCTGTACGCCCTCGGCGTGCTCGTCCTCCTCGTCGGCACCCTGCCGCTGCTGTTCGCCTTCCCCGCCGCCGTGCTCGGCTCCTTCTCCTCGCCCGAGCCGTTCGTCTGGGCGATGCTCGGCGTGGTCGTCTATCCGGTGATGTGGCTCGTGGCGCGCTGGTACGTCCGCCGGGCCGAGCGCAACGAGCGCGACTTCACCGGGCTCGTCGAAGGCCGCTGACGCCGCTCGTGGGGAACAGCCGGTGAACCAGACGTACGCGGTGACGGCCGTCACCTTCGTCGTCCTCGCGACCGTCCTCATAGGCGGCCTCGGCCTGCGAATATCCCGTACCACCTCCGACTTCTACGTCGCGTCGCGCACCGTCAAGCCCGCACTGAACGCGGCCGCCATCAGCGGTGAGTACCTCTCCGCCGCCTCCTTCCTCGGCATCGCGGGACTGGTCCTCCTCCAGGGCCCGGACATGCTCTGGTATCCGGTCGGCTACACGGCCGGCTATCTCGTCCTGCTGGTGCTGGTCGCCGCCCCGCTGCGCCGCTCGGGGGCGTACACCCTCTCCGACTTCGCCGAGGCCCGGCTCGAATCGGCCACCGTACGCCGCCTCGCCAGCCTCTTCGTCGTCGGGATCGGCTGGCTCTATCTGCTGCCGCAGCTCCAGGGCGCGGGACTCACCCTGGAGATCCTCACCGGCGCGCCCGACTGGGTCGGCGGACTCGTCGTCGCCGTCGTCGTCACGGGCGCGGTCGCCGCCGGAGGGATGCGCTCCATCACGTTCGTCCAGGCGTTCCAGTACTGGCTCAAGCTCACCGCACTGCTCGTGCCCGCGCTCTTCCTCGTCGCCGCCTGGTTCGGCGACGACGCGCCACGCGCCCGGTTCGACGCGCCCACCGTCTTCCGCGAGCACACCGCCGTACGGATCGACGACACCGTACGGGTCGAGCTGGAGCAGCCGCTCACCGTCGGCGTCTCGGGCAGCATCGACGGCACCCGGCACGACGAGGACCGGGTCACCCTCGACGAGGGCACCCACCGCATCGACGCCGGGACACGCCTCACCTTCCCCCAGGGCTCGGAGGTGCCCGCGCGCGCCTCCACCGGCGCGGACCCGTTCAGCTGGTCCCAGCCGCTCGCGGGCGGACGCGACGGGTATCAGCTCTACGCCACGTACGGACTCATCCTCGCGACCTTCCTCGGCACCATGGGATTGCCCCATGTCGCCGTCCGCTTCTACACCAGCCCCAACGGGCGTGCCGCGCGCCGCACCACCCTCGTCGTGCTCGGGCTGATCGGCGTCTTCTATCTGCTGCCGCCCGTCTACGGCGCGCTCGGCCGTATCTACGCCCCCGAACTCGCCCTCACCGGCCAGGCCGACGCGGCCGTGCTCGTCCTGCCCGAGCGGATGATCGGCGGCATTCCGGGGGATCTGCTCGGAGCGCTCCTCGCGGGCGGCGCGTTCGCCGCGTTCCTTTCCACCGCCTCCGGTCTGACCATGTCCGTCGCCGGAGTCCTCACCCAGGACGTGCTTCCCTCGCGCGGGGTGCGGCACTTCCGGCTCGCGACCGTCGTCTCGATGGCGGTGCCGCTCGCCGTGAGCGTCGTCGCCACCGATGTGCCGGTCGCGGACGCGGTCGGACTCGCGTTCGCCGTCTCGGCATCCTCGTTCTGCCCGCTGCTCGTCCTCGGCATCTGGTGGCGGCGGCTCACACCGCCGGGCGCCGCGGCCGGGCT
>NZ_JBSFHO010000082.1:0-2379 GCF_053597075.1 Streptomyces sp. NPDC001514
CGTGCACACACCACGCAAGACGCAGCCAACGAAACGGCAAACGAAGAAGACAACGACCCCCAAACCCCGCCGCACAGGTTAAAGATCAAGCTAGGTCACAACCGCCAGCGGCAGCCGGACCGCTGGGGGCAGCGGCGGGATGACCGGCTCGGTGCGCATGCCCTGGATCAGCAGCGCGGCGAAGCGCCGGGATGCGGCCACCGCGGTGGCCGGCGAGGTGGTCCGGATGCCGCCGTTGGCCATGAGCACCATGATCAGGTCATCCAGGACGAAGTCCGGGCGCAGCTTTCCCGCCTCCTTGGCCCGGCGGGCGAGTTCGGCGATCTTGCCCAGTGCCCGCTCCCGGGCCGCGGCGAAGTCGATCGTGCGTGGGAAGGCTGAGACGCACGCCGCGGTGAAGCCCCGGTCCCGTGAATGCAGTTCACACACTTTCTCGATCACCTGGCAGAAGCCGCGCCATGGGTTCGGATCGGCCAGCCCCTCGTCGACAATGGCGGTACAGGCCGCCATCTGCTCCGTGAAGACCTCGGTGACCAGCGCCTCCTTGGTCGGGAAGTGTCGGTAGAGAGTTGCCGGGCCGACCTCGGCACGCCGTGCGATCTCGCGCATCGGTACGTCCAGGCCCTGTTCGGCGAAGGTCGCCCGGGTAACGGCGAGGATGCGCTCGCGGTTGTCCCGGGCGTCGGAGCGCAGAGAGCGAGGCAAAGGGTTCGTCACCGCTCTCACTTTAGCTAAACGGACGGGGTGTTCCGATAGCGTCCGGCGCCATGAGAGCACTGCGATTCTCCCAGTACGGTCCCGCAAGTGTCCTTGAGGTCGGCGACGTGCCGGAACCGCACGCAGGACCGGGTCAGATCCGGGTGGCCGTACGGGCCTCTGGTGTCACACCCGCCGACTGCTACCTCCGCTCGGGCCGGTTCCGCGACATGATGCCGCTGCGCCTGCCCCACGTGCTTGGGGTGGACGCCGCGGGTGTGGTCGACGAGGTCGGCACAGGAGTCACTGGTATCCGCCCGGGCGACGCGGTCTTCGGCATCATCGATCTCGCCGAGCTCGGTGGCGCGAACGCCGAGTACGCCGTCCTGGCGGCGTGGGCGCCGAAGCCCGACGCGCTGAGCTGGGAGCAGGCCGGCGGCGCGGCCGCGAACGTCGAGACCGCCACGCGCGCGCTCGACCGGTTGAAGGTCGGCACCGGCACGACCCTGCTGATCGAGGGCGCGGCCGGCGGGGTCGGCACGGTCGCCGTCCAGCTCGCGGTGGCCCGCGGCGCGGCCGTCCTCGGTACGGCCAGCGCACGCAACCACGAGTTCGTCGCGGGGCTGGGTGCGACACCGACCACCTACGGCCCCGGGTTGGTCGAACGGGTCATCGCCCTGGCACCGGACGGAGTCGACGTCGTCCTGGACTGCGCCGGATCCGGATCACTGCCCGACCTGGTGGACCTCACCGGAAGCCCGGACCGGGTGGTGACCGTGGCCGACCTGAACGCCGCGAAGTACGGAGTCCACCTGTCGCGCACGGCGGGGCCCGGTGCGGACCCGCAGGCGGTCGACGGACTCGCCGCGGCAGCCTCCCTCGCACAGCAGGGCCGCTTCACCGTGCCGGTCGCAGCCACCTTCACCCTCGAGAACGCAGCCGCGGCGCACCAGTTGAGCGAGACCGGCCACGCCCGGGGAAAGATCGCGCTTACCCTCTAGGGTCAGGTTCATTCGTCGGTAGCGTGTCGTGATCGCACGGTCTTTGACCGGGTGTGAAGCCTGGGGAGTTGGATGAAGTCCGGTGTCAGTTGGAGGACTTCGTGGCGGTGTTCGAGCCGTTCGCTCGTGCCGATCAGCGCCGGTGGGGAGCGGTCTACCTGCGTGGTCTGCTGCTGGACGGGCGGCGCAAGTCGGTGGAGCCGATGGCCGCCCGGCTCGGTGAGGAAGGCAACTGGCAGGCTCTGGGGCCTGGGGCATTGACGTCCCCTGGTCGTCGCCGACGGCGGATACGGGGACACCGCCGCCTTCCGGCTCGGTCTGGAGGCGCGTGGGCTGCACTACGTGGTGGGCATCTCCACGACCGTCACCGCCCAGCCGGGCGACGCGGCGGTCTGCACGCCGCCCTGCAACGGTCGCGGCCGGTGTCCCGTGGTCGCCTATCCCGAGGCAGCCAGGAGCGTGAAGGAGCTGGTCTTGCAGGCCGGGAAGCAGGTGGCCCGGCCGGTGCAGTGGCGCGAGGGCTCACCCGTGCGACCTCTTCCCGGACCTGCGTCTCACGGGCTTCCAGCAGACCCGAGCACCGACGGCACTAGCTTGATCTTTAACGTCCGGCGTCGAATGGTGCGTCGAACTTGATCACTCGGTTCGGTATCCGGCGTACACGGAAGCGGCCTTCGTCTGA
>NZ_JBSFHO010000083.1:0-2240 GCF_053597075.1 Streptomyces sp. NPDC001514
AAGAGCCACCAAACACTCCAACAAGGTAAATTCTTTAACTTTGAAGTTCAAGTCGCATAATTTCCTTTCCATGATTACTAATAATCAGTAAATTTTGGTTTTCTTTTATCTTTATATCAGAACCGTTGATTGATAATTCTGTTAAGTGACTTTCAATCGCCATTTGTGCCACGTTTAAAGCTTCAATCTTTTGATTTTCTTCCGTATCTTTTTGTCTTACTTGCACAAGAGAACTTACGATAAAGCTGACTAGAAAAGCGAGTAGAGCTATACTAATTAAACTTTCCAAAAGCAAATATGCCTTAACTGATTTTCTTTTTAAATTTTCCACTGCCTATCTCCAATTGATAAGTGATGAACTTTTTTTCGTAAGGTAAAGAAATTGTGAGTTTTTGTAAGCTAGAATTCTCTCCCTTATCATCAAATTTAACTGTAAAATCTTTAACTGCTACCTCCTTTGGAATTGTGATACTTCTATCTTCACAGATTAATTCTTGATTTTTAGCAACTAAACTTTCAGATTTTTGAAGCAGTGCAGCATCTTCTTGACTCCTTTTATAGAAATTTTCAAATTGAAGAACAAACAATTCTCCCTTAAAAAGATGGATTGTTTGTATTATTTCTAAAGAAAATAGAGTTGTGATAAAAGAAATAATCAACAAAACTAGAAGAGACTCTAGTAAAGTAAATGCTTTAGTCATTAAAATTTCGTTCTTCATTTTTATTCTGATCATAGTAATTATCGTAAGCAGAAATTTGTTTTTGAGTAATCATCCCTGCACTGAGCAATTCTGACAGACTCAGCTTCTCATCATCATGATCTAATTCATAAAGTTGAGCTTGACTTTCTACTACTTTGACAACTGCCGCTTCTCCAGTTTTTTGAACTTGTGATTTTTCTTTAACGCAAATTGCAAGTCCAAGTTAGCCAGCCAAGCTCATCTCATATGAACTCTTATAGTTGAACATTTTTCTTGGATAATGGTTCATCCAATACTCGATAGCGGCGACTTCTTCAGGGGTCGTCTTTGTTGTGCCTTTTGGCAGATGCCTACGAATCATTCGGTTATGGTTTTCATTCGTCCCTCGCTCAAAGCTCGCGTAGGCGTGTGCATAGTAAACTGGACAGCTTACGACCTCAGAGAGCCTTGCAAATTCATGGCCATTGTCAGGGGTAATGGATTTGAAGTCATAACTTTTTTGAAGTTCCACCAGCTCATCATTGACCGCCTGTGCTGTTTTCCCATCAATCAAGCGAATGATCTCCGTGCGGTATTTTCGCTCTGTGAGCGTCAAAAGCACCTTGTTCTTAGCTCTCGTAAGAATGACCGTGTCAATCTCGTAATGCCCCACTTCTAAGCGATTGTTAATGAACTCAGGCCGTTCTTCAATAGACTTACCAAAAGGATGCTTTGGCGCACGAGGTTTGATTTTCTTTGCCGCCTTATACTGCGGATAGAAAAGATGATGACGCTTGGCTTCTAACCAGCCCCAGTTGACCCAATTGTAGAGGCTGCTCAGAGAAACTCCTTTTAGAGCCTGATGAATGACTTCCAAAGAGTCCTTGTCTTCTTTAAGACGTGTACTCACATAACAATCAATCTCAGTCGTGAGTTTACTCGGACGAACACTGTGAGCCCTCAATCCTTCATAATTTTCTTGAGCCTTTTTAGCAGAGTATTTTACCTTCCGCTTGAGCTGGATTTCCCCTCGCTTCATCTCTCTGTCAATCGTCCCATGAGCTTTATTCAATAAGCGCGCAATCTCACGGTTGCTCAGTCCTTCTTTATTGTGCCAACGTTCAATGTTTAAACGGTCTTGATTGGTCAGGTGTTTCCCTTTGCTCTGGCTTGTGATAGAATAGTCTTGCATCTGAATTTCCTTTTTATACTATTTGGTCGAACTTCTAGTATAAGAGATTCAGATGTTTTTTGCTTGACTCAAGGTGGCTAACTTCATTTTACAATTTGCGAAGTATTTTATTATGTACAGAAATATTATCGACAAGTTATGAAAACCGTTTCTTTTTTTGTTCAAAAAAACCTGTCAAAACTTTGACAGGTCAATATTTTATTGATATTGCATTACTTTTTGTGCTTTGTAGGCTACGTCAATCATCGCACCACCAAGACATTCTTCTCCATCATAGAAAACAACAGCTTGTCCGGGAGTAATTGCTCGAACAGGTTCGTCGAAATCAACGGTTACTTTATCACCATTAACGTGAATAGTTACTCCTG
>NZ_JBSFHO010000084.1:0-2180 GCF_053597075.1 Streptomyces sp. NPDC001514
CTCCCGCCGCTGCCGCTCCGGCTCCGGCCGCCCCGGCGGCTCCGGCTCCGGCCGCGCCTGTCGCCCCGGCCGCTCCGGCTCCCGCCGCCGCGGTCGCGGACGAGGGCGCGTACGTCACGCCGCTGGTCCGTAAGCTCGCCGCCGAGAGCGGTGTGGACCTGTCCACGGTCAAGGGCACCGGCGTCGGTGGCCGTATCCGCAAGCAGGACGTCATCGCCGCCGCCGAGGCCGCGAAGGCCGCCGCTGCCGCTCCGGCTCCGGCCGCCGCCGCTCCGGCCGCCGCGAAGAAGGCCCCGGCCCTCGAGGTGTCCCCGCTGCGCGGTCAGACCGTCAAGATGACCCGCATGCGCAAGGTCATCGGCGACAACATGATGAAGGCGCTGCACAGCCAGGCCCAGCTGTCCTCGGTCGTCGAGGTCGACGTCACGCGGCTGATGAGGCTGCGCAACCAGGCCAAGGACGCGTTCGCCGCCCGCGAGGGCGTCAAGCTGTCCCCGATGCCGTTCTTCGTCAAGGCGGCGGCCCAGGCGCTGAAGGCCTACCCGGTCATCAACGCCCGGATCAACGAGGACGAGGGCACCATCACCTACTTCGACTCGGAGAACATCGGCATCGCCGTCGACTCCGAGAAGGGCCTGATGACCCCGGTCATCAAGGGTGCGGGCAACCTCAACCTGGCCGGTATCGCCAAGGCCACCGCCGACCTGGCGGCCAAGGTCCGCGGCAACAAGATCACGCCGGACGAGCTGGCCGGTGCGACCTTCACCATCAGCAACACCGGTTCGCGCGGTGCGCTGTTCGACACGATCATCGTGCCGCCGAACCAGGTCGCGATCCTGGGCATCGGCGCGACGGTCAAGCGTCCGGCCGTCATCGAGACCGCCGAGGGCACGGTCATCGGCGTCCGGGACATGACGTACCTGACGCTGTCCTACGACCACCGTCTGGTGGACGGCGCCGACGCCGCCCGCTACCTGACGGCGGTCAAGGGGATCCTGGAGGCCGGCGAGTTCGAGGTCGAGCTCGGCCTCTGAGCCACGGCGTCACGGCCGAGCTACTCGGCTGTAACCAGCCTCACCAGCGGCGGCCCCGCCCGGGAGTACTTCCGGGCGGGGCCGCCGCCGTATTGTCTAGGGGTCTTCTCTTCTTGAAGGAGCGGTCCATGACCATGCCCGTCGTCCACTCGCTGCGCGATCAGATCCGCGAGCACATCGTGGAGGGCATCGTCAGCGGCCGCTGGAAGCCGGGCGAGCGGATCGTCGAGCGCCGGATCGCGACGGAACTGGCCGTGAGCCAGACGCCGGTACGGGAGGCGCTGCGCGAGCTGGAGTCGCTCCGGCTGATCGAGTCGGCCCCCAACAAGGGTGTACGGGTACGGAATCTGACGGCGGCGGACCTGGAGGAGAGCTACCCCGTCCGGGCCGGCCTGGAGCAGATCGCGGCCGAGCTGGCCGCGGAGCGGCTGGCCGCCGACTGCTCGGCCCTGGAGCCGCATGTGGCGGCGCTGTACGAGGCGGACCGCGCCGCGGACGGGACGGCGCAGGTACGGCACACCGTGGCGTTCCACCGGGAGCTCGTGAGGGCGGCGGGCAACGGGGTGCTGCTGCACACCTGGGAGGGCCTCGGGATCGAGGTCTTCACGGCGCTGTCGATCCGGTGGCTGGGCACGAAGCAGAAGTCCTACGCGGAGGAGCACGAGGAGCTGGTGGCGGCCTTCCGCCGCCGCGACCCGCAGATCGGCGCGCTGGTCAAGGCCCACGTCCTGGGCTGCGCGCCCCGCGCCTGACCCTCCGGGTCCGGGACCCCTGCCACCCCGGTTCCGGGCGCGCCCTTGCCGTGACGGTGGGCCGGTGTGTCCGTCCTCAATCGCCGGCCGGGCTGTGCGCGCCGATACCGCGGGCGCGACCCGGGTGTCCGTCCTCAAACGCCGGACGGGCTGTGCGCGCCGATACCGCGGGCGCGACCCGGGTGTCCGTCCTCAAACGCCGGACGGGCTGAGTATGCACCCGGTACCGCCGGGTGGGCCGGTGTGTCCGTCCTCAAGCGCCGGACGGGCTGGGTGGTCGGGGATGCCCCGTGCCGGGTCGGTTGCCGTCCGGGTCCGCTCCGGGGCTCGTGTCCTGGACTGCGCTGCATCCGATATGCGGCTCCGCCGCGTGGTCACCGCGCTTCGCGCGAGT
>NZ_JBSFHO010000085.1:0-1833 GCF_053597075.1 Streptomyces sp. NPDC001514
AGACACCTCACGATGCCAACGCGTCAAGCCGCAGCGGCGAGTTCGGTGGGAAAGGCGGTGTGTTCGTCGAACGGCTTGCAGTGCTGGAGGCAGTGGTAGAGCTGGCCGATCATGCGGTTGAAGAGGTTGCGCTGGGCGGCGGCGTGCCAGTCGCCGTGCTCGCGTCGTCGCCGGTAGTGGGCGTTGGCTCCGGCAGATGCTCGGAGTGAGGCGAAGGCCCAGAGGTATCCGGCGTGGTTGAGTCGGTCGTTCTTCACCCACCGCCGTGTGATGGCCGACTTCTTGCCGGAGGCCCTGGTGACCGGGGAGGAGCCGGCGTATGCCTTCAGGCCGCGAGCGTCGGCGAAGCGGGTGCGGTCGTCCCCGATTTCAGCCAGGATCCGGGCGGCGAGCTGGATGCCGAGCCCGGGGAAGCTCAGCAGGATCTCGGCGTCCGGGTGCTGAGGGAACGCCTCTTCCACCGCCTCGGCGAGCTGGTCGGCTGCGGTGCAGGCGGCTTCCAGCTGGATGAGGAGGGCGAGCATCTGTTTGCCGAGCGCGTCCTCGACCAGCGGCGGCTGGTGGGCCCACTCGGCGCGGAAGACGTCGCGGACGCGGTCGGCCTCCGCCTCGATGCCGCGCTTGCGGCCAGCTCGCTTCAGGGCGGCCTGGAGCTGGGTGCGGGTCAGCCGCGCGGCCCGAGAGGGGGTCGGTGCGGCCTTCAGCAGTTCACGTGCTTCCGGGCGGCACAGGCCGTTGGACCAGGTGGCGAAGGCTGCCAGGGCGGCTGGGTAGTACTCGCGCAGAAGGGAGCGGAGCTGGTTGGCGATCTGCTGCCGGTTCCACAGAGCATCCTGCTGGGCGCGGGCCAGGACAGCGATCGAGCGTGCAAGGTCGGAGTCGCCGGGCAGGGGCCGGTGGGCGTGCATGTCGGTGCGCAGGATGTTTGCCAGGACCAGGGCGTCGCCGGGGTCGGACTTCTTCCGGGAGACCGAGTGGCGGTCGCGGTAGCGGGCGGCGGCCATCGGGTTGATCGCGTACACCTTCCGCTTCCCAGTCCGCAGCACCGCGACCAGCAGACCCCGGGAGGTCTCGATCGCCACGGGAATGGGGTTCTCCTCGGTGTCGCCGTGCTCGGCGAGCAGCTCCAGCAGGAGCCTGTAGCCGGCCGCGTCGTCGGTGATGTGCCGCTTGGCGACCAGTGTGCCGGCGTCGTCGACCAGGGCGACGTCGTGAGTGCGTTCCGCCCAGTCGATTCCACAGTAGATCAAGATGTCCCTCCCTGAAGTGCAGGTGTTTACGCTGGTCACGAGCGCATGCGGGCCACGCGAGCGACCTAATCCCAGGCATCAACCGCCCTGCGGATGTGCCTCCACCTCACTAGCCGTTCGTGGCACCAGCGCACCCCACGGGCCTCGGTCTCCGCAGGAGCTCAAGCGGCTCGGGCGTAACAAGAGATCACCGTGCGGCGGGCTCGCACCACAAACATCAACGAGCGATCAGGTGGCGAGTGTTGACGGTCGAAGGCGCCGAGCGGTCGCCCATCTTCGAAGAGACCTCGAAGGTCTAGTGCCAACAAGACATCCGCTCGACGCCCACGACCGTCAACTTCTTCATCGTGGTGGCGGCCGTGAAGGCACCGGACGCCGCCGCTCTGCGAAGGGGCCTCCCGGCCGGGTGGATCCAAGGCATCCGTCGGCGCCCACGAGACCGCCACCACCACAAGCACCAGGACCGCGCACACTGTCTAAAGCGAGGCGTTGCCCGCCCGGCAGCCACTAGATGTCACGATCCGGCACTCGAACATCCCGAGGAACAACCGCTCTCTCGGAACGCCCTTAGCAAGGGATTAGG
>NZ_JBSFHO010000086.1:0-1672 GCF_053597075.1 Streptomyces sp. NPDC001514
TCCACACCTACAACCACCACCGCTGCCACACCGCAATCGGAGGGCAACCTCCGATCAGCCGCGTCAACAACGCTGCGGGTCAATACACCTAGGCCGTGTATCGAAAGTGGATCTTGAGCGCTAAATGATCTCGGTTCATGGGGCGGGGAGATCTCACGGACGAGCAGTGGGCGGTGCTGGAGCCGTTGTTGCCGAAGGGCACGAGGGCAGGTCGGCCGCCCATCTGGCCTCGGCGGCGGCTGATCGATGGCATTCGGTTCCGGGTCCGGACCGGTGTTCCGTGGCGGGACGTGCCCGTCGAGTACGGGCCGTGGGGCCGGGTCTACGACTTGTTCCGCCGGTGGCGGCGGGACGGCACCTGGCACCGGCTCCTCACCCGGCTCCAGTCCCTGGCCGACGCGAAGGGTGCGATCACGTGGGACCTGAGCGTTGACTCCACGGTGTGCCGCGCCCATCAGCATGCGGCCGGGGCTCGCAAGCAGGGTGAACTGCAGAAGGAACCGCCGGGCGGCGTGTTCACCGAGCCCGGTGATCATGGGCTGGGGCGCTCGCGCGGCGGGTTCACCACCAAGCTTCACCTGGCCGTCGAGCAGGGCCAAAGGCCCATGTCGATTGTGGTGACCGCTGGACAACGCGGAGACTCGCCGCAGTTCGAACCCGTACTGGAGAAGGTCCGCGTGCCCCGCATCGGGCCGGGCCGGCCACGCGTCCGCCCCCATCGCGTGCGGGCGGACAAGGCGTACGCCTCCCGCAAGAACCGTGCCTACCTGCGCCGCCGCGGGATCCGCTGCACCATCCCCGACAAGGCCGACCAGGCGCGCAACCGCCAGAAGCTCGGCTCCCGCGGAGGTCGGCCGCCGCATTTCGACCCGGCCGACTACCGCGAGCGTCACGCGGTCGAGTGCGGGATCAACCGCCTCAAGAGGCACCGCGCTGTCGCCACGCGATACGACAAACTCGCCGTCCGCTACGAAGCGACCGTCCTCGTCGCTGCCATCAACGAGTGGCTGTGACACGCGGCCGTCACACGGTGGAATCCACGTTCCACGCCGCAGGCAGGTCGCTGCCGCAGAAGACGCAGACGAAGTCGTCCTCGCGCACGATGTTGTGCTCCTGGCAGTCGGGACACCGCCGGAACACCACCTCGTGGGTGAAGCCGGAGGGCCGTTCAAGCCCTACGTCGTCCAGAGCACGGGCGACCTCCGACCAGGAGCTGATGTCCGGGCAGTAGCCGGTGGACTGGTTGTTGACCTCGCTCACGGTCCACCGGTCTGCCTCACACATGAAGCTGATCTCGCCCGCACTCAGAACCATGTCTCCGCCGGCACAGGCCACGTGCTCGCTTCGTCGCGGCGCCAGTCGAAGCACACCGTCCATGCCGACCACGAAGGTGAACGGTTCGGCCAGCTCCGCCGCCGATCGCTCAGCGACCCAGCTGCCGAAGTCAGCCACCGAGCTGATACGGCACCCACCGCCACCAGGCCGGACCGCGGACTTCAGCTCGACCGGTCCGACATATCTGTAACTCCGCCCCCGCGCACTCACGTCAGCCAACCTAGAGCACTTCCGACACACGCCCTAGCTTGATCTTTAACCTGTGCGGCGGGGTTTGGGGGTCGTTGTCTTCTTCGTTTGCCGTTTCGTTGGCTGCGTCTTGCGTGGTGTGTGCACG
>NZ_JBSFHO010000088.1:0-1608 GCF_053597075.1 Streptomyces sp. NPDC001514
CTTGATCTTTAACCTGTGCGGCGGGGTTTGGGGGTCGTTGTCTTCTTCGTTTGCCGTTTCGTTGGCTGCGTCTTGCGTGGTGTGTGCACGTCGTGGCGTTGGGTTGGCCGGGTGTTCTTTCGGCCTGGTGGTCGTCCGGGGCCGGGCCGGGAGGGTTTCGGTGCTTGGGCCGGGCAGGCGGTCTTCGGGCGGATGTGCCGGAAGTCGCGGCGGACACGGGCGGGCGTGAGTCTGTCCGGGGGGCTTGGCTTCTCCCAGGGTCGACGCAGGTCGGCTGCGAGTGGGCGGGCGAGACGCAGTTGGGTGTAAACGGCGAGGATCAGCCAGGTCCATCGGTCGGCCGCCTCTGGGGTGCGGATCTTCGGGGTGGTCCAGCCGAGGGTCTGCTTGAACAGGCGGAAGGTGTGCTCGATGTCGAAGCGTCGTAGGTAGGCCTGCCAGAGGCGGTTGGTGTCAGCCGGGGTGGCGTCGGTGCCGGACCACCACAGCCAGACGGGCTTCGGGATGGCTCCGCTTGGCAGGTGGTGGATGTCCAGGCGGATCACTGTTCCCTCCACGATGGGCAGGGTGCCGTCGGCCGCGGCCCAGGACGAGCGGTGGGTCAGCCTGGGGTGGAGCCGGTCCCAGGAGCGGGCGATGGCCGTGCCGTAGAGGCGTGTGTCGGTGATGGTTTCGGTGTCCGGAGTGCCCCAGGTGTCGGGCTGCCCGAAGACGAACTCGCCTCCATGCCGGGGTGGCCGGCCCAGGACGTGCGGCTGCCGGAGCGGGACAGCCCTGCGCAGGACGCGGTCCGAGCGCATCCGGGCCAGCACCTGCACCGGCAGGTCCTTGAGCAGGAATGCCAGGCGGGGCGCGTCGTATCCGGCGTCCGCGACGATGAGGACGTCCGGGTCGCCCGTCTGCCACTGCCCTGCTGTGATCAGTCGCTCGAGCAGCTCGCGCAGCTGGCGGGCGGTAACGGTGGCAGTGTCATCACCGGGTGCCAGACGCAACGCGTCCAGCGGGGCGGTCCACGAGCTGCGGCCCGGCTCGAGTGCGCAGATGATCGAGTACGGCCAGCCCGGAACCGGAATGTGCTGGTCTTTGCCCCGGCCGTAGGTGTGACACAGGATCCGGTCCGGTGAGGTGTGCGCGTCGGGCCGCAGCCAGCAGGTGACGTCGACGGCCAGGACCAGCCGGCCGTCATCGGCCCGCGGCAGTGGCACCGCGGCCAGTGCCCGCCGCAGCCGGCCCGCATCCACCCGGCCGCGGGCCACAGCCGCGTAAAGTCCGCCGTGGCCGCGGCGATGTTCGCCCACCAGCGACAGCTCGACCAGGGACCTCACCGGCCCGTCGCCGCACAGAACGGCATCAGCCAGCTCGAACAACGCGTCCGAACGAGCGGTGAGACAGGCGTAGAACTCGCCCCGGAAGCATGACAGTTCCGTCAACGGCCCTTGCCGGGCGTCGCGATGCAGCAGACTCATCCTCACGGCCTTCGTGCTGGACGTGTGTGTTCCTTGGTCGGAGCACATGTTCAGACGAAGGCCGCTTCCGTGTACGCCGGATACCGAACCGAGTGATCAAGTTCGACGCACCATTCGACGCCGGACGTTAAAGATCAAGCTA
>NZ_JBSFHO010000089.1:0-1423 GCF_053597075.1 Streptomyces sp. NPDC001514
CTAGTGTCATGCGCCTGAAATCCGGAGCGTTATTTCTTCCTGGTTGTGTCGGTGGTGGACCTGATCTTGGTGAGGTAGTCGGCGAGGGAGTTGAGGATCTCGTCGGCGGTCTTGGTCCAGGTGAACGGCCTGGGGTTTTCGTTCCAGGTGGCGATCCAGTTCTTGATGTCGGCTTCCAGGGCCTTGATGGAGGTGTGGACGCCACGGCGGATGAGTTTGTCGGTCAGCAGGCCGAACCAGCGCTCGACCTGGTTGATCCAGGAGGATCCGGTCGGCGTGAAGTGCACGTGGAAGCGGGGGTGCTTGGCCAGCCACGTCTTGATCTCGGTGGTGTTGTGGGTGGCGTAGTTGTCGCACACCAGATGCACATCCAGCTCGCGGGGCACGGCTTTGTCTATCGTGATCAGGAACTTCCTGAACTCGATGGCCCGGTGACGGCGGTGGAGTTCGCCAATAACAGTGCCGTCGGCGATGTTGAAGGCGGCGAACAGACTGGTGATGCCGTGCCGGAAATAGTCGTGAGTACGACGCTCGGGCATGCCCGGCATCATCGGCAGCACCGGCTGCGAGCGGTCCAGAGCCTGGATCTGGCTCTTCTCGTCCACGCACAGCACGACCGCCCGCTCCGGCGGATTGTGATAGAGGCCGACGACGTCGACGACCTTCTCCACGAACTGCGGATCGGTGGAAAGCTTGAAGGAGTCCTGCAGGTGCGGCTTGAGATCGAACCTCTTCCAGATCCGCCCGATGGTCGACTTCGACAGCCCCGTATGAGCGGCCATCGACGCTCGCGACCAGTGCGTGTCCTTGCCCGGCGTGGACTCCAAGGTCGCCACGATCACGTCTTCGACCTGGTCGAGCAGAATCGACGGCGGCCGGCCCGGCCGGGGCTCGTCATGCAGACCGTCGAGGCGTTCGGCGATGAACCTCGCCCGCCAGCGGTCCACGGTCGAGGCATCGACACCGAGATCGGCCGCGGCCTGCCTGTTCGTCCCGCCCTCCGCGCAACGCAGCACAATCCTCGCGCGCAGCGCCAGAAACTGCGCGGTCTTCGCGCGCCTGGCCCACCGGGTCAGCTGGGCCCGCTCGGCCTCGCTCAGAACCAGGTCGGCCTTCGGCCGGCCAATGCGGGCATCGTCCTCAAGCCCGGCCATCCGCTCTGCGGAGAACCTCCGGCGCCACTTGGCCACCGTCTTGACGGCGACGCCAACAGCCCGCGCGGCACCCGCATTCGACATGCCATCCGCGCACGCCAGGACGATCCGGGCCCGCTCGGCTGTGCGCCGGTCCGGTAATCCCGCCCGGCGCACGAGCTCGGCACGCTCGTCCTCGGACAGCACGATCTCCACAGCAGAAGGTCCCGGATGCGACATGCCAACAAGGTACTGACTAACACTCAGGATTTCAGGCGCATGACACTAGG
>NZ_JBSFHO010000090.1:0-1386 GCF_053597075.1 Streptomyces sp. NPDC001514
TTGACATCCTCCCCGCCCTAAAGGGCGAGGATTCCCGTCTGCCGGCCGGTGGGTACCGGCTGGGGCTTCGGGTGGGTTCCCCGTTCAGCGGGCCGTGCCTGGCGTGGGATTTCCACTCCAGGGCTGACCGGCCCTCCAGGGGCGTTTAGCCTCTCCGCCTGCCCGGCGGCGAGGATCACACGCGACGCATTGAGGTCACGATCATGCTCGGTACCGCAGCCGCCGCACCGCCAGGTGCGCACGTGCAGCGGCTTGTTGCCGTCCACGACCCAGCACACCGAACAGGTCTGGGACGACGGCAGCCACCGCGACACCACCCCGACATGCCGTCCGGCACGGGCGGCCTTCTCCTCCAGGAGACGGCGGAACATCCCCCATGCCGCGTCGTGGACGGACTTGGCCAGGCGGGTGCGGGCGAGGCCGGACACGGCCAGGTCTTCGAGGTAGACCGCTTGGTTCTCGCGGACCAGCCTCGACGTCTGCTGGTGTGCCCAGTCCCGCCGTGCGTCCGCCACCTTGGTGTGTGCGCGGGCCACGCGGATGCGGGCCTTGGCCCGGTTCGCAGATCCCTTCACCTTCCGGCTCAGGACCTGCTGCGCCTTGCGCAGTCGGCGCTCGGCCCGGCGCAGGAACCGCGGGTTGTCGATCACCTTCCCGTCGGAGGCGACGGCGTAGTGGGTCAGGCCCAGGTCGATACCGACCTCGGCCGTCACCGGCTCCAGCGGCTTGGGGTCGACGGCGACCACGAAGGAGGCGAAGTACCGGCCGGAGGAGTCCTTGATCACGGTCACGCTGGAGGGTGCGGACGGCAGGGGGCGGGACCAGCGGACCCGGACGTCACCGATCTTCGCCAGGTTCAGCCGGCCGTTGTCCCGCAGCCGGAACCCGTTCTTCGAGAAGCGGACCGACTGCCGGTTGTCGGACTTCCTCTTGAACACCGGCAGGCCCATCCGCCGCCCACCGCGTTTGCCCGACACCGAGTCAAAGAAGTTCCTGTACGCGGCATCCAGATCCCGAAGAGAGGACTGCAACGCGTCCACGGACACCTCGCCAAGCCACGCCCGCTCCGAAGTCTGCTTCGCCTCCGTGATCACCCGGCGGGCCAAAGCCCCGGTCGGGACTTTCGACCGGTCCGCCTTCCACGCCGCCTTACGGACGGCGAGCGCATCGTTGTAGACCACCCGGGCGCAGCCGAACGTACGGGCCAGCGCAACACGCTGACCCGGCGTCGGCTCGATCCGGAAGGAGTACCGCAGATGCATGCGATCAACCTAACGGCCACCACTGACAACACAGCGAGCTCCGCCGCTTCGCGACTCCGGGCCAAGGATGCGTCTCCTCCCCGGCCTGAAGGCCCGGGTTTCCACGCAAGGAGTTTCCGATGAA
>NZ_JBSFHO010000091.1:0-1363 GCF_053597075.1 Streptomyces sp. NPDC001514
CGGCGGCGGGACGGGGCCGGGCCCCGGACCCGGGCCCGGGACGGGCGACGGCGGCGGAATCGGGGGTGTGGGCGGTGGCTGGGGGTGTGTCATGCGAGGCTCCCGGGATCAGTGGGGCCGTACAGATCCAGGTTCTCCTGTTGCGGGTGCCCACGCGCGGCGGATCCAGTCATCGGCGCGCGGCGGCGGTGGCCCGCGCGGCGGCGACCGCCGCTGCGGCGAGGCCGGGGCGCGGGCTGGAGAGTACGGGGACGGCCGTCGTGGCACGGGCAGCCGCACCCGCCATGGATGCCTGAGCCAGGACGATCACCTCGGCGTCGGGTACTCCGTCGACGGCTGCGGCCACGGCGTCCAGAAACCCCTCCCGGTCACCCGCCTCGAACAACTCCCAGGCGCCCTCGACCACATGGGTACGGATCCGCGGGCTGCGCTCCCCCGCTTCGTCGCGGATCAGCGCGACGGTGGGCTCCAGAGTGCTCTCGAGCGCCGCGACGACCGCGATGCGGCGGTGGGTACCGGCCGCCGCGGCCATCGGCCGGTCCACGCGGAGCACGGGCACGCCCACGGCCTCGGCGCATCCCTCCGCGGCGGCACCGATCGTGGAGCAGGTGCACAGCACGGCGCCCGCTCCCTGTGCGACGGCCGCCGCGAGTGCGGCCCAGACAGCGCCCACGACGGTGACCGAGTCCGGGCCCTCGGCCCTGGCACGTGCCAACAGCTTCTCGTCCACCAGGTGCCGCAGCTCCAGCCCTGGGTGGTCGCGGTCCCGCAGCGCGTCGAAGACGGGGATGTGGGCCGGGGATGTGTGCAGCAGCGCCAGCACGGGTGCGGAGGCAGAGGCGGAGGCGGAGGCCGCGGCCGAGGCGGACGGTGCGGGCGGCCGGGAGCCGGCGGGCAGGGTCGTCACAGGCCCGGGTGCTCCTCGTTCAGCTGCCGCTCGGCCTCGCGCACCAGCTCGGCCGGCGGCACCGGTGCCTCGTCGGGGTGGCGCAGTGCCCACTTTGCGGCGTACGGGCAGAGCGGCACGACCGGAACGCCTTCGCGGGCGCCCATCGTGTAGAACTCCCGGACCAGCGAGCCGGCCACGCCCTTCCCCTCGTGCTCGGGCTCCACGACGGTGTGCACCGCGACGAGCGCCGGGGGCTCGCCGGTCATCGTGAAGTAGGCGATGTGTCCGGCGAACACGCCCTCCTCGTAAGCCTCCAGCCGGCCGGTCGTCGCGGAGCTCGAGATCTGCCATGACGCTCTCCTCGGTCGGATGACGTCGATGCTAGGTGTATTGACCCGCAGCGTTGTTGACGCGGCTGATCGGAGGTTGCCCTCCGATTGCGGTGTGGCAGCGGTGGTGGTTGTAGGTGTGGAG
>NZ_JBSFHO010000092.1:0-1303 GCF_053597075.1 Streptomyces sp. NPDC001514
GGCGGATTCCAGCGGTCGTCGCAACACGTGATCAGTGTTGGGCGGTTGCAAGCAGTGTAGAGAGGCGCTCGGCTGGGGTTTCCCAGCCGAGCGTCTTTCGTGGTCGGCCGTTGAGTTCGGCTGCCACGGCTTCCAGTTGCTCGCGGGTGTGGACCGACAGGTCGGTGCCCTTGGGAAAGTACTGCCGCAGCAGGCCGTTCGTGTTCTCGTTCGAGCCCCGCTGCCAGGGGCTGGCCGGATCGCAGAAGTAGACCGGGACGTCGGTGGCGACGGTGAACTCGTGGTGGCGTCCCATTTCGCTGCCCTGGTCCCAGGTCAGGGACCGCTTCAGGTGGGCCGGCAGCGTCGTGACGGCCTCCATCAAGGCGTCGCGGACCAACTCGGTTCCACGCCCGTTTGGTAGGTGCAGGAGCATCACGTAGCGGGTGCTCCGCTCGACGAGCGTGCCGATGGCTGAGGCGCCGTCCTTGCCGATGATCAGGTCGCCCTCCCAGTGACCTGGCACGGCCCGATCCTCCGCCTCGGCGGGACGTTCACTGATCATCACCATGGGGTCGCGGAAGCGGGGCTGGCGTTGCTGGGCCTGCCGTCGTGGCTTGCGTCGCACACGCCCGCTGCGAAGCACCTTGGTCAGGTCCCGTCGCAGTTCTCCGCGGCCCTGGACGTAAAGCGCCTGGTAGATCGTCTCGTGCGCCACGTGCAGCTCCGGCCGGTCGGGAAAGTGCCTGCGCAGAGCCTGGCAGATCTGCTCGGGGCTCCACCGCTTGTCCAGGTGGCCCTGGATGAACTCCCGCAGCTCTGTGTTCTGAGCGATCTTGCTGGGCTTGGGGCGGGGCAGCCGGGACTCGGCGCGGGCCTGGGCGGCATAGGGCCGGTACTGGCCGTTGCCGGGATGCCGGTTGCGGCAAATCTCCCGACTGATGGTCGACGGACTCCGCTTCAGCTCCGCCGCGATCTTCCGCACCGATGCCTTCTCCCGCACCTGATCGGCGATGTAGAGCCGTTCCTCCTGCGTCAGGTGCGGCGACGACGAAACGACCCGCTCAGCCCGCACTCTGTGTGCGGGCTGAGCGGGTCTGTTTTTCGTTGCGTTGGTGCCGTTGCGCCACCGCTTGCCGGTACGCCGGTTGATGCCGACGATCCGGCACGCTTCTCGGCTGCTTACCCCCTGCTCCATGAGCCGGAAGTATTCCTCCCGCTCACGGGCCAGCTTCTTCTTCCCCTGCGGTGTCCGGATCTCTCGGATCTCGAAGGCCATCGCGTCCCCGAAGGTCGGGTGTTGCGGTGATCGTTAGAACCTAAG
>NZ_JBSFHO010000093.1:0-1041 GCF_053597075.1 Streptomyces sp. NPDC001514
GGTACAAAGAGCTGCGATGCCGCGAGGCGGAGCGAATCTCAAAAAGCCGGTCTCAGTTCGGATTGGGGTCTGCAACTCGACCCCATGAAGTCGGAGTTGCTAGTAATCGCAGATCAGCATTGCTGCGGTGAATACGTTCCCGGGCCTTGTACACACCGCCCGTCACGTCACGAAAGTCGGTAACACCCGAAGCCGGTGGCCCAACCCCTTGTGGGAGGGAGCTGTCGAAGGTGGGACTGGCGATTGGGACGAAGTCGTAACAAGGTAGCCGTACCGGAAGGTGCGGCTGGATCACCTCCTTTCTAAGGAGCATCTTTGACCGCTTCGGCGGTCACAGAGCCACTACGCCGGCGAGTGTCCGGCGGTGGTCAGCTCATGGGTGGAACGTTGATTATTCGGCACGGTCGCTTGATGGATCACCAGTACTGCTTCGGCGTGGAACGTGAGTGTCATCGAGGGGTCGTGCCCGGCGCGCTGTTGGGTATCTGAGGGTACGGACCTGCTGGTCCGACCTTCGGGATGCCGGCCCCAGTGAACTCGCTGAATCTCGGCGGGGTGATGGGTGGCTGGTCGTTGCTTGAGAACTGCACAGTGGACGCGAGCATCTGTGGCCAAGTTTTTAAGGGCGCACGGTGGATGCCTTGGCACCAGGAACCGATGAAGGACGTGGGAGGCCACGATAGTCCCCGGGGAGCCGTCAACCAGGCTTTGATCCGGGGGTTTCCGAATGGGGAAACCCGGCAGTCGTCATGGGCTGTCACCCGCTGCTGAACACATAGGCAGTGTGGAGGGAACGAGGGGAAGTGAAACATCTCAGTACCCTCAGGAAGAGAAAACAACCGTGATTCCGGGAGTAGTGGCGAGCGAAACCGGATGAGGCCAAACCTACGACGTGTGAGACCCGGCAGGGGTTGCGTCGTGGGGGTTGTGGGATCTCTCTTTCATTGTCTGCCGGCGATGAGACGAGTCAGAAACCGTATGGATAGGCGAAGGACATGCGAAAGGTCCGGCGTAGAGGGTAAGACCCCCGTAGCTGAAATC